>CANQJI010000102.1 GCA_947624205.1 uncultured Akkermansia sp. | reverse complement strand
TGACCATGGGGATGTGACCGGATGCTGCTGCAGCATGGAGGGGCATTTCGCTGTCCTCATCTCCCGGCTTACCATTCGGATCCGTACCCGCCTCCAATAATTTCCTCGCCTTCTCGATGCCATTTTTCCCCTCGTGGACGGCGCGGAGAAGATCCTTGAGGGCCTTCTTCTTTCCTCTTGTTTTCTGTGTGTCTTCTTGCTTTTTCATTTTGGGTTTATTGTTGTGATAGGTTATTCTTTTGCTTGAATGTATTTTACTTCTAAGGGTAGTTACAATCTGTCCCACCACTCTCCGGGTCTGTGACAGATCACGATGTAGGAAACATCAGGAAGAGATCGGTCGTTCTGAAAAGCGTCTAGTATGCGCTTCTCTTCGTCCTTCCAGCCAAAAGGATCAATAAAAGTGTATTTCATGATATTAGTTGGTTGCTCCTGTTTGCCAGTGGTATTCAACAAAATCAACATATCTCCTACCTGAAACCCTCTCCTCGAAGGCTTTCTGAAGTTCTGCCTGTTGATCTTGTGTCAACTTTCCGCCCTTCCACTTTCTGGACATGATAATTTCATAATCGTTTCCCTCATCATCATGGAAAGCCGGACCGTTGTAAACCACCGGTGTGAAAGTTTCATGTCTGAAAAGGAAATCCGATGATGAAAACCTGCCTTTCCCATCGTACTTGACGGCACAATATGATTGATTTTCAAGTGACTTACCGAATTTGAAAGCACTTAGTACCTTTCTGTCTTCTTCGTCTCCGGAGTATTCATAAAAATTAAACTTTAGTTTGCGTCTCTCTGTTTCTATGACGTCTTGGTAGTAGAAGTGAATGGACTTTACATCCCTCATCTTGTAAACAAAGTCTTCAAACGAATCTTGGATGTGTTTCTTTTGACGGTGTGTCAAAGATTCACCCCTCCAAGCATGAGAAACAAACGTCTGATAATCGTTTCCTAATTCGTCATGAAAGAAAGGTCCTCGGTGTATAAAATCACCCCAGTACGTCCTTAAACCGTAAAACGTGACAACCTGCTGGTGCCGCTTATTGTCCGGGTCTGCACCGTTATGGACAACGACACAGTATGATTCTTCCGGTAGTTTTCGGTCATCAAGAAAGGCCTTAACAACCTCAAGATCCGAATCCGAACCCCATCCTCTGTAGAATGTGTACCGGTGTCCCTTATATTCAAATATATTGCTCATTCTCGGGTATAGACTAAGAAATTGATATAAGCTTTACAAATGTTCTATGATTTCAGGAAAATCCATTATTTCCCCTGTTCATCGATGGCACCGGCACGGCGCGGGAAGTGCGCGGGGGAGAAATCCTCCCGTGCCACAGCAACCGTGAGCGCCGTCTGATCGCCTGCTTCGGCGTTTAGATCCGCCCCGGCATCCAGCAACGGGTCGATGTTGTTCGACAACAGCTTCAGCGCGTGTTCCTGGAGTACAGGTTGGCGGTTGTAAAACTCTACCGGCTGTGCATTAAACTCATCCAAATTCTGGGTCGTCTTCGGGCTATAATTGAGGACCTTGTTTTCAAACTTCTGCTCCCCGCCTTGAGGCGCCCTGCTTGAGGGCAAGATGAGGCCTTGAGGTACGGATGCATTGGAGCGGAAGAAATCGCCGATCGACGAGGGTAATCTATCGAGTCTTGACATATCTTTGAGGTGTGCTTGATTGGTTGAACGACCGACAGCACAAGCCCGTGGATACAAAAAAACCGCAGCTTCCACCCGCTTTCGGGGGTGAATGCCACGGCATCTCGTTCACTACAATCAGCGTTCCCGCCGAAGGATTGACCTGTGCCGTCACATTATTTGCCCGTCCACCGCACGCGCGGTTTCCGGAGTGACCTTACGGCGTCACCTGACCCATGTGCGAAAGAAGTTCCCCTTCCGCTCTGTGCCTCCCTTATACCACCATGCGTCTGTCTTGTCAAGTACTATTTTGCGTCATGCAGGTATATTTTCAATTTTACTTTCTTTTTGCCCCATACGCCCTCATTCCTTCAAAAGTGAAGTGTTTTTCTTATGAAACCTCTTCCTGACTTATCAAATTTCTTGTGTTATTTGGATAAATCTTATGAAAACTCCGTTCGATTTCACTTATTTCTTATGTTTTCTCTTTACTTTTGATAAATGTCTTATATGATTGCAATAAAACATAAGATTGATGCCATGATTGAAAATGAGCTTCGTGAATTAATCAAAAAAGTGCAGCGGCGAGGATGTGAAGGGCAGACTTTGGAAATCAAGTCCGCCCATAAAGGATGTCCCGAGAGGCTCTATGACACCATATCTGCTTTTGCGAACCAGGATGACGGCGGCGTTCTGCTCTTCGGACTCGATGAGAAAGCTCATTTTGCGAAGGTGGGTGTGTACGATGCTCAGGATTTGCAGAAGAAAGTAACTGAGTACGGGGAACAGATGACGCCGGTGGTGCGCCCGGTTTTCACGGTGTATGACGAAGGGGGCAAGACTTTCGTCTCCGCCGAGATACCGCCTGTGGACGTTGCGGAGCGTCCGTGTTTCCATACTGCCGCCGGTCGCGTCAGGGGGTCGTTTTCGCGCGTCGGCGAAGCGGACAAGCGCATGACAGAGTATGAGGTGTACAGCTATGAGGCCTTTCGGCAGAAAGTTCGCGATGATCTTCGCCCTGCCGAGGGCGCTTCATTGGATGCGCTGGATCCAAACAAGCTTGATGAATACATGGCGCTCATGCGGTCGGAAAGACCTAATCTTGCGCGTATCTCCGAGGCGCAGCAGTACGAGCTCAACGGCATTGTGCGGGAAGGACGCGTCACTATGTCCGCCTTGATGCTCTTCGGCCTGGTTCCTCAGGCGTTTTACCCTCGCCTCTGCATCTCCGCCACCTGCGTTCCCGGCACGGACAAGGGAGCGGTGGACGCCGCAGGGAACCGCTTCACCGACACCAAGCGCCTTGAGGGAACCCTTCCGGAGATGTTAGCAAAAGCCCTGGACTTCGTGCGCCGCAACATGCGCACGGCTACAAAAATCAATCCCCAAACCGGCAAACGCATCGACCAACCGCAGTATCCGATGGAAGCCGTCCGCGAAGCCGTCCTGAACGCTCTAATCCACCGCGATTACAGCGTTCATACCGAGAACATGCCCATTCAGCTGGATATGTACGAAGATCGCCTGGAAATCGTCAATCTGGGCGGCTTATACGGTCGACTCACGCTTGACCAGCTCGGCTACAGCCAGCCGGATACGCGCAACCCTGTGCTTGTGACAGCCATGGAGACGCTTCGCCTCACAGAAAACCGTTACTCCGGCATCCCCACCATACGGCGCGCCATGGCGGAGCACCATCTACCTGAGCCCACGTTCCGCAATTCGTCAGGAGCGTTCAGGGTCATCCTCTCCAACGTTATGGCAACTGCGGTTCCTCCGCTTTCTCCGGCAAAAAGACAGCCCTCCTCCGCTGCCGATGCAAAAAACTTGGTCGATTTCTGCCGCGTTGCGCGCACGCGCGCTGAAATCCGAGACTACCTAGGCATCTCCTCAGCACAGTACGCCCTTCAGCGCTACCTTGAGCCACTCGTTCGCTCCGGCGTCATCCGCATGACCCTTCCCGACAAACCCCGAAGCCGGTACCAGCAATTCATCGCCGACGACAGACCGATGGAGTAGGATAATCCGCTCACGTTCAGCATGATTGTACCATACATTTCTCTTTATCCGATTATTTGAAAATAATGTAGCTATTTTTCTTGACTCCTCTGCTTGGTTCGCCATAATGGGGGCAGATAACCTCCCCCGCTTAGGATCATATTTTGCCTTCTGGCGGATATGAGAACCGCGCACATGGGGAGGGTTTTTTTTGCCTGAATCATGCAATACTGCAAGCAACATCTTTCTTTCGAGGAACAAGCTGAAAGGCTTATTCAACGAGGTTTGGTTGCAAACAAGCAGCTGTTGATTGAAAGGCTCAAGGCCGTGGGATACTATCGTTTTACGGCATACCTCCATCCACACAGACTTCGAAATTCTGACGGTTCTTTGACGGACAATTATCAAAAGGGAATCACTCTCGAAAAAGTGTGGGACACCTACCTGTTCGATAGAAGGCTACGCTTCTCGCTTTTGGATGCTATTGAGCGGATAGAAGTCGCGTTCCGTTGTTTGATCGCCTATTACCACACGGAAGGGACTTCCCCTTTTGCTTATGCCTGCCCTTCCTATTTCCCAAAATGGGATCATTATGAGAGAACTCTGGAGAAAGTACGCGTCCCTGTGCCCAAAGACCGAGGGGAAGGCATCGCACAATCCAATTTAGCAGGAATTGAGTTTGTCGATCATTTTGCCAAAAAATATGGGGATTCTCACGAGTATCTGCCGCTTTGGATGGCCGTGAGCGTTCTGGATTTCGGCGACATTACCCATTTTTATGAACATTCTTCGAAAGATATTCGAAAAAAATAGCTAGAGAATGGGGAATTGATTCAAAATCTCTTCAATCATGGTTGACCCTATTCGCTTTTTGCGAAATGACTGTGCACACCATGCACGTATATGGAACAAAACATTTGTCCGTTTGCCCAAATTCAGCATAACTAGGACGAACGAATGGAACTATGTTTTTGATGAATCCTCTGGCAAATGGCGTATTCCTTCTAGAGGAGATTCACGCCCTACTGTGATCTCGGCTGCCTCACAACTTTCCCCTCTCATCTTCATTTGCCTCTTCCTCATGCGAAGAGTTGCACCTACCTCTTCATGGTCGGAGAGACTACGAGAGCTCCTCTCCAGCAGCCAGAAAGACGGTATCAATTTATCAAAAATGGGTCTCCCTGCTCACTGGGAGTCGCACCCCCTGTGGGAGTCTTGAACGTCACCTCTTTTGCCGCGTCCCGCGCACGCGCGCTAAAATCCGAGCCCTTTCCTGACAAACCCCGCAGCCGCCACCAGCAGTTCATCGCCGCCGACAGACCGCTGGAGTAGGACGATCCGTTCACGTTCCCGAAAAGCCTCCCGGGCAGATTCTTGCTATCAGGGGTAAATCGTTTGAAGTAATCGGAAACTGGGGATCTCATAGATACGGACCATGGTGCGCCCTTTTTCCAAGACGGTCACGGTGAGTCTGTTACCGCTCAACACAGGCTGCCCTACAATTTCACCATCACTCCATGCAACCCGCGCGGCGCCCAGCCAGCGTCCGGTTGCCGGATCGCACAGCACAACGGTATTCTTATTCCGCACGACAGCGATCATCTCCTGTGTCGCGAACGGAACAGCCGATGTCTCCGAAAGCGGAGCCGTGCACACGGTTGCAAACAAACTTAATAGGGGTATAAGCATAGTATCATTGAGTTGTTGTTAAATCATACTTAGAAGTTATGCGATGTCAAGCTTCCGCTTTGTATTGAAAGCGGGAAATTGCATTGATGCTTCGGAAGAAAGATGAAATCATGGAGCCGGGAAATTAATAAATCGTACATAGTCAAACGCATTTTCTAATGCGTTTGACTTGCGCTAGTGGTGCCGAGGGAGCTGAAATCAGGATTGTATTTTTCATGGTGTATGTATTGTTTTTTAGCCTGTTTCTGTATTATATCTAAGTTCTGTTAATGCCTTTAGTAATCTTCCCCTTTCATGCACTGATTAAACGTTTTTGAGTTGGGAACATCACTTAATCATTGGAACTTCGATTTTTGAAGATTTAAAACCCTCCGATCCTCTAGCGCTGGCGGCACTGAGAAGGGCAATAATTTCGTCGTAAGTTGGCGCCTTCCGTCTATCGAAAATTCTGGTTCCAGAAGTAAAATCCAGTGCAGTTATTCCATTCTCGTTCTCAGCATTAACCATCCGCCCCTGTATCCAGCAGGAGCTTGACAATTTTCAAGTGTCCCTCCTTCGCCGCGACCATAAGTGCAGTTCTTCCTTGCCAATTTTCCGCATTAGCATCCGCCCCGGCTTCCAACAGGAGCTTGACTATCTTCATGTGTCCACCAGACGCCGCCGTCATGAGCGCAGTATCTCCTCCCTTGGCATTGGCATTGGCATCCGCCCCGGCTTCCAACAGAAGCTTGACTATCTTCATGTGTCCACCAGACGCCGCCGTCATGAGCGCAGTTTGCCCATACTTTTCCGCAGCATTAACATCTGCCCCGGCTTCCAACAGAAGCTTGACTATCTTCACCTGTTTCCCCTCCGCTGCCACCATAAGCGCAGTTTCCCCATACTTTTCCGCAGCATTAACATCTGCCCCGGCTTCCAACAGAAGCTTGACTATCTTCATGTATCCACCAGACGCCGCCGTCATGAGCGCAGTTTGCCCATACTCGTCCGCAGCATTGGCATCCGCCCCGGCTTCCAACAGGAGCTTGACTATCTTCATGTATCCACCAGACGCCGCCGTCATGAGCGCAGTTTGCCCATACTTTTCCGCAGCATTGGCATCCGCCCCGGCTTCCAACAGGAGCTTGACTATCTTCGCGTGTCCTTTCACCACTGCACTCGTAAGCTGGTCCGCTGCATTGATGACATCCGCCCCGGCTTCCAACAGGAGCTTGACTATCTCCACGTGTTCATACTCCACCGCGAACTTAAGCGCTGTCTGCCCATTCTCGGCCTCGGCATTGGCATCCGCCCCGGCCTTCAACAGGAGCTTGACTATTTCCGCTTCTCCAATCGTCGCCGCCTCCATAAGAGCAGTTTCCCCACACTCGCCCGTTGCATTGACATCCGCACCTACTTCCAACAGGTGCTTGACAGCCTCCACAGCTCCATCAAACGCTTTATTAATAAGCGCAGTTCGCCCCTCCTTGTTTCTGGCATTGATATCCGCCCCAGCCTCCAACAGGTGCTTGGCAATCTCCACGTGTCCATTACACGCCGCACTCGTAAGCGCAGTATCTCCGTACTCGTTCTTGGCATCGACATCCGCCCCAGCTTTCAGCAGGAGTTTGACAATTTCCACGTGTCCCTTCCACGCTGCCTTCATTAGCGCAGTATCTCCATCCTCGTTCGCGGCATTGATATCTGCTCCTGCATCGATGAGTGAGTGGACTTTTTCTACGGAGGGTTGGGGAGCCGTGACTTCCTGGAAGAGGTCTTTACCCAGCTTCTTCTTTTCGAGCATCGTGATGGAGCGTTGATTCAATTTTTCTTTGTCAATCATAGTATGAGTGTTGGTTAGGTGGTTTGGTATTGTTTTAGTGAGAAAGGGTTGGAGGATTGTTTCTTGATATAGGTGTCTTTTCGCTAAAGGTCATCATGTCCGCCATGTTTTTGGAGAAGTACTGCTTTTCTGATCCCGGCAAAACTACAAAAAGATATACCAAAACAAAAAAATTAAAAGGATCAAAACAAAACGACCAAGACAACCCTTTGAGTTGTTATAGTCAATATCGTGTCGAACCCATCCTACAATCCTTTTAATCATTGAGGCCCGCCTAGCGCCAGCGCCGATGAGGGTGTGTACGACATCAGGATAACCAAGATAAGCAAACCACAGCGCAGTTTGCCCATACTTGTTCGTTGCATTGACATCTGCCCCTGCTTCCAGCAGGAGCTTGACAATCTCCGCGTATCCATAGAGCGCCGCCATCATAAGCGCAGTTTCTCCCTTTTCGTCCTTGACGTTGATGTCCGCCTTGGCCTTCAGCATTAACTTGATAATATCAACCCGGTTACTAAATATGGTGGATGTAAGCGCAGTACTTCCAGAATTGCTCGCAGCATTGACATTTGCCCCTGCTTCCAGCAGTAACTTGATAATCTCAACCCCTTTTTCTTTAGTCTCATTACTTATACCATCCGCGAACAGATCACTTATAGCATTCACGGTTAACAGAAGCGCAGGAGTTCCATCCTCGCCTTTGGCATTGGCATTTGCTCCGGCTTTCAGCAGTAACTTGATGATCTCTACAT
>CANQJI010000101.1 GCA_947624205.1 uncultured Akkermansia sp. | reverse complement strand
AAATGCTATGCTCTTGGGTGACCGTTTATTTTGAGGCATCGGACTTCGGTGACTTTTTCTTTTGAGGCATTACGACGCCTCTCCCGGTAAAATTCCCTCTACGCGTCTTCCTCCCCGTCACACACTTTGAAGTCTTTTTGTTTGAAAGGATTATTGATCCCACGTTTCCCGATAGTTGACGTGCTTATGATGCTGCTCCCGGCATCCTCATCCCAAAGCAAACGCATTTGACGAGAAGTTAACCAACAGAGGAATGCCCTTATTGACTGATATTATCGCCTATACGCATCAAAAATCATGACAACAAACGCTCCTTGTCAAACTCGCGCGCAAGCGCAGGAATTTCATAAATCGTAAATCGCACTTCGTCCATCGTACATAGGCGGCGTCAGCCGCCACCGCCGCCCCATTGCCAGTTCGCCCCTGCAGGGCAACGCATGCGCGCTGTCCATACACCCCTCCGCACAACGCGCGCTATAATCCAAATCGTACATCGTACGTCGTAAATCGTACATAGGCGCCACCGTCGTACGTAGGCAAACGCTTCTCCTAATGCGTTTGCCGTGGTCCTCATCCTTAATTGGTTGATTCGGAGAAGAAGTCCATATACTGTGCAACGAGCCAATCGGCACCTTTTTTGTGCCGTTGACCTGTTGCGTTTAATTTTGCAATCCTCAGCCGCCGACATGGACACTTTTAAGTATTGACTTTACGGAGTCTCAGCACTAGAATTGCCTCAAAATTCGCTTTTTGCATGACGAGGATAGAGAGTTACTTCACGATTGGATTCACAACCCTGCTGGCTGCGGGAATGAGCGCGTGCATCATGGATCCGGACCCTCTGCCGGAGATGCCATATCGTCCCCGCAAGGTGACGGAAACTGCCCCTCAACCGGAGGAACACCCTGTTGAGACAACAAGTTGGGAAAGCGCCCCGTCAGCGTCTGGATTTATCACCCCCGCCGAGTCACTTCCCGCTTCCCTACCTCAGAAGCCTTCGACCGAAACTCCGGTAGAAAAAACAGCCGCCACTGCACCAAGTTCAACACCTCAGCCCGAGCAGGTACCTGCAAAAGTCAAACCGACACCGGAGCCGCAGATCATCCAACTTCCCGCGGTTTCTTCCACGCCCTCGGCAACTGAGCCAAAAGTAGAAACACCTGCACCAACGCCCTCTCCCGCTGCCACGCCTGTTGTTGATCTGAAACAGATCACAAACACCGGTCCCATTCCCACAGCGGCGCGGGTGGAAGGCGACCCAACGCGTGTGTGGAATCCACTGGATCCCAGCAAAAAAATCCGAATTATCAATCCGAAAACCAATCAGCCCTACCCAAGTGGTAAGAAGCTGAAAGTGCGTGGAACCAACTTCCAATTTTACGTGCCGTGAGGATGAGTGAAAAGGACTCGTTTCGCTCTGTCGCCATCTTGGGGGTCGGTCTTTTGGGAGGCTCACTGGCTATGGCTGTGCGTCGTTTTATGCCAACATGCGAAGTGCGTTTGTGGGCACGCCGCGAGCAAACACTCAGTCAGGCTAAACATCAGAAACTAGCAGATTTTGCTGATACCGATATCTGCCGAGTGGTGGAAGGTGCTGATCTCGTCGTCCTCTGTACCCCGATCTCCACCTTCGAGCAACTCGTCGAAAAAATCCTGCCTGCGTTGGATAAAAATGCCGTTGTCACCGATGTGGGCTCTGTGAAACAGTCTGTCCACACCTCCATCGGGAATCTCCTCACGATGAAAGGGAAATTCTTTATCGGCTCCCATCCTATGGCGGGCGCGGAAAAACAAGGACTCTCCCACGCCAGGGCAACCCTCTTCCAGAACAGTACTGTAGCTCTCGTGAACGTGCACCAAGTACCGGATGAAAAGCTACTTCTCCTCGCAAAATTCTGGAAAGTCCTGGGCTGTCACCCCCTTCTCATGACCCCCGAGGAACACGATGACGCCGTAGCACGCATCTCTCATCTGCCGCACGTCCTTGCCGCCCTCTGTGCCCGCAATGCCGTGGATGAAAATGTCGCGCCAAGTTCTCTCGCGGCATTAACCTCCTCCGGTTTCCGAGATACAACGCGTGTCTGCCACGGCAACGCGGAAATGTGGACAGATATTCTGATCTCCAATCAAAGGCCCGTCCTTAATGCGCTCAAAGACTGTGAGGACGATCTGGCAACCCTTCGTCGGCTCTTAAGGGAAAAGGATCGTGAAGGCATCAATGCCTGGCTTGAACGAGCACGTCTGAATCGATCTGCCCTTCTCCCGGAGAAGTGAAGGGACGTTTTATGCATGGAATTTGAACAAGGACGACCCACTTGCCTTCCGTTGAAGGGAAAACAAAACGTTGAAATCATCTATTCGGTATACCCGCCCTTCTAAGTCGGCGGGCGTGTTGTTCTCCGCGTCTCCCAAATGGCGAACATTTTTTTGCTCCAAGGTATTTCCCAAGACAAGCCGCCCGCGCGACTCCCGCAGCACCATGCGCTGCAAAATACCCAATGATTCCGAGACCAAGAAAGAATTCTCAGCCCCTTCATCCTGTATATGGACCGGAGAGAGGGAAAATATTGCCGATTTTATTCGCCGTATATTTTCTCCTCCTTTACCAGTCCCACAGGAGCCGGTGCGGAAGAAGCGCCGTCCAACGCCGCACTTTCCACTGTAATTTCCTCCGAAGAGACGTTTTCTATAACCATCCCGTTGAGTGCGGGCGCGACATCCGGTAACCCCTCGCCGATGCACATGTCCCCTAGCCAGACATAAAACCCGGGATTGAGGTGCTCATCGGGATTCCCCTTCACCCATGTCACACGCACCGCCTCCTTGTTGGTAGACATATCGATGGGGTAGAGCACCGTATCCTTGCCCCAACAAATCGCCCCTTCCTTGAAAACAAGCCTAGCCGTGTGCTCTCCATTACCCACCGTTAACACCAACGACTCCGTATTCTGCCACCCTCCCTTGCTACCATTACCAAGAGCAACTTTAGCTTGCGCCGAGAACCCCTTTGACACATCGGATCCGGTCGGCCAGGTAACCTCCAATTTGCCACCACCTCCCATGACAAGCTTCTCCCCATCCAAAGTAACGCCTTCCTTGCTTCTTGCGCCCTCGAAAAGCATAGAAGCACTCTGATCAAACTTGGCTGATGCCTTCCTCGGCAAACCTGCAGAACGCCCTGCGTAACCCATCGTTCGGGCAACAAGACCGGCCATAATCAAATCTCCCTGCAGCGTAGGATGCAGCTGATCTCCTCTATTGACAAAAGAAGCGACGGCTCGCCCCGGAGTTTCCTCACACGTCTTGTCAACAAGTCCTTCGTTGAGATCCACGTAAACGGCCTTTTTCTTCTTTGCAAGTGAGGCATATTGCTTGTTGAGAGTTTGCAGAACACTTTTGTAGTCTGCCGCCGTGTTGTTGCTTCTTGTAGCTCCCCAGGCAGGTATGGAAAGGAGCACGACCTTCACCTTGGGATTCGCTTTCTTCAGAGCATCCATAATGACCGGAATATCACCATTTTTGCCGGACGTCAGAGCTTTGCTGACTTCCGAAATATTCTTGGCAATTCCTCCCTTTCCTCCGTAATCACTCAGCGTGTCATTGGTACCAAGTAAAATGAAACACGTGTCCGGCATTTCATCCAATTGCCGATCTGTCTTATCAGCCTGCGGAAGCTTGAGCCAGTCAAAAATGTCTGTTCCTCCGAGCCTCTGACTTTTCTCATGGTTGCGACCGGATGTCTCGTAGGCACGCTGAGAACTCATCGCCGCGTGTAAATTTCTAAAAGGTACGCCCAGATACGTCGTCCCCTGCTCGATGAGAAAAGCCGCATTCCCGGCGGCCTTGTTATTGCCCACCTCTACACCGATTTCATCGTACTCAATCCCATTATCGACGAAAATCTTGTGCAATGCCCAGCGATAAGATGGAGCTCCGTATCCGTGCGTGATGGAGTCCCCTATGTAAAGCACGTGTCCTAGCTTAGGAGAGGGTTTCGCAGAAGAATGGGACTTTTTCGAAGCTCCCGCGCACACACACGCCCCGGCTATCATGCCGAGCGCTGCCAGTCGAATAACTTTTCCCCGGATCATGGCTTTAAGTGTACCCGATAATACCTGTGAATTGCAAGAACAAATGTAACACATGACAGACAGAGTTGAGATCGTACGAGGAAAAAGTTAAAATGGTGACGGAAGGATTGAGCCATGTGCCAGGCGGACTTGTCGTCGAAGATGGCGCGTGGGTAATGATTTATCCGGAAGGCGACGAAGTTGAGAGTTTTTGAGTAACGACGCCCATGGTAAACGCATTAGCAAATGCTGTTGCCGTGGAACAGAAGAATTAAATAAAAGATGACGACAGGAATCTACGTGACAACTCCGTGCTTCATCACGCAATTCTTGCCCCCAAATACTTGCCTATCTCGTATAATCCGGCGTAGATACGAGGATCCACAGCCTTGCCAACGGCGCGCTGCCGGGTAAGCCAGTCATCTGCCTGGTCAAAGGGGACGCAATGCACGGTGATGTGCTCACCCTGTACCCCTCCTCCGGCACTCACCCGGCGCAGACCAACAGCAAGAAAGAAGGCAAGATACTCAGAGGTAAGCCCGGGAGAGGATGGCCCATCATAGAGAAAGGTCATCTCTTCGGCTGTGAATCCTGTTTCCTCCATAAGTTCACGACTTGCGGCCGTTTCAGGATCCTCGACCTCCTCATCACCAATGAGCCCTGCAGGAAAGCAGATACTCTGTCTGCCTATGGCGGGTCGGAACTCCTCAACCAGTACGATTTCCCGCTGATCGGTGATCGTGAAAACCATGGCGGCGGATGTACGACGCACCCGCTCACAGTACTCCCAGCGTCCCTCACGCACCAAGTTGAGGAAGCGCCCTGCGTAGAGCATCTCCATAGCCATTCTCCTCTCAGCGAAAGCTCACAACCGCACCATTTTCTGGTAACAAGCCAAGATGCGCTTCGTGATGGGACCGGCGTGCCCGACCCCAATAGTACGACCATCTAAGCTTGTCGCAGCAATGACTTCAGCAGCTGTGCCGGTGAGGAAGCACTCATCCGCACTGAGAATATCAAAACGATTCATGACACGCTCCTCACAGGGAATCCCCTCAGCAACGCATATGTCCATCACAGCGTGTCGGGTGATACCACCCAACGCACATTCAGTGAGCGGAGGAGTGATAACTACGCCGTTTTTCACGATGAATATGTTATCCCCGGTGCATTCCGCCACATTGCCCCGTTCATTGAGCATGAGAGCCTCTCCGGCGTTCTGTTGCACAGCCTCCAGCTTCGCGGAGATGCTGTTGAGGTAGTTGAGACTCTTGACCTGCTGACTGAGCATATCCGGATTCGGGCGGCGATAAGAACTGGTAATGAGACTCAGTCCATTCTCGTACATTTCCTTGGGGTAAAGTGCGATGTTCTGCACAATGATGAACATGCTGGGCTTCGGACAATTTTTCGGGTTGAGCCCCAAGTCACCTACCCCACGTGTCACAACAAGACGGATATAGCCATCCTGCATATCACTGGCTGCTACGGTCTCTTCCGTAGCCTTACAAACCTCCTCAAAACTCCATGGTAGCTCGATCATGAGATAGCGCATGGAATCAAACAGACGAACGATGTGCTCTTGAAGTCGGAACACTTTGCCGGAGTAAAAACGAATACCCTCGAAGCAGCCGTCGCCATACAGTACGGCGTGGTCAAAAACTGACACCCTGGCTTCTTCCCTGTCAACAAGTTTCCCATCAAACCAAATTTTCATATGCTCTACAAGTTTGCACACTCATTATATCCCTTTTTCATCCCTTGTGAAGCAAAAACTCAAAGATCATGCCGATGAGTTTTAAGATGGGGATGCAGCTCGCGCTGCTGATCTTCGTGATCATCACGATTGCGAAGAACGGCCTTCTTTTCCCGTCGCGTAACGCGTTCCAGAGTCATGCGACGCTTTTCGGCCCGTTTCTCCAGCTCGGCGATCTCCTCCTCCAGATTCAGAAAATGCTCGTAACGTTCCCTCGATAGCATACCACTTTCCACAGCACCACGCACGGCACACCCGACATCATGACGATGGGAGCAATCCGCAAATCGACACTGTCCCGCCAACGTCGAGAGATCTGCAAACTCCGCGCGCAGTGTAGCTGCATCCGTCCACATCTGCACTTCTCGCATGCCGGGATTGTCGATGAGAACCCCTCCGTCCGGCAACAGGATGAGTTCGCGGGCCACACTCACGTGACGCCCCTTACCGGTAACCTCATTGACCTCTCCTGTCTCTCGGCACTCCTCACCTACGAGAGTATTCACCAATGTACTCTTTCCTACACCGGAAGAACCTACTACAAGCGCAGTCTGCCCCGGAGGAAGATGCAGCAATGAAGGCGGTAAACTGGCAGGATTGGCGGCACTCACGGCGTAAAGCTCCACATCCTTGCCACAAAGGAACTTCAACCGCTCCAACGCATAATGCAACTCATCCTCCGGAGTAATGTCCGCTTTATTGATAAGGATCATTCCACGCGCCCCGCTCTTGCGGATGAGCGTAAGATACCGTTCGAGCCGATTCAGATTGATGTCCTCCGGCAGGGTTGTGACTACAACTACGCAATCCACATTCGCTCCGATAACCTGCTCAGCGCAACTGCGTCCGGGAGACTTACGCGAAAAACGATTACGACGCGGCAGCAAAGCACGTACCACTGGCAACTCTCCGTCCTCACCCGAATCCACTGCCACCCAGTCTCCCACCGTTGGCAGGTCGGCATCCGTAACAGCCGCATTCCAGAGGCGCCCGGAGAGCACGACTTCGTGTCTTCCCCGTTCCTCAGAGAAAACACTGTAATTGATTTTTGTCTCGCGACAGATACGTGCTGGATACCACCGCTGCCTCCCGAATTTCGCAAACGCCTCCTCCCAACCGGAGTCCCATCCTAAATGGTGCATCATGTCTGTACTCATTCGGCAACCAGAGAAAGGGTTTCCTGCACAATGCGCAGGGCAATGCGATATTTCGTATCACAGTCTAATTTCTCCTCCCCCCCCTTGCGCACAAGCCACACTTCGTTCATTGAGGCATCGAACCCCACGCCCGGCTGCGACACATCATTCGCCACCACCATGTCACATCCCTTCGCTTCCAACTTGCTCCTCGCGCCTACCAGAAGATTCTGCGTCTCTGCGGCAAAACCTACCAGTATTCCACGAAAGCCGAATACCCGTCGCATGCTTCCTAATATGTCAGGAGTGCGTTCCAGCTCCAGCGTCATCCTCTCCATCTCCTTCTTGATCTTCTGCCCCGAAAATGAAACCGGACGATAATCTGCCACCGCTGCGCAAAGAATTGCAACATCCACTCCGCCCACCATGTCTCGCACGGCATCATACATCTGCTGCGCTGTGGTAACTGAGACGAAATCCACCCCCTCCGGCACATCCAGCGAGGTGGGACCGGAAATAAGCAGCGCCTCGTGCCCTTCATGCTGTACCGCTCCGGCTAGGGCATACCCCATCCGACCCGATGAACGATTGCTGATATATCGAACAGGGTCAATCGCCTCACGCGTCGGACCGGCTGTGATCAAAAATTTCATCGCCCTCATGCTACCATACCCCTCTACACTTGACAAGTGGTGATCAACACAGGGCAAACGCATTTGAGAGAATTTGATCAACAGAAAAACCGATCTTATTGACTGATATTATCTTTTGTACGTCTCATAAATCATGACTACAAGCGGTCTTCGCAAAATTCGCGCACAAGCGCTGAAATTTCTCAAATCGCACATCCAACATCGCACGTCGTACATAGGCGCCCCGCGCTTGCTTTGCTCAACTCGCACGCAAGCGCGGGAACCTTATAATTCGTCCATAGGCAAACGCA
>CANQJI010000100.1 GCA_947624205.1 uncultured Akkermansia sp. | reverse complement strand
AAATCCGATAAAAAGGGGGAAAGGGGGAGGATTTTGAGGGGATAGAGTAGAATGATCGGGTGAGACACACCATTGACCGCTTCTCTATCTGAAAAAATCGAGTTTTTAGAGGTGCCAAATGTACCTGTAGAAGAGTACAGAGAGACGGCGTTTTTTGTGATATTTGTCACTATGGCTTTGTATATTGGTGTTACCGTAATTTTACTAAGAGGGAACGTGGTGCGTTTTCGTTGCCCGCATTGTGGAAAACGAAGCGTGCGTATCGAATATGATCCTCCGACTGCAATAGGTGTATCTTCTAAATGGCAAACTCAAAATGTGATTGCTATGTGTTCAAGCTGCGGATTTCAGCAGCAAACTGATTTGCAAAAGAAGTCAAATATGTTTGTCAGAAGTTTCCCAGTGAAAGTAAAGTGAATTAGAATCATCGTTCAGATCATAACCTCAGGGATAAACGATTTTTTAATCACGATCTAACACTCTCGGAAGTGTCAGTAAAAGTAATTCTGCGAAAGTGTTTTAATCCTCGTAGGGTTCCCTCCGGAGTGAGATAGTTTCGAGTCCGATATGCTCCACGGGAAAAAGTGGGGCTTATCGGTAACACGGCAAGCCACTTTTGCGTACTCGACGCGATACGCGAACTGAGGTAGAGCGACCGAAACTACCTGTTTCCCTTGAGAGATGTTTTTTTGTCCTGCTCAGCAGGTGCTGGAGAGTTTCTGAGGGAGAAAACGGATGAGGGGAAGTAAGTGGAAATCAGCGAGAAGACGGCGGGTGAATTATGGGTCGGAAGGATGTGATAAGAGAACAGGTGAATGGATACCCAGAATTATTCCTTGCCGTTTTTAGGGAAATAGACTATAAGAGGTCTGTGCCTATATGTCCCAGCTGCAACGCGACGATACACACGGGTGCTGAAGAGCGATGCCCGGTATGCGGATATAGTTTGAAACGAGCACGCACGATATTTGGTGAGGAGGAGCTTCTCTTCACGCGCGTTGTGGATGAGGCCGGAGCTTTGACGCACAGCGATCGGATGGCGCTCATGGAGACGCTGGAAGATTTGGAACGCAGGCTCCCACCTATTGCTCTGGGGATCTACCTTACTTCTCATGGGCATCCTAAGGAATTTCGCCCTCATGCTCACTGGGTTCTTAACCAGGCGGTCATTCATCATCCCTCTTTCGGTCGCCGCGAGCAAGGACGCGATATCGAAGACGCGGAATGGAGAGAGGAACACACAGAGCGCGGCAATCGCGGGACGCAGCCCCGGACAACAGAAACGCGTTCAAGAGGAAATTTTCGTCAAAAACTACGAGATATCTTGCACCCGTACCCACCTCCTGTTCGGCAGGACTGGATGCTCATTTTGGTGCTGGATGTGCAATTGGAACTTGCCTGTTTTTCCTGGGGCTACATGCTGGATCCTTACGTCAATCCTGAGCGCATCAACACGGCCATCATGGGAGCACGTTTGCATTTTCGAGAGCGTGCCATGGTGGCAGGGTTGCGCCGTGTGATGAAAGCAGCCGTGCATCAGATAGCTGCTCAATCCCACAAGATTAACCGGCGTTTGAGCAAAGGTAGATCAGTTTATCCGAGCGTTGTCATTGCCTTGGGCGGGCTTCTTGTGTGCCCCGCCTTGCATGCCGATCCTATTCCTGCTCTCGGAGATGATGAAGCAGCTGAAGAAGTGATTGAGGCGACGGAGGCGGAAGATCCTGCTTCCCAGGGACGGCGGGACGGAGTTCCGGGGAATCCCGCCTCATCAAACGCTGCTCCCCGGTGGAGCTCGGAAGATTATTACCACCTCCTTTCCGGGGAATTAGTGGGATGTTATTCCGTGCTTCGTGGTAAGAATTCTCCGCCATCAGAGGAGACTGCTCCTGTTCCGGCTCCTAATCGTCGCGGCAAAGTGGATGCTCGTGTCTACAAACTGTATTATCGGGATTACACGAAACCGAATCCGCCGGGAGGGTTAATCGATCCCCAGGGCGTACTTTCTTCTCCTCAGCGCGATGATATACGCTATGCCCTTCAGACCTGCAATGCCCATTCTCCTTATAAAATTTACGTCGCTCTCTACAAAAAAGAACAGACTCTTCCGTTAGATATGGCGGCGGGGGCACTAGTGCGCGAAATTGCAACATCTTCCGGGGAATATGCTGTTCTCCTTCTCTGCGCGTGGGGAGATACCCTGCAAGTAGAAATAGGTTACCATGAACTTAAACCGACGGATGAGCAGCGTCACGAGTGGCAAAATCTCGTCCAGGAGACCGCACAGAACTATGGAGGGACAGCGGGCATTATTGCGGCTCTCGAGGTATTAAAAAAGGTCCTCGCTCCCATTACGGCGGATCTGCCGCCTCTTGAGCAACGGACAGATTTGCAGGTGCCGTTGTTGCCCATCGAGTTGCAGAAGGATGAGGAGGCAGAGGAAGTGAGCAGTTTGGATGAGATCAAGGAATGGCTTGCCAATTCTTCTGCGCGAAGAGTGTTGGAAACCATCGGGGGCATTCTTTTTTTCTTCTTGCTCATTGTTCTTTGGCGTTGGCATCGCCGCCGTTCCGGACATCTCATGGAGACTGAGCCGGATGTTCGGCTCAGCTCCCCGTATGGGGCCGGGGTGAGCCGCAATGTGCACTATCTGGAAGGCCGGGAGAGCGGGAGCGCTCCGCGGTTTTTCTGAGTTTGCACAACTCTTCTGTTTTTTTATCTTGCTTTCCCGGGGGAGGTGTGTTTTTATCTGCGCGTTATGCGCAAGATTCTTCCTATGGACACCTTTCGTTCGTTTTCGTCCGATTCCGGGAAAACGGGTCAATTTTATTCCCTGCCTGCGCTGGCGGAGCAGGGGTTTCCGGGGATCACGCGTATGCCCATTTCGCTGCGCATCGTGCTGGAGAGCGTTCTTCGGCATTGCGGCGACGGGAAGGTGGGCGAGAAAGACGTGGTGAATCTTGCCGGCTGGAATGCCGAGAATCCGGGGAATTTTGAGGTGCCCTTCACCGTGGCGCGTATCATCCTGCAGGACCTGACGGGGGTGCCTCTTCTGGTCGATCTGGCCGCCATGCGCGACGCTCTCCGGGAGCGTGGAGGCGATGCGGCGAAGCTGGAACCGCTGGTGCCTGTGGATCTGGTGGTGGATCACTCCGTGCAGGTGGATTGGGCGGGCTTTCCGGAGGCGATGCAGAGGAATCTCACCCGTGAGTTTGAGCGCAATGCCGAACGCTACGAGTTCCTCAAATGGGGGCAGCAGGCGTTCAAATCCTTTTCAGTCGTGCCGCCTTCCACAGGGATCGTGCACCAGGTGAATCTGGAGCACCTCGCCAGGGGGGTGATGCAGAGCGGCGGTGTCTTTTACCCGGATTCACTCGTGGGGACGGATTCGCACACCACCATGATCAATGGTCTCGGTATCGTGGGCTGGGGCGTAGGCGGAATCGAGGCGGAGGCCGGCATGCTGGGGCAACCCGTTACCTTCCTCGTGCCGGAGGTGGTGGGGGTCGAGCTGAAAGGGCGCTTGCAGCCCGGGGTGACGGCGACCGATCTGGCGTTGCGTATCACCAGGATGCTGCGTGCGCACGGCGTGGTGGGCAAGTTCGTAGAGTTTTACGGCGAAGGGGCGGCGGCGCTGAGCCTGCCGGATCGCGCCACGGTGGCGAACATGGCGCCGGAGTACGGCGCAACCATGGGCTTCTTCCCCATCGATGAGATGAGCGCAAATTACCTGCTTGCGACCGGTCGCAGCAAGGAGCATGTGGATGACTACGTGGCTTACTACAAGGCGCAGGGGATGTACGGCATGCCGATGCCCGGGCAGATTGATTACAGCGCCGATCTCGAGTTGGATTTGGCGGATGTGGCGCCGGCCGTTGCGGGGCCTCGGCGCCCGCAGGATCTGGTGCCACTCTCGGAGCTCAAGCAGAGTTTTCCCGCCATTTGCGAGAGCATTCACGGCGCGGAGCAGAGCGCGCAGAAGGTGCGCTTCACCATGCATGGCGACGCCGGGAATGCTGATGCGCCCACGGAACATGATGCGGAGTTGGCCGATGGTTCCATCCTCATTGCTGCCATCACCAGTTGCACCAACACCAGCAACGACGGACTCATGCTGGCTGCGGGGCTGCTTGCCGGGAAAGCGGCGGCGATGGGGCTCAAGGTGCCGGCTCATGTGAAGACCAGTATGGCGCCGGGCTCGCGTGTGGCGGCGCTTTATTTTGCTAACAACGGCCTGACGGCAGCCCTGGATGCCATTGGGTTCTCCATCGTCGGCTACGGTTGCACGACTTGCATCGGCAATTCCGGTCCGCTGCACCCGGATATTGAAAAAGCTCTTGCGGAGCATCCCATCGTGAGCTGCTCGGTGCTTTCGGGCAACCGCAATTTTGAAGCCCGCATTCATCCTCGCGTGAAGGCTAATTTCCTGATGTCTCCGCCTCTGGTGGTGGCTTTTGCCCTCGCCGGGAGGGTGGATATCGACCTCACAACCGAACCACTGGCGCACACGGCTGAAGGCAAGTCGGTGTACCTGCGGGATCTGTGGCCGACGGATGAGGAGTTGCGTGAGGCTCGCGCCCGCGCGTGCGGAGCCGAGGATTACCTGGCAAGTTATGCTCATTCGATTCCGGAGTGGCAGGGAATTGCCGCGCCCGGAGGCGCGACGTTCGCGTGGAAGAAGGAGTCAACCTATCTGCATCGTCCGCCGTTCTTTGCTCCCCAAGTCGGGAATCCGTTTGACGACATCACGGACGCGCGCCCCCTCGGCATTTTTGGGGATTGTGTGACCACGGATCATATCTCCCCCGCAGGCGCTATCAAGCACTCCGGTCCAGCCGGGCGCTACCTGAAGGAGCGGGGCGTGCAGCCGTGCGATTTCAACACGTACGGTTCCCGGCGCGGGCACGATGAAGTCATGGTGCGCGGCACCTTTGCCAACGTGCGAATCAAGAACCTGCTCACCCCCGGGGTAGAAGGCGGCTATACGCTCTATTTCGGTTCGCGCGAGGTTTGCGCTCCGGACAGGGAGATTGCCTCAAGCTGCGGCACGCCCACCTTCATCTACGACGCCGGCATGGCCTACCGTGCCGACGGTGTGCCGACCATCGTCATCGGCGGCGAGGATTACGGCATGGGATCCAGTCGTGATTGGGCGGCTAAGGGAACGGCTCTGCTCGGCGTGCGGGCTGTAGTCGTCAAGAGTTTTGAGCGTATTCACCGCTCCAACCTCGTCGGGATGGGCGTGCTGCCTCTGGTCTTTGCCGACCCCGCCGATTATGACCGCGTGAAGGATCTGAAGGACGCTACCTACTCCATCTGTGGATTGAGTGAAACGATGAGTCCACGGGCAGAGGTGCGATTCGTGGTGCAGCCTTCCGGCGCCGCTTCTTTCTCTCTCCCGCTCATTGTGCGCCTGGATACCCCGGTCGAGTTTGAATACTACAAAGCCGGTGGAATTCTGCCCTACGTGCTGTCGAAATTCCGGAGCGAGTAATCTCAGGCTCCCGCTGCAGGGCAGATTGTCACAGGGCAATGTATCGCGTGCGCAGGAGGTTGTTGCTGCGATGCCCCATTTCATACTGCAGCAGCGTGTAGCTGCGGTGGGTTTTCAGGTGCCGCGTGGCAAAGGTGTGGCGCAGGACGTCCGGCTGCCATGGCTTGTGCTGCCGGTAAACTGCTGAAATCGCTACGCGGGAAGACCACTCCCTGACTGCCCGACTTGGAAGAGGTGTGCGCTGGAATCATAGCCACCACCAGATACGCTCCCGGCTTCAGAACTTCCCAATCCTTTTGTGTCATACTTTTGTTAAGGCACATCAAAATTGACTAACTTTAAGATACTGATAACCAGTGCAAAAGAAAATAACCGCGTCTGAAAACCGTTGAAACCCTTAAGAATTTATTTTCGCCCCCAGGACGAGACCTCCGCCCTTATTTTTTTCCTTGCCCACCTCCGTCCCTCCACGATACAATGCGCGTCGTTAGACGAGATAACGCATCCAGGAATTATGAACGAAGAGACAGTGAGAGACAAAATTAAAAGAAGCAACTGCTGGAAATTGATTCAAGAGGAATTTAACAACGATTTCTTGGGATTCCTCGACAGCGAGGCAAACAAAGAATATGCGTTTCTCGAGAATATGCTCGATGCGCTTATAAAGTTTTACAGGAAAGACAACCCGCAGGGAGAAGATGAAGAAGCCATACTACGTCCCTATAAAGTGTGGAAAAAAATAAGGAAACTTCAAGGACTCGTACCCATCAATGATATCGTTACGGGGGAGCCTTTACCATTTTTTATTCCGCGATACCAACGTGGCTACCGGTGGACAGAGACACAGGTTAAACAATTCTGCGAAGATATCTATCAAACGCCGGAAGGGAAATGGAACTGCATTCAACCCCTCGTGGTTAAAGTGAGCAATGGACGTATTGAGGTCATCGATGGTCAGCAACGTCTGACAACCATTTATCTCATCCTGAAAGTCCTGGAAAAAGAACCGGGATTCACCTTGGAATACAAAACAAGAGAGAAAAGTCAAGAATTCCTCGAAGAGATCGGAGATGAATCAGAGAACGAATCCAAAGACAATATTGATTTTTCCCGGATGTTCGCGGCATACAAGACCATAACGGATTTCTGTAGAGATAATGATAAAGGACGATTCGAAACGAACTTCCTTGAACACACAAAATTCATCTGGTACGAACCGGAAGGGAACGAAGATTCGGAGAGACTATTCAGTCGTTTAAATACGGGCAAAATACCGTTGACGGATGCAGAACTGATTAAAGCAACTCTCCTCAATAAAAACAACTTTCAGGGTGAAAAAAGCAGTGAAAGCAATGAATACGTGCAGAGACGACAGTTTGAAATAGCCTCTGAGTGGGACGACATGGAAAACTCTCTCCATGATGAAGCGTTCTGGTGCTTCCTCTTTGACCCTGTGGATAAGGATCGATTTAAGGGAGTGCGCCTGGATGTCATTTTTGAACTATGGGCGAGAAAGGCGAAGGCGGACAAATATGACGAACATCAGAAGATATATGGGGAGCATGCCGTATGGAAAGCAGTGGATGATAAGCTAAATCCGAAGAAGGATGACGGAAAGACGAATGGAAAAGGGGGTGAGGGACAAGACTCTGAAAAGTCTAAAACCCCGGATGAGCGAGCTACTGCCTTTTGGGCAGAGATTCGCAAGCTGTATGGCACCCTGCAAACCTGGTACCGCGATCCCGAAATTTACCATTATCTCGGGTATCTGCTGTGTAGGGAGGAAGATACAATAAAGATGCTTGTTGGATACGTAGAAGATTGGGAGGAGAAAGGATGTACGAAGAAAAAGTTTGTCGATAAAGTGCTAAAAGGAAAGGTAAAAGAGGACACTAAAGGGCTTGCTAAATACATTAACGACATCTTAGAAGGTTCCCCGAATTCAGAAGGAAGGTTTGATTACGGAGAAGAAAGAGTGCGTCCTGTATTGCTTTTACATAATGTCCTAACTTACCTGAAGCGGCTGCAAGTAGCGGGAGAACAGTACGACACTTTATCTCCCATTCGCTTCCCTTTCAATTTGTATAAAAGAGAAGATTGGGATGTTGAGCACATCGCATCCCAATCTGGGGATAATCTGGACAATCCCAAGAGTATAAACGAATGGTTGGCATCCATCTGTTGGACATTGTGTACACGGATGGACAATCATCCTAAAGACGGTGATTCAAATTCACGTGAGGAACAAACAATCAACATCGATATAGAGGAGTTAAAAAGGAGTGAGGAAGAAAAGAGTGAGGTTATAGGACATATAATAACATATTTACAGTCTAAGGAAAATGAGAAGGAAAATAAAGAGGCGTTGGATGGGATTAAAAAGTTGTATAAAGAAGGTGAGGCAAGAGATTCCCTCGATAATTTAGTTCTTCTCGATAAAAACACAAACCGAGCCTATAAAAACGCCGTGTTTCCTCTAAAAAGGCGTTGGATTTTATACAAAGAACGAGGAGAAAAGGTAGAACCCCTTACAGTAAAAATAGAAGAGGACAAGTTACAAGTGGAGTTGAAGCCCTCTAAGAAAGGCTCAAGCTCCTATATTCTGCCCTGCACTAAAGATGTGTTTACTAAATCCTACAATGAGCACATGGATCATGGTCTGGAGTGGACTCGCGAAGACGGCAAGCGGTACTTAAAGAGGATGAAGGAGATTTTCGACCATTTCGGGTTACTTAATGAAGAACAAAACTGAAGTTACGACGATGAGCAAACCAAAATATAACCTGTTATCCTTACTTAAGGATTACGAAATTGAAGTCCCCAAGTTGCAACGCGACTACGCTCAAGGGCGTGAAGATGCGCATTCTCGTGCTGTACGA
>CANQJI010000099.1 GCA_947624205.1 uncultured Akkermansia sp. | reverse complement strand
CTCACGCCAACGCTCCAGTGGGCATCCACCTGAGCATCGATGCCCACGGCGCCGCCCCAGGAGTTGAGGCGATAGCCGCTCTCATCGCCGACGCTGTGCTGCTCGGAGAAGAAGCTTGTACCTTCCACCCAGACGTGGGAGTTCCTGCAGGGGCGCTGCTGAGCAGTTGCCTCATCATTGCCGGCGCAACGCAGGCGAGCGGCCTGCAGGGCGTGATCACGCACGCGGCCCATCTGGTTGCGCAAAGCCGCGCTCTGCGCCGCGGAAACTGAGGTGAGCGTGCTTCCCGCCACGGCGGCGCGGATGCGATTGACCTCTCCGGCATCCGTGGCGTTTCCGATTGCCTCCATGACATTCAGCACAGCCGGATCGGAGTTGAGGAGATTCTTGGAGACATATTGATTGAGCAGCATTCCGCCCACATACGCCACCGAGCTGCGGGAGCTGTCCTGAATATCGGAATTCGTGTATGGATCAAACACCAGGATGCCATTCTTATTCACGGGTTCGGGAATCGCATCCTCCGCGGACATACCGAACAACGAGTATGCGGCTGCCACTGGTTCTCCCGTTTCGCCTTCAGCATCCTTAAACTCGATGTGTGCGCTCTTGAAGAGGGCCTTCAGAATTCCATCCAGTTCGACTTTTGCTTTCAAATTACCGTCTGCCGGATTAAATTGCCCACTCTCGTACGCAGCCGTGGTGTCTATGTTCCCGGTCATGATGACGATGTCCTTCAGTCCGCTTCCCGAGTGCTCGGCAACAATGTCCTTGAGGTTGTGAATCTTGAACGTCGTTCCTTCTTCAATGATGATCCGTCCGTCGCCGGTTGTCGTCAACATAGTCGAGTTGCACTCTCCCGTCCCCCACATGGCATCCTGGTTCAAGTCGAGGTTGATGATGGTCGTGTCCTCTGTCCGGATGACAAAGTCCCCATTCACCGTATTGGCCTTGGCGTCGGTCTGCAGCTTGTATGTGGCGCCGGAGCCTTCAACTCCTTCTTTGGAGGGGGTGGATTTTACATCCCCCAAGCTGTTCCCGCCCTGGGTCAGGTCAAGGGTGCTGCGATCCTTCATGGTAAAGTTGCAAGACCCTTGCAGCCCCTGCACATGGAAGGAGTGACCTTCCTCCACGGTTGCGGAGCCGTTCAGCGTGCCGGAAAACACCTCCCCTTCGCCATTGCTGACGGTTAAGTGAGTCCCGGTGATGGTTCCATGCCCGGTCAGATCGCTGAATGTCTGCTCTCTTTCTCCAAAGTTGACATTCGCCTCATCCCCCACCTCAATCATCAGGCTATCGCTTATGAAACCTTCCGGCAAGTTGTCAAAAACAACGTTTTCGTCGAGTACCAGCGTACCATCGCCCGTGATACTGCCCTGGCTTTCACCATCAATGCTACCGGAAAGGGTGAGTTTTCCTCCTTTTTTCACTTCCAAGTTACTTTCCCCATCTACCTTGAGCTTACCTTTGATGGAACTGTCATCGCCGCCGAGCACCAGGTTACCCTCCTTCACGGTGACATCACCATCGGCCTTCAAATTACCTTCCACGGTTAAATCCGCACCGCCCGTCTTCTCAAGATGAACTTGATCTCCGACAGTGATATTTCCCCGGAACGTTGTATCGCCATCGTCTTCCTCTTCTCCACTGTCCTCATTATGCAGACTCACCGTATGCTCGTCTTCACCATTTTGGATCTCTAAGTCCTTGTCTGGTGTTCCGCTAAGTTGGTTGACCGTCCCATCGTCATCGGCCTTAAATACAGTGCCATCATTGACATTAACTTCTGTATAGTCGACGAGATCACTCACGTTAGCAAAACCATTATGATTCGTCGATTCCCAACGTGTCGCTATACTACCCTCGATGATGATGTTACCTGTTTCGGCATCCCATGTTTTCACATGGAGACCGGATCCTGCTCCCAAGTGAAAGTGCTCCTTAACCCATTCATTAGCTTCCTTGCCACCCAAATCAAGACTTCCATCAGTGAGATGAACCTCAAGATGAACTTCCTCCTCATTGTCCCCATAATCACTTAAAGTCACCCCACTGAAATCGAGGAGAATGCTTTTGTCACTCTCCACAGTGAGGTTCTTCTCGGAAGCCTCTTCGGCAAATTGGAACAAAGCAGTCGCTGTGCCCTCAACATTTTGTTCTTTCAGGTTGTCACCTCCGATGGCCAGCACATCTCCCTCATGCAGGGTGAGTGTCCCCTCCCCAATGTTGGATATCGTGATGCCGCTACTGTTGATTTTGACCCCGTTGATGTTATTGGCCGACACGCCTCCCAAGTCGATCGTACCCGTGAACCCCTCCGCTGTGTCGATAACCACCGTTCCTCGCAGGCTTGCTATACCTTCCCCCGCCAAAGAACCGCCGTGCATCGTGAAGACAGCGGTATCGGCTATCTTAGCATTACTGTTGACGGTAAAGGTTGATTCATCATAGAGGTAAATCATCAACTTGTCGCCGTCAATTTGCCCCTTTTCCCCTACGGTCATTGTTCCTTTATCCCGGAGGGTAATTGCAACATTTATTTCTCCCTGTCTACTGTTTAGTGTGGCTGTATGAAGATAGCCACCGATTCTGCCACTTTCAAGATTAAAAGCGCCGGTCTCACCGCTTATTGTGATGTCTGTCGTCACAGTACCCCCGACCTTATTCATCTGGAAGCAACCGATCGTACAAGAGCTGTTGCTTCCCTGCATGGTGAAGGTTCCTCCGACCACTTTGATAGTAACATCACAGGAAGAGAGGGTATGACTACTGTATATATCATCAACCTGCATCCTTCCGAGATGAGTATTCTTTAGGTTGAATTCACCTCCCACTGTGATGTCTGCAGTAGCATGCACATCGCCACCCCATGCGGAGACAATCTCAAATGGAGTATATCCTTCTGTCGAGCATGTGAATGTTCCGCCTTTCGCGACATCAATGGCAAGTTCCAGCGATGAATGAGCTGTGCCAGCATACCCTATCGTAACTGCAGGCAATTTACTAGGCGTATTGAATATCCCGTTCGCTCCCACATTGATCGTCAATTTCTCGCTAGACCCAGCATCTCCGTTGTTAGCTTTGCTTAAATCCCCACTGTGTTCAAATGTACCACCGGTGCCGTCGGCGGATATATTGATGATCGTTTCGCTACTCGGGCTGGCATTGCCACCTTTTGCGTCGCTGATACTGCCTCCTTCGTTTTTGAAAGTACCACCGGAGGAGACGTTGATCTTGACGACATTTTCACCTTGGAGTGTCTCATTTTTACCAATTGTGCTGTATTTTGCCAGGCGAAATTCCCCTCCGTTTGTCACGTTAATCGTCAAGTCTCCCTTGGATCCTGTCCCTTTAACATAACCTAGATTTGACGTAGTCGTGTTCCCCACTGTGAACGTTCCCCCATCTACCGTGACGGCGGTCACCACGGATCCAAAATCGTCTTCCACATAACTTGCATAATAGGTATCAAGCGTCAAGTCGCAATTCTCGTTTACGGTGATGTTCGTGGTTCCCCCTTCTCTGAGAGATCCTTTGAGCGTCAAGCTCTCTTTCTCACCACCCTCGCTCGTCAATGTCACGCTGACGTCTTTTTTGAGTTCCTGGGTTATGACTCCATCCTGTGTTTCTACTTTTTCTCCGTCGGGGTTTTCATCGGAGATATTTTGCTTCACCGTGACCTTCCCGAAAGCGACAGAAAAGGAAGCCAGAACTGCGAGTAACGCGACGCGTAATCCAACAGGTAGATGTAATTTCATAGTATGATAAAGTAATTAGGTGGGGACAAGTCTACGTATTTATAATACGCACGTCAAGTCTCTATTTGAAATTTTTTCCTTACTTTTCTCTGAACTAACAAAGAATCTCATCTTCTATGACAGGGGAAAACCGATGTATTAGTTTTTTGTAGATATCACACGATCAGAATATTAGGTAGCTTCAAATACGTATTATAAATACGTATCCCACCACTTTCCATCTCCTCCATCTTTTCCGAAAAATATGCTAACCATTGATTTTACTAGCATTTTTTGTTTGACCTAAAAATATCCTCGATGTATTATTTGCGGCATATAGGGTACATTCTAGTGTACACTACTCATCTCTCCTCACTCCATCTCTCAAATGGCATTTCTCAAGCAACGCGGTAACCGCTGGTACGCCTGCTTTTTTAAGGGCGGCGTAAAAATTGTAAAGGCAACGGGCATCCCCTGCCAGTCTGACGACGCCTCCCCCTCCCGCCTCCGCAAGCTCGCCCAAGCGGCGGCGGATGAAATGGAGCGCGTCTCAAAGGGCAAAACCGAACTCTCTCGCGCGATAGAATCCCTGCGCTCGCTCTCCCGCGACATGGGGCTTTCCAAGGAGCGCACGCTCCCGCTGGAAGATTATTTCCGCGCTCACATGCGACCGGAGTACAAATGCATCTGCGCCTCATTCCTCGACTTTGCCCGCGCGCGCCGCATCGGTCGCATGGAAGAAATAACCCCCTCAGACATAACAGCTTACCTCACTGGCTTCGTGGGGCGTCTTTCCCCCGGCTCCATAAAAAAGTACAAAGTCATCATCGGCTCAGTCTTCCGCGCAGCGCTCAACGACGCCATAATCCCCCGAAACCCCTGCGCCCTCGCCAAACTGCCGGACGTCTGCCTCGCTCCGCCCATGGAGCGAAAAGCCTTCACCATGGAGGAGCTGCACACACTCATCGCCGCCATGCCCGCCCCGTGGCCAGCCGTCATCAAATTCACCTACCTCGCCGGCGGTCTCCGCCTCGGCGACGTCTGCCTCCTGCGCTGGGACGCCGTAAATCTGGACGCCGGCGAAATAACCATCCTCCCCCGCAAAACTCGGAAAAATGGCAAGCGCCTCCTCATCCCCATCACCCCGCCGCTCCGCTCCCTCCTGCTGGATCTGCCCTACGCCGGCGAATACGTCTTCCCCAAACTCGCCTCGGATTTCCTAAAAAACCGGGCAATCCCATCAAACGCTTTCGTCGCGTGGCTCAAAAAACTCGGCATCGCACAACTCACCCGCACCTCTGCAAACCGCAACTTCTCCCAGCTCTCATTCCACAGCATCCGCCACACCGTCGTCACCCAGCTCCGCTCCTCTGGCGTCGTCGCTCCGGATGTCGTCCGCTCAATCGTCGGGCACACCTCTGAGCAAGTCGAACGCGGCTACTTCCACGCCCCGGCTGACAAACGCATGGAGGGCTACCGCTTCCTAGCCCGCTCTCTCGAAAGTGAAACGCCCGCCCATGCATAGCACAGACGGGCGCCGGTGTGGCACAGTGACGGTAGCAAAAGTTACTTGAAATAATCAAAGCCCAACTTCTTATTAAAAACGCGCTCAGCTTCCCGTCGCTCCTTCGGCGTCGCTGCCGGGTCATTCAGCCCCTTGTAATATGGATTCTGAGGATTGTGCAGCATATCGTGCATAAGCGCTCGCTTCTCCTCTTTCGTCAGCGGGGCGTTAGCAGGACGCGGCGCACTCGCGCCAACGGCTCCCGCATTCAACTCGCCGCTCGCCAACATAAGCTTGTGCATAATCTTGTAAGCTAGCGGGCTCTTCATTGCTGCTTTCTCCTCTTCGTCCAATTCGGCTGCAGCTGCCAAGCGTCCGATAAATTGCCCGGTAGTGCGCATATTGGTCTCATAATTTGACCCCCACTTTGCGCGCAATGCGGCATTCTGGCGGTCAAATATTGCTTGCTGGTTACCGGTCACGGCTGCAAGCACTCGGTTCATATATCGTCCGGTTGCTCCAAGGGGCAATCCTTCCTCTTTCGCGGCTGCCGTCAGCATGTCGATATTGCTCTGGTCAACGCCAAAACGCTCTTCCAGGACAAAGCTCTCCTCCGCTGCGGGTGCTTCGGCTTGCGATTCGAAGTCATAGAGACTAGCCGTCCCATTGGCGGCGGGCTGCGGTGCTTGCTGCTGGGTGGAGGTATCAGTCGCTGACGCGGCTGCTGCTGTTTCTGCTTCTGGTGGCATGGTATGTTTTAGGTTATGTTAGCGGTATTGGAGAATGAAAGAAATAACGCTGTGCTGTCCGTCTTTGTGGATAGCTCGCTGCGCTCTCTCTTCCGGGGTGAAGGGTAAAAGGTTGCCCCGATTGTCCTGCCATTCGTACACAGGGTAACCGTAGCCAAACTCTTCTTTGAGCAAATCGATCGCCTCTTCGGGTACGCCGCGCAAAATGCGCTGCACCTCTCGCTTCTGCTCAATCAGTGCTTTTTTCTCCGCCTCAGTTAGTTTGTTTTGCATAGGCTTCTGCATTGTCTCGGTTCGCTGATGCCTGCGCTTGCACAATTTGCATCTGCGCTTGCGCCATCTGCTCTTTCTCAATTCGTTCAAGCATATTTTCCACCTCATCCAAGCTCCTCACGCACTGCTGCGGAAAGCTCTGACCGTTCAACTTAAATCGGACTATTCGCTTGATGTCCAGCGGTAGTAGCCACTCGGGCATCTGCGTGACGCGGTACAAGTCCACAAGCTCGTTGATGGTATTGTCCAGCGCGTTAATCTGTGCGTTCTGAAGCACCTGAGCCATCCTCCCGCAATACTTCACTTGTGGTGGCTGCACCGCTTCTCCAACAATCTTGCCTTTCCTATTCAAGATAGGCTGGCTCACGTACTTCGGTCTCCCCTCTCTCGGCAGCAAGCCCAACCTGTAGCAACAAGCAAAAATACGCTGATGCATCGGGTAAAAATCCACACTGAACTGCGTAAAACTCTGCGTGATTGTCATAGCCTTCTCCGCCATCCTTGCGCTCACCTCCCTCGCTGTCATCGTTTTATCCACATCGCTCACCGCCTGCAAAGCATTCCGAAACACCGCGTCATCAATCTCCTTCTGGCATTCCTGTATGAGTAGCATAGCATCGCGCATATCGCTAGCCGGTGCAAACTCACGCGGCACGTCGCTCCTTGAATCAAGCGCGCTTATTATCGTCTTCCCGCCAGCGCGAAAATCTACCTCATCCGCTATCTCAGCCGTGACCAGCATAGACGGTATCGCCTTCCTCTCCGCTACTGTCATCATTATGCTTCGCATCTTCCGCAAGTCCAGCATATCCTGCAGCACACCCACAAGCGCGCTCCGCCCGTACGCTGAATTCCCATACCTCACGAAACGCGTCACGCAGTATGGAAATTCGGTATATCCCCCTTCGTAAAGCACGTGCCCGCTCTCCTCAAGGTACACGTTCTTCCACGGCATTCTCTGCGCGTTTGTCTCGCCCACATTTCGGCTCACCTCTCTGCCCCTGCGTGGCTCCACAAGCTGGTACACTCTTACCTCCTTGCTGTACCTATCCTTGTCGCTCTGGTACGCAGTCCGCGTCGTCGCGCTCACATTCTCCTCGCCAAACTGCTCCACAAGCTGCGCCGGCGTCGCCTTCCACTCGCGGCACAACGTATCAACCTCGTGCAGCGAGTTTTCGGCTACCCCGTAAGTACCTGCAGGAATGTGTGTAAAGATAAGCCTCTGCGTCGGACGGTGCATCTCGCACAAAAGAGCCCCCGTCCCGGTCGCTATACGGTCAATATACACCGCGTACGCCTCATTATAAAAATTGCTCCGCTCCACCGTCTCCTGCGTCACCTGCGTCGCCTTTGCAAACCAACTATCCTCCTCGTCGTACTCGCCCGCGTCCTCACTCATAATCGGCGTGTATTGGAACCACCTCTCACCCATAGGCGTTATATAGCTAACATGCGCACTCGCCAAACTCAGAACTCCCTGCCGGGCGTGCGAACACAGCGGCTCTTCATCGTTGCGCGCAGGCTTCTGCAAGTCTGCTACTTTCAGCAACTCAGGAAAAGTCATCCGCACCGCTTCTTCCCAGTTACATCTATCCGCCTTTGCGGACAAAAGCAACGCTTCGCAAATCGCCTTGTAATCTTCCTTCTCCTCACGCACGCCTTTGTCAAACTTGTCCATTATCCGCCTAATACAGTTTTCCCGGTTACACTGCCCAAAAGATTTGTATTATTCAGCGTCTTTGACATCGCAAACGCTCTCTTTTTTCGCGTCTCCGCTGCCCGCGCGCTCATTTCAGCATTGATGCTGCTCTGCCTGCTGTAATCGGCGCTTGCGCCTACCCCTGCCAGCTGCACTCTTGTCTTCTCTGCATCTGCCGCCTTTTGAGCCGCCTCTAGCTGCTCTGCCTCAGCGCGCTCTTGTTTTTTCTGCATCTTGTTCGCCTCATAGGCACTGTAGCCTTGCATACCGGCACTCGCCGCTAGCGACGTATAACCTATCACCTTTCCTACTGTCGCCAGTGTTGCAAGCGTACTTCCTGTAGTCGCCGCCGTACCTGCCGCTGTAGCTCCTGCCGCCGCTGTACCTGCTGCTGTCGCTCCTGCCGCTGTAGCTCCTGCCGCCGCTGTACC
>CANQJI010000098.1 GCA_947624205.1 uncultured Akkermansia sp. | reverse complement strand
TTCAACGACGAGCCTATGGCTTCCGAAACTTCCAAAACTATCGTCTCAGGGTCTTGCTTGAATGCTCCCGCCTGTTTTAACAAAAATTCCTCTTTCCACAAAAATTCGGGTTGATCCTAAAAATTTGGGTTGACCCAAATCTAGTCGGGGCGACAGGATTTATAATAGTTGATTATAAACTAATTATGAAGTAATTTTCATGTTTTATGTACAGTTGGCGGTACTTTTTAAGAATCTGCGTCATACTCTACTGCCAAGGGTGGAATCAGTCGCTCGGGTAGGTGTCTCCCGGTGTCAAGGGAGGGAGATTTTTGTTAAAGCGTCCAGCGCGCCCGAGAAGGCGGGGATAGGGTCGGGGTGGGAGGGTTTACCAGTCCAACCAGTCCAACCAGTTCAAGCGAGTTCTGCGGGCTGCTGAGGCGATATAGCATCGTTTTCGGAGGCGGGTGTCCTTCGGTCTTTGCGAAAAGTCTCAAACTTGTTCCTTTTGCACTGCATGTGCTCAGCGTCCATGACCGTCAGGTGTCTGACATTTGACTGACATTTGACTGACATTTGACTGACATTTGACTGACATTTGACTGACATTTGACCGCAATCCGCCGTGGGTCACCGTGGGTCACCGTGGGGATAATGGGGTGAAACAAAAATCAAAAAATTGTCACAAAAATAAGCCGAAATTGGGAATGAAACCGGGCGCGATAGGGGGTCGGGGGGACAGTACCTTGAGGGTTGAGAAGGTCTGCCGGGGTGGTGACACGCTTTCAATTTTTCAGGGAAACAAACCGCCGCCGTTTGGGACGTCCCGAGTCGCTTTAGGTACCCCTCCCCCGGGTCAGTACCTGCCCGCTTTTCCCGGTTCACGGTGCCTCACCGTGGCGAGCTCATAGTCCATGATAGCGGTCATCGTCCACGGTCGCCGCGTTGGATATGTTCCACTTTTTCCGCCGCCTCTGCGGTGCTGCGGGCGGGGCATTTCTCACCCATGATTCTGCGTACTTTCTTGCCTTCCCTCTCCAGTTATGTATTGACTCAAGATGCATATCGTCGTTCACTGTCATCCATCCAACTTCCGCATTGCTACTAAAAAAAGCCTTGGCGCATTCAATAAGCTCTGAATCATCTTTGATAGGACAATTAGCCCCAAGCGAGCGGTAAAAGTCATAGACTTCTCTCCACTCCTTCGGATAGGATGAAGGCGTCGCGTCATTTGACTCTGATTCTTTTGACTCTGACAAGAAAGATTTGGAGTCGCACTCTGAAAGAGGAGACTCCAAAGAATTTCTATCTATCTCTTTCTCTGACTCTGCCGTTGGATACCCCGCAGGATACCCCGCACTTTTGAGCTGCTTTTCACGTCCCTTAATTCCCCCTTTGCGCTTAGATATAGCGGCGTTTTCGGCTTCAGCGTCGTACGCGTCCACGATAAAATTTTCCTGCGAAAAGTGCCAGAAATTTGGTTGATTTTCCCTCGGAATTTCATCCAAAAGTGTTTCATTTTTCCACTGCTTTCTTGTCCAATTCCGCGCGCCTTCGATAACTCCGCCGTTCACTTTCTCCGCACAATAGAGAATCAGCATGAGAAGCCGCCCGGCATCGGCGAGCGAAAGATTAGCTATGCTTGCCCTTTGTGCCGGATATACCTTCGTCCACTCAAGAGCTCTTCGTGGGTCACGTCTCATATCGTCAACCTCCTTTCGCCGGTAATCGTTCCAGCCGTCCACTCCGGGAATCCAACCTTCTTCCCCACTTTAGCGAGTGCATCACGATAGACTGCCCACGCCCAAGTTTCCACAGTCACGGCGGCGCGTTCGGGGGTGTCAACCCTTACCGCCGGGACGCCATACCGGACGGATATCGCAAGAAGCGAATGCTCAACTTGCGCTAGGTTCGCCCGTCCCATGTTTACCATCTGCATTAGCTCCATCTCGCTACCAATGACAAGAAGCCTTGCGAATTGAAACGCCCTCAGGCGGTGCATCTCTCGCATGAATCGCCTACGCTCTCGGGTCAAGCTGCCTACTAGGTCGGTCATGCTTTTCCGCTCCACGCTAAAGACCTCTTCGAGCCCCCGCACGGAATAGTCTCCGGTCTGCAAGGCTGTGCGCTCTGTCCGGAGGTGCGTAAATTTCAGCGGCATTTGTTCTCTGGTGTCGGTGATAATCACGGGGTCTGCATCCATTGGGTTCATTTCTTGGAAAGTCGTTTAGCGTTTTCGGTGAAGGCTGTTTCCACGTCCGCAAGGTTATAAAAAGTATCGCCCTTGCCTTGCAAGCCGTAGATAGGGTTCTGCACCCGAATCTTGCCCTCTTGCCGGAGCCGTCTGAGCCAGTTGTTCGCTTGCGATTTGCTCACGCCGTACTTCCTCATAATATCGCCGATACGTCCCCACTCTTGCCCGGCTGTCACCGGTCTCTCCATGATTTCTCGCTTCAGCGTAGCGTGGAGCCACTGAGCCATGCGCTTTAGCATCTCGGGCGTGGCAACTGGCGAGCCTGAGTTAAGCCCAAGTAATTGCGTCAACGCCTGTTCGTCATCGGTAGTGTTGTTCGTGTTGTTCATTGTCGTTGGTTGGGGTTAGGTGTTAGCAACTGCGCGCCTTTTTGAGCCATGCCGTCACTTCGTCAAGGTCATATCGAACACGGCGGGATTTTCCGCGGGACGATTTGCCGATATACACGCGGGGGCAGTCCGTCCATCTCCGGAGCGTCACTTCCGAGACACCGAGAGCCTTGGCGGCATCAGCCTGTTTAAGGAACAATTTCGCCGGAGTTGCCGTCATGCGGTTCTCTCGGTCGCCATTTTGGAGTATGTGTTTTGTTTTCATTGCATCTATTATCCTCCAAACATAGATGCGGCGCGGTGCGCAGGAATTTTCTCGGCTCAAAATCGAGACAAAAAAATTCCTGAGCTGTTGAATTCCTCCAGTTTTACCCTGTCAGGATTTTTTTTGTGTCAAAAGAGGGGCGAAAAAAAATCCAAAAAAACTATTGACTTTTATGTTTCCCCCTATGTAATCTCTCCATCCAACGCGCATTACAAGGGTGGACTAAGGGGGAAGCGTCTTGTATAATCCCTCTTCTCATCACGCATCTTGTTGTAGAGCTCTCCTCTTTTCTCGGGGGATTGCTCACTTACGAGTCTAAAGACCTCATTTTCGGTAAAAACAACGTCTCCGCGCTTCACGCGGGCTAACCCTCTCCACGCCTCCGCATATATTCTATCAATGGGTACTTCGTACTCGCCCATCAGTTGTGCAACACATAACCCCGCTTCCTCTAGGAACGCTGAAAGCGACTCGTTATTTAGCAGTCCATGCCTGCGGAATTTGCCAATATCCTCCGCAAGGAGGACTTTTTGAAGAGGTGGAAAGTAAACGGAAATCGCCGCTTTGCTCTCCTTCTTTATATCATCCTTCCAGTCAATATAGAGGCTGTCTTTTTCAGGTGTTGCTGCAATATAAGCCGTAAAAAAAATTGTCCCCAACTCCATGATTGAATCAAGCTTTTCCTTATGCTGTCGTACATATTCAGCAAGCCCCTTTTCCCCCATTTTGTGCAAAGCCTCTTCCGCTCCTTTTTGCAAATTCTCCTGTTGTTTGATACGAGCCATTTCCATTTTTCGAAGCCCATTTTTTTCAGGAAGTTTGCGAGCATCTTCTTCCCGAGCTGTATAATAACCTTGCACGCTTTGTGCTCGGGGGATAAGAGACCTCCACGAAAAAAAGCCCTCCTCTCCCTCCTTTATGCTAAAGATTGCTTCGGCTACCATTCCCGCATAATCAGAAGTTGCCAACAACTCCCTCACCCTTGCAAGCCCTCCCGTTCTGTATGCTTTCTCAATTTCTCTCCTTAACTGGCTGTGTTCCACAGAATCCGAGAGCCTGAGCTCCTCATCACTTTTCAACCTTGCTTCATAAGGCAAATCGCTCGCTCTCTTCTCAAGACTTCGGACGTTGTAATCGTAACCGTCAAGAGTCGCCGGGGTGCCCTTCTTCTCCGACGGCTCCGCTTTCGGTGCCTCTGTTTTTTCTACGGAGTTTTTTGCCTTGTCGCTACCTGTTTTCTGTGCTTTTCTTTCCTCTTTCATGTTTTTATGATAGTCCATAACTTTCCAAGAGTCAATCCCGGCTCATCGGTTGCCGTTCACTCCGTCCACCTCCCCGCTCGCCCGAATGAGGCAACTATGTTCAATCAGTCAATCCCCGCGCCGCGTCTCCCGCGGCATCGCCCCGCAGAACGCGCCAGAAACCGCCTTCCCGGGGCTTGTGGAGGCTGTCGGGTGCTCCCCTACCCTCCCGCGGTGCTGCACGTCGTTGTAGGTTCGTTTACGCGCTCGCATTCGGCGGTGATTTCCTAAGCCGCCTGCGCGCATTTTTCAGAGCCCTCTCAATCTCCTCATCCGCGTAGCCCAATTTTTTCAACTTAAGCCCTTCGGTTCTGCCTGCCAAAAATAGAAGCAAACAGGCAAGTTCCTCTTCTTTGAAGAGCCCAATCATTTCATAAATTTTCTCCATCATTTGTTGAGGGGTCTCCCCACGGTCACCGACAAGGGTATTAAAGGCTTTCTCTAGTTGGGCAATGTTGAATGCTTGCGCGCGTAGATAGTCCCTCCGCATTTTTGAGTTATCATCGAGTGGCATTTTCATGGAGTTGTTGGGTTTTTAGGTTGAAAAAATAGCCGTTCACGCCCCTTGCCGGTACGCCGGAGCCGCAGGAGAGTTCATGGTTGGGGTTGCCCCCTCCACCCCCTCCGCAAGCGCGGCTAACACATTCCTCCGCATCGTCAGCGTCCCGGTGAAGTAACCGCGCTCCACCTCTTCCGAATCGTGCCCTATGGTGTCCCGAATCGCATCCGGCGAGAAAAGAGCCGTGCCCGTCATCCCGCCGCGCAAGTAAGTTGCCACGGTGTGCCGTATGGAATGAAAAGACTTTGCGCTCACCGCGTGCCGGTTGCCTTTTGCCTTGCCCGCGTTCACTGTCCCCTCAATCATCCCGTGCGCACGGAGAAGGGCGGTAAACTGCGTTGAGATACCGGTCTTTGAGCTTCCAAGGTAATAATGAGCCATATCGGGGAACACGTATTCCTCCCCGTTGGTAGATTGCGAGTGCCTGCGCATCAGCAACTCCCTCAACTGCGGCAAAATCGGAAGATAACGCTCCTTGCGCGTCTTAACCTCCACCAGCCGGACATAATTATCCCGCCAGTTCACCGCATCCCAACGGAGCATACAGACGTCCGAGAGCCGCAAGCCTCCCAAGTAAAAACTCACCGCTACCATATCGCCCCAAGGAGCCGGAAAGCTCCGAATCATGAAGCGGATTTCCTCCAGTGTGAACGGCAATCGCTTCTGCTTGTCCTGCCCGCGCTCCGGAATCACCGCGCGCGCCTCCACGCCCAAATTCACACCGGAAAAAGGGTTCTTATTCAAATAATCGTCCACCTCCACCGCCCTCTTGAAAGCGGACGAAAGATAGCCGCGAAGCACACCGACCGTACCCCGTGCAATCCTCTTCAACTCATGCTGCACGAAGCCCCGGCAAATCGCCGGGGTGATGGTGTCAATCCGCCTATCAGCCCACACGCCAAGATACTCCAAAAACAAATTGAAAGCCCGAGTCCGGTTCTTCTCCGCACTCTCGCCCGCCGTGCGTGGGAAGTCCGCAAAGTACTCCCTCACCGTCGGTATCCTTCCGGCGCATCCATGAATCTCAGCAACCTTGCGCACGGCGTCGCACGCTTTGTGTGCGGGCGTCTCACCCGTCGCCGCCGCCTCCATAGCCGCCGCCGTTTGCTCTGCAAGAGAGCGCGCTTTACGACCGGCTGCCCCGGTTTCAATGCGAATTTTAGTTGAACGCCGTATTTCATGCCCTCCTTGCTTCCAACAAGCAATCCAATGGTCACAGTTTTTTCTTTTTATCAACCAGCTCATAATCGTTGTTCGTTTCAGATTTCACTAAGGGTGTAGCGATTTTTTTTATGTACAGTTGCTATGTACAGTAAAATGTACAGTTACTATATAGCCCCCTCTTCCCCCCTGTCAAAACAAAAAAAGAGCCCTGTCAAGCACTTACGTACTTCATAACACCGTGTAATACCCAAAATCTAGTCGGGGCGACAGGATTCGAACCTACGACATCCAGCTCCCAAAGCTGGCGCTCTACCAGGCTGAGCTACGCCCCGTTTCAAATATGCGGAGTTGCATGGCTCGGGACGGAATCGAACCGCCGACACAAGGATTTTCAGTCCTCTGCTCTACCGACTGAGCTACCGAGCCCTCCTCGCGACCTCCTCCAACCTTGTGGGGAAGAGGCGCAGGAGCATGATACACAGAAAGTGGCAGCTTGACAAGACAAAAATGCTAGGAGAAGGGTGTTTTTTCAGAAAACAACTGGAGAAAAGAGGAGAAAGGGACATCGGAGAGTTGGGAGAGGTGATGAGGAAGCGCCTCAGGGCAAACGCATTAGGAAATACGTTTGCCTACGTACGACGTTGGATGTACGATTTTGAGAATTCCTTAGAGCCATCAGCATGATGACTGCTTGTTGTCATGATTTTTGAGACGTATAAACAGTAATATCAGTCAATAAGAGTATTTCCTCTGTTGATTAACATTCCTCCTCAAATGAGTTTGCCCTGAGAGGCACCTGTGGTGATGTGTTTTTTCTGGCAAGCGACGAAGAGAAAAGCAAATCCGAGGGCAATGATTGCAAAGGAGAGATACTGTCCGCGTGTAATACTCCCCCACATGGGGGCATCCGGCTCCTTGAAGCACTCGGAAGTGATACGTGCGGCGGCGTAGAGTAAGCAGAAGAGAGCACTGAAAATGCCCGCAGGAGCATTGCGCCATATCAGTCGCAGGGTGATGAGTATAATGAAAAGCAGCAGACCCTCTCCTAATGCCTCGAAGAGCTGTGAAGGGTAGCGAGCACTCAAAAACTGACCGAGGGCTTCACGCGCCGGTTCGCTTTCACGGCAAAGACGCGTCAGTAAGTCAAAAGTGCTTTCTTGAGGAATTCCTTGTTCATTAACGATTTGTAAAGATTGAAGAGGTGCGCCAACAGCGAGTTCAACCGCTTCCTGTATTTGGTATTGGGTAGCTTGAGGAAACTCGAAGTATTCTGATGGAAAACACACCGCTATGGGGTTCTCCGGCGAACAGACACGACCGTAGAGTTCTCCGTTGATGAAGTTAGCTATACGTCCAAAGAAAAGCCCGATGGGACACACGATGGCTAGTCCATCGCAGACGGCAGGGATAGAAAGGCGGTGCTTGTATGCGTAGAGAACCGTAACGAGCAGAACGGCAAGTATTCCTCCATGTGAGGCCATACCTCCTTGCCAGATACGAAAAACCCATAGGGGGTCAGCACAAAAGCCGGACCATCCGTGTTCCGGTAGCCAGTAAAAGAAAAACTCTCCTAGCCGTCCCCCTACGATTACCCCGGCGAGACAGATCAACGTAATGAAGTCAGCAAGCTTGTCCGGTTTTACGACGTAGAGCGATTTCTTCGAAAGAGCAAGCAGGACAAGATAGCCAAGAATGAAGCCGGCAACATATGCCAAACCATACCAGCGCAGAGCCAGGGGTGTGCCGGGGATATTGAGAATTACGGGATCCAAGTTGTGGATGTACGCGGAGAAAAGGCAACACGGTGTAGGCATACCGGCGATTGTACCATACGTGCACTGCCGGTGCAAGTCTGCATTTGTCGTTGCATATGCGTCGCGTTGCTTCGTGATTCAGGATGCCGAAAAAAACGACCATAAAATAAACCGTGACAAGAGAAATCATAGGAGAACTCACAGAGAAATACCGCAACAAGTATGCGAGGCTCAGCTAAAAGAAAGCGCGGAAGGGAAGGAGAGCTACACGCGGCAGGATATAGTGGAGGCATTTTCAACGCTGGCGCAGAGTCATTTTTTGCTGAATCACGGGCGGTACAATATGCCGCAGGAGGCGCACGATAGTATCGAGTATGTGCAGAAGAAGCTGGCGGATGCGCAGCATTTGGTGGCGATTTCGGAGGCGTGGGATGCGTTTGCGAAGAGCAAGGAGGGGCGAGAGTTTATCAAGAATGAGGGGGCGACGCTGGAGAAGCTTATGGAGGAGAGCGGGGCGAGCGTGGCAGGGCGATATGCGGCGGCGAAGTTGGATGCGACGGTGTTTGAGGCGGTGCGGGAGGCGTACGAGGAGGGGAGTAGTATCACGCGTGCGGCGGAGGTGCTGGAGGAGTATGCGAAGGAGCAAGAAGATTTACGATTTACGAATTACGATTTACGATTTGGAAGTTCGCGCGCTGACGCGCGGGAGGGGATTTCAAAAGAAGATTCTCCGACGGGAGAGGCGATAGATGCGGAGGCGATGAGTGGGGAGCCGACGAGTGAGGAGGAGAGGCTTGATGGGTTGCTGGCGGAGGTGGGGGAGATGGAGCGTGCGCAGGAAATTGCTGCGGCGGGGTTGAGTGGAAGGAATGCTGATGAGATAGAAGCGAAGGAGC
>CANQJI010000097.1 GCA_947624205.1 uncultured Akkermansia sp. | reverse complement strand
CCTCCTTCCGCAACTGCGGTTATTCTACCTCAGTCCCGCGTATTTTAACACCCCTAATTAACCGTGTACGATTTGGGGAATTCGGCGGCTACGCCGCGAGTTTGGCGAAGCCTGTAGGAAGGCGGGATTTCTGTGCGACCGGCGGACGGTGGCGCCTAGAGGCGCCTATATGTACGATTGAAATTAGTAGTGATGCTTCATCAGGTAAATGGTAATGAGACGCTGCTCCTCGTTTACTGTATAAACAATCCGATGCTGACTGTCGATCCGGCGTGAATAGAAGCCGCTCCATTCATACCGGAGGGATTCCGGCTTGCCGAGTCCTGTGTACGGCGTTTCCTGCATATTGGCGAGGAGCTTGCGGATACGCTTGAGCATCCTTTTGTCATTTTTGCTCCAGAAGAGCAATGACGCTCGGCCTCGGCTGTAAGCTCTATCTCGTACATCAATCGAGGAGCGCGTCTATTTCCTCCAATGTGATACGGCGAGTTTTGCCCTCTCTGACATCCTGCATAGAACGGCGCAGAGCCTCCCCATTCCGACCGCCGGTTACATAGGCGGTTTCGACGAGGGAATTGTACTCGTCCTCGGAAATAATGACTGCATTTTTATGCCCGCGATGGCGTATCACCACCGGCACGGCATCCTCTACAACCTCTCGCAGGATGCTGTAGAGAGAACTCCTAGCCTCACTGGATGAAATACTTTTCGTGGTCATGGTTCTATTGTACACGATATGCGTACGAGTACAAGAAGAATATGCCAGGGCAAGCACATTCGTCCCAAGAAAAAAGCACCCTCAATAGGTAATTAACGGCACATCATGAAGCATAAGTTGTTGGTTATTTACGAGGTACGATGTACGATGTACGATTTGGAGAGTTCCCGCGCTTGCGCGCGAGTGTGGCGAAGCAGGTGCGTAGCGGAATTTTTGAAATGATGATGCGTTGATAGGAGGAAAGCATCTGCTGTTACGCTATGCCGGGTCTACTGCCATACCTAATCATCAAAGCTTTGACATCTTGTCGGGCTTACTTCCGTTGTCTGTTGGAAACGCATGGAGAAATGGGTTGAATGAGCTCGGAGAGATTTTTATTGGGACACGTGTGCAGGGCAAGCGCATTAGGAAATGCGTTTGCCTATGTACGATTTACGAGGTACGACGGTGGCAGACAGGGCCTGCCTATGTACGATTTACGACGTACGATGTACGATTTGGATTATAGCGCGCGTTGCGCGGGAATTTAGCAGAGCAAGTGCGGATGGACAACGCGGATGCGTTGCCCCGCAGGGGCAAACCGCCGATGGGGCGGCGGTGAGTCAATTTGAAGAGTTCCCGCGCGAAGTGCGCGAGTGTGGCGAACGAGAAGGTGGCGCCTAGCGGCGTCTATGTACATATGCGAGGTGCCGGAAAAAACGGTACGAGGAAGAACTGGACGAGGAGGAACAGCAAAAGAGTAAATGGTCTCCGAAGGCTGAGATACTCGTCAGGAATGCAAAAAGAAAAGGCGCCGGAATTTTTCGTGTGATTATTTTTGTTGCTTCTTTATTCTTTAGAGTTGCATAGGGGGAGCGCAGCGTGTTAGAGTAGATGCATGAAGCATAAGGAAAAGACAGTATCGATACCGGTAAAACTATTGGAGCAAGCACCTCTGGACAAGTTAAGGGAGTTCGTGCAGAAGCAGGCACAGTGTAATGCAGATTTCGCCTGCACATTGAACGATTGGCTGAATGAGGAGGTCGCCACCTTCCCGTCCTCAGAAGAGAAGTTAGCAAACAGGGTAGAAAGGTTGTTCACTCGCATGGGGGAGAAGGAGGGATTGTATGGCAAAAGCAAAGAGTATGGTATCGATTGGATGGCTGTGACAAAAGGGATGGGAGATATTTTGGATGCCCTGAAGCCGGAATTGGAGAAGGGTAACGCGCGATTGGTGGCTCGAACCATACTGAAGTTCATTCATACGCTCCAGAAGAAAGCCGACAGCACCATCGATGATGAAGACCATTTGGAAATTCTTGAGCTTCACGAAGAATTCGCGGAAATTCTGGAGGCATGTGCCTCGAGCGAATCATGGTCGCTCAAAGAGAAACTCGAGATGCTCGAGGAGCTACGCCAGGCGTCCACCTACAGCGTATACAAGGAGTATGACTTCTACCCCATGGACTCGTTATGCGTTGATTTTATGCTTACCGCGCTGCCGCCGGAGCTGGCATACATTGAACTGGAAAAACTGGAGTCGTTCATGGGGGAGGAGCTCCTGAGACACAGGGTGAACTTGTTGCGCAAGCTTGGTCGGGAGAAAGAGTTTCAGCAAACGATGCTCGCAAACCTCGAGTGCGATGAGATCGTTTTCCCGGAAATAGAGCGCCTGCGCGATGCCGGGAAACTTTCTGAAGCCAGAGACTTGGTGAATAAGCAAATGGCAGCCAGTGAGAAATCCGAACAAGCTCTCGAACTTTTGCTTGATATTGTGAAGAGGCAAGGTGACGCACCGGCAGTCATCGAGACACTTTATCAGCTTGTGCTCTCCGCTCCGTACGACCTTTCTTACTATCGAAAGCTAAAAAAAGAGATTCCATCCGCTGACTGGGCAGGCATGTACGAGCGCCTCACCGGGCAACTCGAACGATTGGATGAGGCGGTTTATCTGGCGTCCATCTATGCCGAAGAAAAAGACTTTGATCGCCTCTATCGGCTCATTATTCAAAGCCATGATGATCGGGTTCCTCTCATCATGGAATACCTGCCAATTCTGCCGAAAAAATACCATCCGGAACTCTTCCAATATGGCATTGCGACCATGAAGGATTGGATTTCAAAGGCGAAGAAGCGCAAGGAATACGTCGAATTTGCGGAAACGTTGAGGGAATTCTCCCGATTCCCCGGTAGCGCTCCCTATGTCAGCGAGCTTCTCGCCCATATTCGCACCACCTACAAGCGGCGTACAGACTTGTTAGCGGAACTTCGGGATATTCACTAACTTATCGCTACGTTTTCGTGTGTTGAAAAGTATTTTTGGCAGAAAGTCGTAGGACTTTCGTGTGGTTTTTGATTGATAGATGGGAAAATACACAGTAGAAAAGGGCGGTGGCGGCGGAACGCCGCCTATGTACGATTTTCGATGTACGATGTACGATTCAGGGAATTCCCGCGCCCGCGCGCGAATTTTGCGGAGCAGGTGCGAGGGCTTAATCATAAAGCGACGTGCGGACATAGTTAGAAAGTGCGGCGGTGGCATCTAGCGGTGCCTATGTTACGATTTACGACGTACATAAACAATAATATCAGTCAATAAGATCATTTTCTCTGTTGATTGATTTCCCTCAAATGCGTTTGTCCCGGTCTCGGATGCCTTCCATTCGTTCTTGACAATGATTGGATTATCTTTATCATAGGGCACAGAGCGCCATGTACGAGCAGAGGCAGGAGTAGTGCTAAAAAGTTAAAAACCATGGGATTTCGATTTTATAGACGGATTAAAATTTTGCCGGGAATCACCCTCAATTTAAGCAAACAGGGGATATCCTTCTCGTTCGGAACTCGAGGCGCAAACCTGACATTTGGGAAATCAGGAGTTCGCAAGACAGTAGGCTTGCCCGGAACAGGCATGAATTACTCATCTCATTCCTCATGGGATTCGTTGCGATCGTTGTGGCGTAAAAAGACTTGAACGCCAGCATATTGCTTAACGTGCCATAATGAAAGAATAGTTGGTTATTGCCGGGACAGGGCTGTTGGAGGTATTCATGATGACAGATGCCCCGTAAAACCGGCGAAGTCAGCAATCTCCGGCATGACGGCAGTTTTCCATGAAACTTCCGGCTTCCAAAGCGAAGAAAAAGCGGTGTTGCGTCAGAAGGGTTCTTGCATCGAATCCACGATCTTCATGTTTATGAAATAGTATATTTTGTGCTTGCTAGGGCAGGCAGTACTTGGTATATGAGTGTACTGCAATGAAGACCCCGTATAGAACAACCATGGCTGTGGCTCTCATGCTGGCGATGATTCTTGTCATTGCCACTGCTGACGACGCAAAATCTCAACAACAGCAGGAACAGACGACGGATGCTTCCGATCCACTCATTGCTGAAATAGAGGCTCTGAAAGCCGCAGCGCAGAAAGTGGATGGGAAAAATACCGAGGACACAGCACGTTTTATCCAGGCAGCTCAAGCATTGCGGCGAAGACTCGTAAGTTTCATCGGTATAAGTGACGTGCGGAGTGAGGAAGAATTCCAACAAGTTGAGGAACGATTGATGACCATTATTCGACCGCAAGGAAAACTTCGCTCGCTTTTCGGTGAGGTGCGTGAACTTATGGAACGCATGCAGGCCGCACAATACTACGGGAACGATGAGATTGTGCGCGAGGTTGCCTTTCTGAATTGCACCCCGATGGGTGTGAAAGTTCGTTGGCGGGAAGCCGAGGCACTCATAGATCTTGTTGAACCTTTCTATCACAGTTACCTGCATACCATTGATCTCGCAGAAAAGACGGACGGCACGGATCCGGTCATAACGAAAGAATTTTGCAAGTCTGCACGCGAAACAGGCGATCACTTCACATGGTTGCTCGCGGTACTTGCCCAAGATGAGCTTGATGATGATTGCGCATGCCAAGAAGAAGTAGAGGCTTTTAACAAGATCATCCAAGTAAGAATGGTTCCCTTGGTGCACAGCGTCGAAAAGAAGGTGAAACGGGTGAGGAATATCCTGCGCAAAATGAAGGAGCACGATTACTATGGCGATGATGACATCAAGCAGGCCGTCGGCATTATTGTTACCGTCACCCCGCTGGAAGAGCAGCCGGAACCGGAAGAGGCAACCCCGGATCAGATCCAAGAGCTTGAGACAAGGTTTGCAGAACGCGCCGCAGCCGTGAGAGCAAACCAGGAGCTGAATGTACAGGGAGGTCCGGGCTTCACCAAGGAAACCGCTTGGGTGATGAAGGACACCACCCCCGATGCCGCTTATGACTTGGAGCGCGATATTCTCGCTCAGAAACGCGTTATTCGCGCTCTCGGTCTTCCCGACTCCCACAGTCAGGAGCTTGGGCATAGCGAGACAGACGACAAGGCTTATGCCGTGCACACCATCGATGAGGGGAGAATTAGGTACCGACTTTACTTCGATATAACCGCGTACTGGGAGAAAATGCGCGAGCAGGGATTGCGAGAACACGCGCGCTTTCTAGAAGAAGTTGAGATCATGGAAAAAGAGAGGAGTAAATAGTCCAAACAATCGAAATTTTCGGCAGGAATCTCATACATCGAATCCACGTTTTCATGTTTATGAAATAGTATATTTTGTGCTTGCTAAGGCAGGCAATACTTGGTATATGAGTGTACTGCAATGAAGACCTCGTATAGAACAACCATGGCTGTGGCTCTCATGTTGGCGATGACTCCTGTCATTGCCGCTGCCGACGACGCAAAATCTCAACAACAGCAGGAGCAGACGACGAATGCTTCCGCTCCACTCATTGCTGAAATAGAGGCTCTGAAAGCCGCTGCGCAGAAAGTGGATGGGAAAAATGCCGAGGACACAGCACGTTTTATCCAGGCAGCGCAGGCGTTGCGGAGAAGACTTGTAACCTTCATCGGAATAAGCGACGTGCGGAGTGATGAAGAATTGCAACAAGTTGAGAAGCGGTTGATGACCATTATTCAACCGGAAGGGAAACTTCGCTCGCTTTTCGGTGAGGTGCGTGAACTTATGGAACGCATGCAGGCCGCGCAATACTACGGGAACGATGAGATTGTGCGCGAGGTTGCCTTTCTGAATTGCACCCCGATGGGTGTGGAGCGTCGTCAGCGGGAAGCCGAGGCACTCATAGATCTTGTTGAACCTTTCTTTCACAGTTATCTGCATACCATTGATCTCGCTGAAAAGACGGATGGCACGAACCCGACCATAACGAAAGATTTCTGCAAGTCTGCACGGGAAACAGGCGATCACTTCACTTATGTGCTCATGGCATTTGCCCTCGGGGAGTATGGTGGCGAACGCGTATGCCAAGAAGAAGTATCTGCCGTTTACGCAATCCAACGAGAAAGGATGGGGCCCTTGATGCACAGTCTCGAGAAGGAGGTAAAGAGGGTGACGAATATCCTGCGCAAGATGAAGGCGCACGATTGCTATGGCGATGATGACATCAAGCAGGCCGGCGGCATTATCGCCAACATCGGCGAAGTACTATGCTTGCAGCCGGCACCGGAGGAGGCAACTTCGGAGCAGATCAAAGAGATTGAGACGATGATTGCAGAACGTGCCGCAGCCGTGAGATCAAACCGGGAGCTGAATGTACAGGGAGGTCCGGGCTTCACCAAGGAAACTGCCTGGGTGATGAAGGACACCACCCCCGATGCTGTTCACAACGAGTACCGCGTTATTTATGCACTCGGTCTCCCTGATTCCATCATGCAGGCTCTTGTGCATGGGGAGAAGGACGACAAGACTTACGACGTACACACCATTGTCATCCCGTACGATGAAGGGGACGTCACGTACCGACTTTACTTCGATATAACCGAGTACTGGAAAAAGCAGCACGAGAAGAAACAGCACAAGGTTGAATAAGTCCCCAAACGGTCGAAATGTACGGCAGGAATGCGAGGACAATAAGCCGCTGCCATTTTGTTATAGAATAATTCATGGAGAGTAAGAATAAGACAACATTAGCGCCGGAGAAACTTTTGGAACAAGTACCTACGGACGAATTAAGAAAGTTTGTGCAGAAGCAGGCGAAGCGCAATGCGGATTATGCCTGCGAATTGAACGACTGGTTGTGCGAGAATTTTGCCCAGTTCCCGTCTTTGAAAGAGAAGTTTGCAAATAGGGTGGAAAGGCTGTTCACTCGCATGGAGAAGAAGATGGGATGGAATGGTAAATATAGTGAGTATGGTATCAATTGGACGGTCGTGACAAGAGGGATGGGAGATGTTCTGGACGCCCTGAAGCCGGAGTTGGAGAAAGGTAACGGACGATTGGTAGCTCGAACCATACTGAAGTTCATCCATACGCTCCAGGAGAAAGCCGATGACACCATTGATGAAGATGATTATCTGGAACTCTCTGACCTTCATGAAGAATTCGCGGAAATCCTGGAGGAAAGTGCCTCGAGCGAATCATGGCCGCTTGAAGAGAAACTCGAGGTGCTTAAGGAGCTGCGTCAGGCGTCAAACTACAGCGTTTACAGGAAGTATAGATTCTACCGCATGAAATCATTATGTGTTGATTTCATGCTCACTGCGCTGCCGCCGGAGCAGGCATACATTGAACTGAGAAGACTGGAGCCGGGTGTGGGAGGGGATCTCCTGAGACACAGGGTGAACATACTGCGCAAGCTCGGACGTGAGGAAGAGCTTCAGAAAACGATTCTCTCTAACCTTAGGTGCGATGAGATCGTTTTCCCGGAAATAGAGCGACTGCGCGATGCCGGAAAGCTCTCCGAAGCCAGAGACCTGGTGAAAAAGCAAATGTCGGTTAGGGGAAGATCCGAACGATCTCTCAAACTCTTGCTTGATATTGTGAAACGGCAGGACGATCAGACTGCGGTCATTGAGACCCTTTACAAGCTTACTCTCGATGTTCAACGAAGCCTTTATTATTACGAAAAATTAAAGGGAGCTGTTCCTTCGGCTGACTGGGCAAGCATGTACGAGCGCCTCACCAGGCAACTCGACCAGCGAAGAGATGAGGCTTATCTGGCGTCCATCTACGCTGCAGAAAGCGACCTTGATCGCCTCTATCAGCTCATTATTCAAAGCCGTGGTAATCGGTTTTCTCTCACCATGGAATATCTGCCGATTCTGCCGGGAAAATACCACCCGGAACTCCTCCAATACGGCATTGCCGTTCTGAGGGATAAGGTTTCAAGGGTGAATAAGAGCAAGGAATACGCCAAATTTGCGAAAACGTTGATTCAATTCTCCCGATTACCCGGCAGCGCTCCCTACGTTACGGAGCTTCTCACCCACATTCGCACGACCTACAAACGGCGTCCCTCCCTGATCAGAGAACTTCGGGACCTTCACTAACCCTTCCCCAGTCCACGAGGGAAGTTTGGACGGAGCCTTGAATCATCTTCCATCGAAGAGTTCCTGCTGTTCCTTGAGAAGGGAGAATGATTTGCGCACCATGGCTCGTGTTTCGTTGAGGAGATTGAGGAAGAGGATGTGGGTGCGCATATGGGATTCATCGGCATCATGGCGGAGAAGCTGGCGCGTGATTGCATCGGCAAATTGCTCACTCAAGTCTCCGGCCGCTGCCATCGCTCGTTGCATGGGTGCATAGTCGCCGGATTCCAGCATGACGATGAGGCCGGGGAAGAAGGACGCCACGCGGTTGCTCATGTCCAGCAGTTCGCGTGCCTGCACGGCATCCAGCCCAACGTGTGCGTTGTCGATGTGATTGAAGCTGGCCTGTGTGATGCTGCGCAGGCTTTCGGCGATACCGATACAGCTTTCCATGATGCGGAAAACCATCTGCCCGCGCTGTGCCATGGCAGCGTCCGCCCCTTGCAAGGCGGGCAGTAATTCGTCTTCCTTCACGGCACG
>CANQJI010000096.1 GCA_947624205.1 uncultured Akkermansia sp. | reverse complement strand
CCCACATTACTGTGACGCAGTTGCCTTTGGCTATTTGATTCCGCCCTGTCAGCGGCTCTTGGGGACTTTCACCCCAGTTGCATGTCATGCCTGACGTACCAAAAGGAAGGGGCAGCGAAACCGCTGCCCCTATGAGTGCGCCTGCTCCGCACCGCGAGCCTGGTCCGAAGACTGCTCTTTTACGTGTGGTCTTATCGACCTCGCAGGAACTTCCTTTTAGCACATGTGTGTTCGGTTGTCAAGACCTCATTCCATGGTAAATGCATTTGAGAGAAATTAACCAACAGAGAAAATGCCTTTATTGACTGATATCATTGTCCACACGTACCAAAAATCATGACAACAAACGGTCATCATGTTGATGGCTCTAAAGCACTCTCTGCATACATTAATGATCCGAAAAAATCTGCGCAATGCGCATGTTATCAACAAGCAACAACAAAACGATAAATAGGCAAACTTCGCCAAGCGCCACACTCGCGCACTCCGCGCGGGAATTTCTCAAATTGACTCACCGCCGCCCCATCGGCGGTTCGCCCCTATCGAGGCAACGCACGTGCGTTGTCCATCCGCACTTACCGCCCGCTACGCGTGCGCCCTCATCGGGACCGTCGTGCGTGTTGTACATCGTACGCAGGCAAACGCATTTCCTAATGCGTTTGCTCTGGTCTCCGGAGTCAATAACAAAAGAATCAACTTCCGCAGCTACGGGGAGTACGCGGGTAGGGAAGGACGTCGCGAATATTCTGCACACCTGTCACAAACATAAGCAGGCGTTCGAAACCAACGCCAAAACCGGAATGAGGGACGGAACCGAAACGCCTCAGATCAGTATAATGGACATAATTATCTATGTTCATGCCGGAACTGCGCATGGCCTCCTGCAACCGATCAAAGCGTTCCTCACGCTGGCTACCGCCCATCAACTCTCCGACTCCTGCCACGAGAACATCCATGGCCCGCACAGTGCGACCATCGTCGTTTTGGCGCATGTAAAATGCCTTGATCTCTCGAGGATAATCATAAACAATCACAGGAGCCTTGAAATACCTCTCAGCAAGGAAACGCTCGTGCTCCGTCTGGAGATCCATCCCCCAATGAGGATTGAACTCAAACTTCTCACCGCTGCGCCTCATGAGTTCGATGGCATCCGTATAACTGCACCGCACAAAGGCGCCATGCCGCACCGCCTCAAGACGTTCCCTGAGGGAAGGATCTACAAAGTGACAGAAGAAATCAAAGTCACCGCTCGTATCGCTCAGCACATCGTCCAACACGTACTTTAAGAAATCCTCCGCCAGTTGCATATCTCCTTCAAGATCACAAAAAGCGACTTCCGGCTCAATCATCCAGAATTCGGCAGCATGGCGCGGAGTGTTGCTGTTTTCTGCGCGAAAGGTGGGACCGAATGTGTAAATACGACTCAAGGCAGAAGCAAAAGCCTCCCCCTCCAACTGCCCCGACACCGTCAATCCTGTCTGCTGCCCGAAAAAATCGTTGTCATAGCTGCTATTATCCGCCAGCGGATCGAGGGTAGTGACCCGGAACATCTCCCCTGCTCCTTCGCAATCAGATGCAGTGATGATGGGGGTATGCACCCAAACAAAGTCACGCTCCAGGAAAAAACGATGCACCGCCGCAGCCACACGAGAGCGCATGCGGAAAATTGCGCCATATAGATTTGTGCGCGGGCGCAAATGAGCCACCGTACGTAAAAACTCCTGACTATGCCGCTTCTTTTGCAGGGGGTAATCGGCACATACCGTACCGACAACCTCCACGCTGCTTGCATGAATTTCCCATTTCTGGTGTCCACCGGGACTCTTTACCAGTGCACCTGCCACCCGAATCGCCGCGCCGGTACCCATTTGCGCGATGTGATCATAGCCCGGCACTCCTTCATCCACCACCACCTGGATACTTGCCAACGAAGTGCCATCGTTCACTTCCAAAAATGAAAAAGTCTTTGCATCCCGTCGTGTACGTACCCACCCCTCCACACAAATTGCATCCATTGCCTCTTCTGCATTCAATGCGTGTTTCACCAATGTCCGCTTCATGAGCCCCACTATAGCACCATACTGCGTCAATGACAAGACGACGCATAGAAAAATTTAGGCGTTCGTGTCTTGAAACATCTTCGGTTGGTCTCGCCTTCCCTCCAGGTCAAACGCATTGGAGAGGAGTTGATCAACAGAGAAAATGATCCTATTGACTGATTTATCGTTTGTACGCATCAAAAATCATGACAACCAGTGTTCTTCGCCAAACTCGCGCGCAAGCGCGGGAACTCCCCAAATTGACTCACCGGCACCACACTGCCGGTTCGCCCCTGTCGGGGCAACGCATGCGCGTTGTCCATCCGCACTTACCGCCCGCTAACGCGTGCGCCCTCATCGGGGCCGTCGTGCGTGTTGTACATCGTACATAGGCGCCGCCAGGCGCCATCGCCGCTTTGTAACTACTCCCGATGATCGCTTCTCCAAACGTTATTCAACGAGTTGGGGGAGCAAGCAAGTCAACTCTGCGTAAGATTTACCAATTCTCCTGTTTTAATGAATTATGTTTGAACGCCTCAAGCAGCGATTTCACTCCCTGCTCCGCTTCACGTGGGGATACCTGGGGACTCTGGCCGCGCTGGGTCTGCTGATCGGAGTGCTTGGCATGGGGATTTTTCACTCTGTCACGAGGGATGCGGAATACCAGGCTGTACGCTGCTATAGCGGTCTCTTCAACAGCGCAGATGAAACACCACCAACGGGACTGGATGAACTCACCCCTATCGCAGCCGCTTCCACTCCGCACTTGCGTTTCGAATACGGCGATGGCGGGCGACTCGAGCGGCTGGTACACGTCTGTGCGGATGGACGCCCATGCGCTATGCCCGGCAGCACCGTTGCAGAACAACGCATCAGCTACGATAATCACGGACGCATCACGAAAAAGGCAAACTACACGGCAACCGGCGCCCCGACCACGGATGCTTCCGGCGTGCATTCCCGAGTTTTCCGCTACGACGAAAAAGGTAACCGAGTCTGTACGGTGTTCATGGATCGCTCCGGGAAGCCCGTTATGCCGCGCATGCCGGGCTACGCCATGGAGTGCATCAGTTACGATGACACCGGACGTCCACTTGAAATCGAGTACAAAGACGGCTTGGGCAATCTCGTCACAAACTCACGAGGAGAACAGAAAATCGTATTCAATTATGATGATGCACATGGAACCTCATCCCGCATCAACATGGTTGACGATGTGCCGACAAATAATGCTCAGGGTATCGCACGCGAGCAAACGACTTACGCAGTGGACGGTCACAGCAAGGTGACTTCCTGGTACACGGCAAACGGGGAACATGCACACCAACCGGACACCGGAGCATGCAGCGTGTACACCGAAACATCGCACGATGGAACACTACACCGTGAAAGGTATTGCGAAGAGAGTGGATCGCCGTGCCGCAGGGCTACCGCCTGTGCCGAACACCTCACACGTACATCACCGGGCGGATTGGTGGAATGGGAATGTTTCAATGACGCCGATGGACTGCCCTGTGTAAACGAAGCGCTGGGCTACGCAGAAAGAGTGTGTGAATATGGAAATGACGGCGCATTGCTGCGCGAGTACTTCTGGAATGCCGCCGGCGCCCCGTGCAATCGTTACGAAAAACGATACTGCCACTCTGAAGAAGGCGAGCACAGGCTTTCCCTGCTTTGCGACGGCTCAACAGAGCTGCAAAAGGTTCACTGATACACGGATGATTCTTATCCCTGCCGTGCCTCAGCATCCACTGAGATGGCCTGCCAAAGAGAATCCATACCGGCTCGCACAGCAGCTTGGGATGCGGCGATATCCTCCCCCGGCTTGCCATGGGCAAAGAGATAAAACTTGATCTTCGGCTCTGTGCCGCTTGGACGCACAGCGAAGCTGCGACCATCCTCCAACTCAATGAAAAGCAACTTCTCTGCCGGCACCGGGTCACCCTCTGCGTCCTTAATGGCGCCGCCGGAAAAATCACGATGCGACACCACTCTGACCCCGTCCATTTCAGAGGGAGGATTATCGATATAACTCTGCGTGAGCGCAGCGATCTTTGCGGCTCCATCCGCCCCTTCCATCACGAGACTCTTACTGACCTCAGCGTAGTAACCGAACTGAGTGTATATCTTGTTGAGGCAGTCCATAAGGTTACTGCCGCACGTGGCGAGGTAGGCGTTCAACTCCGCCAGACAGAGAGCAGCTGCGTTGGCGTCCTTGTCCCGCACAAAGTCCTGCGCGAGATAACCATAGCTTTCCTCCCCGCCGAAGACAAAGTATTTGCTGTACTCCAGGCGCAGGGAACGCGTGGTTTTCTCATCCATTCGACGATAATCAACGCGCAGCTCGGAAGGAATCGCGCGCTCGTATTTGCCAAGCTTCGCCGCGATGTATTTGAACCCCGTGAGGACATTCACCGTGGCGATGCCGTAAGACGCTGCAATAGCATCTTGCAGCGGACTCGTCACATACGTCTTAACCATCACAGCGTGCTGTGCATTCTCCGGTGTAATAATACCCAGCTCGCGCATACTCATGCAGCGGTACCACGCCAAAAGGCAACCGGTTTGATTACCTGTGAGCAGCTGCATTTTGCCCTCTGCATCCCGAACGGCAATTCCCATGCGATCGCTGTCCGGGTCGGTTGCAATGACCAAGTCCGCACCCTCTTCATTCGCCTGAGCAATGGCCATATCCAATGCAGGAGCATTCTCAGGATTAGGACTCTTCACCGTTGGGAAACGCCCATCTTGCACATCCTGGGCCGCCACGGTGCTCACCTTACATCCCAACCCGCGCAACAGGGGAACAATGCAGCGTCCACCGGTACCATGCAAGTTGGTGTACACCACTTTAGCTGAGCTCGCACCAAAGACCTCCGGACGAAGAATAATTCCCTTCAAACGATTCATGAAGCGAATGTCCATATCCTTTCCCAACACGGTTAACTCTCCCTGGTGTTGTGCAGGAAGCGGGTCATAGTGGTCATTTTGCAGAGCATTCACGCAGTCGATAACTCCTTTATCATGAGGAGCAACAAGCTGAGCGCCATCATTAAAGTATGCCTTGAACCCGTTATCATGTGCCGGGTTGTGGGAGGCCGTAATAACCACACCTGTATCGGCATTCAGTTCACGGATAGCAAAGGAAACCTCCGGCGTGGAGCACGGCCCATCAAACAACGCACAGTCGCACCCCAGTTCTACTGCAATACGTGCACAAAACTCTGCAAAGTCGCGCGAGAAGTGTCTCGTGTCGTGCCCAATAACCAGCAATGGTTTACGCCCTGTTCCCACAAATCCCCGCACGTACTGGATAAGTCCGCGCATAGCTCGCCCAACATTGAAGAAATTCATGCAGGCCGTTCCCACACAAGGGAACTGCGGGCGGGCATTCACTCCACCCTTTCCCTGCTCTGCCATTGTAACAACCGTACCGATGGTACGTCCCCTCAATCCTCCAGTCCCAAACGCAAGAGTCTTGTAGAAGCGATTGTTCAACTCATCCCATTGATGCGCCTTCACCAACTCATCCACGGATGCTGAAGCTACAGGGTCCTGTGTACCACTCAAAAGCAAGCGAATATTCTCCAACGAAGAAGCCAACAATTTTCCCTCCTCCACTACCTGCCTCAATATCTCAAGGTCATTCATAGTTGCCCTCATTCTACCATCATTTCCTTCAGGATCAAGGATAATTGCGCCTTGCAAACGGCTACTGCCATCAGGGCAAACGCATTTGAGGAGAAGTTAATCAACAGAGGAGTACCCTTATTGACTGATATTATCGTTCATACGTATCAAAAATCATGACAACAAGAGGTCATCATACTGATGGCTCTAAAGGGATTTCAGCATCCACTAATGATCCGAAAAAATCTGCGCTACGCGCACATTATGAATAAATCGTACATCGAAAATCGCACCTCGTACATGAGCAGACTCTGTCTGCCACCGTCGTACATCGCACGTTGGTTTACTGGCATCCCATTGCCAGTCCGCCCCTGCGGGGCAACGCATGCGCGTTGCCTGCTCGCCACCCGCAGCTCCGCTGCGCATTATTTGCAAATCGTACATCGAAAATCGTACATAGGCAAACACATTGCTTAACGCGTTTGCCCCGATTTCTACTCCTCAAGCCAAGTTACCGCCGATGCATCGCTAGGCATGCGCCAATCGCCGCGCGGGGAAAGAGAGATCGTGCCCACCTTCGGGCCATCCGGAATGCAACTGCGCTTGAATTGCTGCGCAAAGAAGCGCGTGAGAAAGGTGCGCAAAGTGCGTCGGATAGTAGCGTCATCGTATTCCTTACTCCATGCATGCTGCGCGAGAAGGAGCAGCTTGTGCGGAGTAGCGCCATATTTGATGAAGTGGTAGAGGAAGAAATCGTGCAAATCGTAGGGTCCCAGCAACTCCTCGGTCTTCTGCTCCATCGTGCCATCCTCTGCCGGTGGTAATAGCTCCGGGCTGACCGGAGTGTCAATGATATCCTGCAATACCCCGGCAAGTTCCGGATCACTGTGCAATCCTACATGGGCGATCAAGCAACGGATGAGGGTTTTAGGAATGGAGCAATTCACGGCATACATACTCATGTGATCTCCGTTGTAGGTGGACCAGCCGAGAGCAATCTCCGAGAGATCTCCGGTGCCTACCACAATACCCCCGTGCAAATTGGCGGTATTCATGAGCAACTCTGTGCGGGCACGTGCCTGCACATTCTCGTAAGTCGTTGTATGCTGAGAAGCATCGAAACCAAGCATCTGAAACTCCTGCTGACAGATGGCTCGCATATCCACTTCAGAGAGCTGAACCCCGAGAAGATTGGCAAGCTTCACAGCGTTGTCGTGCGTGCGACCGGTAGTGCCGAAACCCGGCATGGTGATAGCGCGAATGCAGTCCGGAGAACAACCGAGCAATTTGCAGGCGCGCACGCAAACTAAAAGAGCTAACGTGCTGTCCAACCCGCCGGAGATGCCCAGCACAAGGCATTTTGAACCGGTGTGCTCCACGCGCTTGGCAAGCCCGGTAGCCTGAATATTGAGAATCTCTTCACAGCGCTCTTCCGCCTGAGTCGCTGACGGCAAAAAGGGACGCTTCGATATCTGCGCCAGCCGCAAGTCACACTCCGTATCGGCAGGAATCACGGGAACCACACGCACACCGCTCCATTCCTGCGGTAGTTTGTTTTCATTGAACGAGCTCTCGCTGAGTCGCGCCGCTCCTAGACGCTGCAAGTCGATATCAGCACACGCCATCGTGGAGCTACGTGAAAAGCGCGGACTTTCTGCAACGAGATGCCCATTCTCCGCGATAAGCGCGTGACCGCTATAGACGACATCCTGCGTGCTCTCCCCCACCCCGGCAGAGGCAAGTACATACGCCGCAAGACAAGTGCCGCTCTGCTGGGCGACGAGCCGTCTCCGGTAAGCGGCTTTGCCCACGAGTTCCGTACTGGCGCAAGGATTAAAAATCACGCGTGCACCCTGTAACGCAAGCCGCGAGCTGGGGGGAATCACTGCCCAGAGATCTTCGCACACCTCCACACCGAAGGTAAAATCTGAACCATCCGAGAAGAGCAAATCTGTTCCAACAGGCACCGAACCAAACCCCGAAAAAGAAACCTCATTCACGCGTAAATCCGCAGCAGGATGGAACTGTCGGCGTTCGTAAAACTCTCGATAATTCGGGAGCACACTTTTGGGCACAAGTCCCAATAGCTTGCCACTTTGCAACACCACCGCAGTATTGAACAACGCCTCGTGCACAACGAGGGGCAACGTCGTGATGATCACGCAGGAAAGATCCGCCGTTTTCTCAGCCAGTGTCTCCAATCCCCGCAGTGCCGCCTCCAGCAGCCTGGGCTGGAAAAACAAATCCCCGCAAGTATAGCCCGTGAGGCTCATTTCCGGAAAGAGCACGGCATGCGCTCCAAGCTCTGCCGTTTTCCTCGCCTCCTGAACAAGAGCCGCAGAATTCGCCGCCACATCCGCCACACGAACGGGAGGAATCACAGCCGCCAGACGGTAGTATCCATTTGTGGTCATCTTGCAAAGAGTTTGAGCGGTTCTCAACCGGCAAAAATCAATAACTTCGCGCCCAGAGCACACGACGTCTCGTAGGCACTCCCGTCAGGATGCAGGGGGCCTCCGGTCCTTCACCCATCTCACCGGAAGGTATGCAGCGGATGGAGATGCGCAGACTCTTGCCGAGCTCTTCTTCCTGCTCCGGGGAGCCGTCCCAGGGGCAGAGCAACCAATCAGCCTCTCCTTCATCGCTGAAGTTTTTCTTGAAGTCATCCATGTTGCCGCAGCTGCGGATGTGCGCATCGCGAAAGGTTTGCTGACGCGCAAGCAGGCTGCTCTGAATTTCCTCCAGCAGTCCGACAACGCCCGCCGCGAAATCCCCTTCCGCCACAAATTCTTTCTCGCCGACGGGACGATCGCGGCGCGCAAGGCACACGGAACCCTTCTCCAAGTCACGCGGTCCGATTTCAACGCGAATCGGAACTCCTTTTTTAACCCACTCCCATTTTTTAGCGCCGTTGTTCAGGTCGCGCTCATCCACCTCCACCCGCAGAGGAAGACCATGGAACTGCTGCGCCGTGAGCTTGGCGGCCAGCTCGCGGCAGTGGGTCAGGATCTGCTCGCGCATCTCCTCCTTCGGGGTGACCGGAACGATGACCACCTGACGTGGCGCCACGCGCGGCGGACACACCAGCCCGTCGTCATCCGAATGCGCCATGATGAGCATGCCGATCATGCGAGTGGACACGCCCCAGGACGTCGTCCAGGCGAATTGACGCTCGTTGTCGCGCCCGGCAAAGACGATATTCTGCGCCTTGGCAAAGTTCTGCCCCAGGAAATGCGACGTGCCGGCCTGAATCGCCTTGCGGTCCTGCACCATGGCCTCCACGGTGTAGGTGCGCACAGCGCCGGGGAAACGCTCGTGCTCTGTCTTTTCGCCGGGGATGGAAGGAACCGCCAGCACATCGCGCTGAAAATCCTCGTACACTTTGTGCATGGTCGCCGT
>CANQJI010000095.1 GCA_947624205.1 uncultured Akkermansia sp. | reverse complement strand
ACGAATTTGAAATCCGTACTAACATGAAAACAAAATCAGATAGAACGACGGAGCTGGCGGCGGTAGAGGTGCTGCGGCAGACGGGTGTGGATGTGCTGGAAGCGGCGTTGGTGGCGAAAGCCGCGCTGGAAGCAGGGAGGGGCCGCGTGAAGCGCGCCATGGCGTGCATCGCGGCGGGGGAGAAGGAACTGCGACGGCGTGAAAAGACGGTCACCTTTGCCCGGGCCGTGGAAGCAGCGCTGGAAGCGAGAAAAGACCGACGGAAACGAACGTTGAGCGACTTCCGTTGCATCACGAAGCGGTTCATGAAGCGCTGCACAAAACTGGCAAATCGCCGCATGCGCAGCATCTCCGCCGAGGAATGCCGCGACTACATCCGAGAAGCATTCGACACACCGCGCCAGCGGAACAATGCAAGACTCATCCTCAGCGGAGTCTTCTCCACGGCGTGCAAGCGAGGCTGGTGCGCGGAAAACCCAGTGCGGAAGGTGGAGCCGGAACGCATTGAAGAAAAGCGCATCAGCATCCTGAACAAAGAGGAAATCGGGCGACTCGTGCACACCGCCGAGATCTTCGAGGGCGGTGCCTGCCTCGCCGCGACCGCCATCATGCTCTACGCGGGCGTGCGCCCGAATGAGGTGGAACGCCTGAGCTGGAGCGATGTACGACTCGACGCCGGCGTCATCTGCATCGCCCCGCACCACAGCAAGACCGGCGGCGCGAGGCACGTCACCATCTTCCCGCCCCTGGCACGCATCCTGCAGCGCATCCGGCGCACCGAGGACGAACGCATCTGTCCGCCGAACTGGCGGCGTCTCTGGGCACGCCTGCACCGGGAAGCCGGCTTCACCGACTGGCAGCCGGATGTTCTGCGGCACACCTTTGCCACGCATCACCTGGCCACCTTCCGCAACTACGCCGAGCTTCAGCTGGAAATGGGGCACCGCTCGGCGGAGCTCCTGCGCACGCGCTACATCGCCATGGAACGAGTGTACCGCCGCGGGGACTCAATGCTGGTATGCTAAAGAAAAGCCCTTGAGAGGGAAAAGGAAGGGGCAGCGAAACCGCTGCCCCTATGAGTGCGCGTCTAAGGCAAACGCATTAGGAAATGCGTTTGCCCATGTACGATTTACAACACGCACGACGGCCCCAAGCAGCCGCGGGGCGGCTGCTCATGTACGATTTTCGATGTGCGATTTACAAATAATGCGCAGCGGAGCTGCGGGTGGCGAGCAGACAACGCGCATGCGTTGCCCCGCAGGGGCGAATCGGCAGGGTGGAGGCAGACGGGGTCTGCCTATGTACGACGTACGATGTTGGATGTACGATTTGAGGAGTTTGCGCGCCGTGCGGCGCGGGACGCTTGTTGTCATGGTTTTTGATGCGTATAAACGATAATATCAGTCAATAAGAGCATTCCTCTGTTGGTTAACTTCTCGTCAAATGCGTTTGTCTTGGTGCGCGTCTGAGAAACTTGCCACTTTGCCCGATCCTGCATCGCAACGAACGCTGGAGTTTGTCACTCGCCGGGGCTCCGCACAAAATGGTTGTCTTACGCACAAAAGAAGGAGTACGTATACCGCAGGATGGGGCAGTTTCCAACTGTATTCTCAAGATCGCATCGACAGATTCTCCTGACCTTGTTCTCAATGAATTCATCTGCATGAGATTGGCACAGGAGGTGGGGCTTCCCTGAGCTCACGTCGGACTTTTACGGTTTGGTGATATGTGGGGGCGAGCTGTGGATCGCCATGGTCGGAATTGGCACGCCGGATCGGTTCAGAGATTCCATCAGCAGGATTTTGCCAAATGCTTGGCATCCCGCATTCGTTAAAATATGAATTTAACAGTGGCCTTGGTTTGCGGGAGTGTGCCCGAGCCATACGTGAGATTTCAGGCTTACCCATTGGGGTACCTTCTTCATGGGACAATGGTGTCCATTTAATTTACTTATCGGCAACATGAACGGTCACGCAAAAAATATATCTATGCTTTACAAGACGCAGACGGGTTGCCGGTTCTCCCCCTCCCCTCTACGATCTCGTCCATACTGTTGTGTATGAGGGCACACGGGAAGCGCCGGCCTTGTTTGTCCTGCGGCAGTGAGGTGAGCCTACGTTGCATCACGTCATCTTTATGGCAATCCATCATGCAGAGCATAGGACTCACCCCACGTCCTGTTTGTTTCTCTGCAAGAGAAATGAAAAAAGACCCTTCCTTCATCGATCTGCGATTTCTCCTTACCGGAGACGTCAGGAGGTTTTCCGCAGAGCGATATCGTTCGTCGTCCTCTTTGAAGCATGGAGGATTGCGTTCGCGCCGCCGATTTTCTGTCACTTGCTGAGGGTGAGTAACATTCTCGTGCAGATACGCCCTGGTTTTACGTCGCGTTGAACTTTACCGCAGCACCTTTGATGACGGAACGCCCCGTGGCAGGGATGGGCTGCACCTCGAGGCGGGCAGCCTCCGGCAACCTGTCGTGCAGGGCCTGCACATGCGTTATGATACCGATCGTTTTGCCTCCGGACCGCAGGGAATCTAAACTGTCCAGCACCTGTTCAAGCGTCTCGCTGTCCAGTGTACCGAAACCTTCATCAAGGAAGAGTGTATCGATTCTGGTACCCGATCCGGTCAGTTGAGAGAGACCCAGAGCTAGGGCGAGACTCACGACGAACGATTCTCCGCCTGACAGGTTTGACGCATCGCGTCCCTCCACGTCATCTACGTAGTGATCGATGACTTCCAGCCCGAATTCATCGTTTTTCCGACGCAGCGAATATCGTTTATTGAAGAAGAGGAGGCTTTGGTTTGCCTTCTCAACGAGAGCTTCAAACGTAATCTTCTGAGCATAGCGCTTGAAACCTTCTGCCTTGTTCCCGAGTAATGTCTTAAGCAGTTGCCAATGCCTCAGCCTCTCTTCCAGCTCTTTGGCTCGCTTCTCCAATTCAGCATTCTCCTTTTTGTTCTCATCGTCCATTCCGATTTCAATATCGAGTTGTCGACGCTTCTCATCATATTCTTTGGAGTCCCGGTTCGCCGTTTCCAGCTTCCTGCTCAGGCTCTCCGTATCATCCTCCGTCACGCGGCGTTCGCGAATTTCTTTTAATTCATTCTTAAGCGTTTTCCACCGCGTTTCGCTCTCCTTTAACTGCGTGTCAATATTGTCTTTTTTCTTCTCCAACTCCGGCAACTTGGCTGTATCCTCAAGAACAACCGCCAGATCAGCGAGACCTTGGAATCCGTGATTCCTGCAGGCTCGCTCCAGATCTGCTTGCGTTCGGGCAATCTCCTCCTGAGTGTTCCGAAGAACTTCCGCGCGCATGCGATAGCTTTCGGTCAATTGTTTCTGCTTACTGTCGGCTGTGGCATGATCTTGTCTGCATGTCTCGAGCTCCTGCGTCAGCGCCTTAATTCGGTTGCTCAAGCGGGCGTGTGCATCCGTCGCACTTTCCTGCTGAGGCCAAATCTCAGTGCGCTTCGTCTTGAGCGAATCCAGCGCTTCTCGCTTCTCATTCAATGCTTTGACGCATTTTTGAGACGTCTCTTCGCAGTGGTGTTGGTCGACCTCCGCTACGCTGGCCTCCTCCTTCGCTGTGGCGGCGCCTTTTTTCACCCGCTCCAGCTCCTCGTTTAATTTCTTGATCTCTTCCGCCCGCTTTGTCAGCTCACGCACAACCTCTTCTATCTCTTGAGGCTTGCGTGAGATTCCGGCGTGGAAGGGTTCTAATTCTGCCAGAAGTTCATTGCAGAGTTCGGAGCACTCGCGTTTCTTTTGCAGAGACGCGCGTTCTGCCGCGATCTTCCTGCGAGACTCCAGGGCATCTTTCTCCCGTGTGATGCGTTCCTCCAAATCGGTAGGCAGTTGTTCGAGCCCAGCCTTGCTTAACGCGGCTTGAAGCTCCTCGGCAGTTTCACAAACCTTTTCTTCGTTTTTGTGCGCGTCCCACTCGACACGTTCCGCATCTTTCTTCGCCTTGTCGTATGCCGCCTTTGCCTCCGCATATTTCCGTTCCAGCTCGCTGAGTTTTGTCTGCGCCGCCTTGAGTTTTTCCTCTTCGATAACGGCAGGTCCATTCCCCGGGGTCGGTGAACCACAGCAGGGGCAGCATTCAAATTCGTGGTTTAGGAAGCGCTGGTACAAATCCGCCAGTTGCACAGCGCGCAGAGTCTTCAACTTCTCTACCTCTTGTCTCGCGGATTCCACTGCCTGCTGAGCTGCCATTGTCGGGGCTTCCAAAGCCTCTATCGTTTGTTGTGCCGTTCGGAATTTTTCTTGCGTTTGTTGCAAAGATCCTTTAGCCTGTGTGTGTTTCTGCGTCGCTTCGTGCGCCTTTTGCAAAAAGGGCAAGCGCTCCGGCTGCGTACCGGCAACGCCTAACTCCCGTTCTTTTTGTTCCAGGAATTTCTCGGTCGTCTCGATGTCTCGGAGAGTGGGAAGGTATTCCCCGTCCGTTATGCCGTCTTGCGTCGCGTAAGCGCCTTTCAGGGCTTTTTGCAGTCTCTCAAAACACATCCTGATGACCGGAAGCGCTTCAGAGACGCCTTTGTAGGGAGCAGACTCCCCGAGACGTTTTTCAAGGCTTGCCATACTTTTCGCCAGGGCTCCGTACTGTTCACGCTTTCCCTTTGCTTTTTCCTTCGCTGTCTCTGCCGCCGCCTGGACTTCTTTGGCCTGCCGTTCACAATGCTCGTACTGCTTTTTTGCCTCATTCAATTGCTCATCAAGCGGTATGAGTGTTCCGACAATCATTTCCAGTTCTTTTTCTAACTGCGGCATTTCGGTGTTGGCCCTTTGGGTTGCCTTTTCCAATTTCTCTTTTGCAACCTTCAGGTTCTGCTCGGCCTCGCTCAAGTTATTCTTTGCCATCGCATGTTCCTCATCGGCTTTCTCATGTTTACGATGAAGCTCCTTCATCGTGCCATAGAGGGGCTGAAACTCCCTGGCAGAACGCATTCGATTCAATTCTGGCTCACTTTCTCTCCGGAAGTTTTCCCTGGCAGTCTGAGCCCGTGTGACCTCTTCCTCTGCGCATTTGCATTTCTCTTCAGCGTCGGATAATCTCTTCCACCAATCCAGTCCTGCATTGCACTGCTTGATGAGCTGCGAATACTCATCCAATTTTGCACGGCAACGCTTCAGCTCCTCCTCCTTTGCTTTCCTTTCCTGCTCCGGCAAAACATCGCGCCGTTGCAATCCTTTCGTCTCTGCTTCCAAAGCGCTAACCCTGCTATGCACCGCTTGACCGATTTTCTCATAAATCTCTGTTCCGGTAATGGATGAAAGGATGTCTGCTCGTTTGTTGCCCTTCGTTTTCAGGAATCGATCAAAATCCCCCTGCGACAAGATGAAGCTCCCGCGTGCATTTTCAAAATTAAGCCCTGTGATTTCTTCAATCTTATCCTCAACATCCTTTATTTTTTTTGCAATGGCGGTGGAGTGCCATTGGTTGTCAACGTAGTCTAATCGACACAGTTCACGAGTTGGTTGATTGTAGGGGTCTTTTGCACGCTTTGTTCGTTTTTGCTCCGTGGTTACAGCGTAGCGGTTTCCCTTGACTTCGAACGTGAGTTTTGCCCGGCACCCCGTGGCTCCAAAGTTCATGATTTCGTTCGTCGATGCCGAAAAGCTCTGCTGTCGTGGAGTCTTACCGTACAGGGCGTAAAAAATGGCGTCAAGGATACTTGATTTGCCGGAACCTGTCGGACCACTGATGGAAAAAATACCGGACGCAGGTTTGCTCAGCTCCGTGAAATCTATGCTGAAATTTCCCACGAGTGAATTGATGTTACTGAACTCAACTTTAATGATTTTCATGGCTTTAGATATTTTAGATGTTTTGAATATTATGAATATTCGTTATTTTTCAATTTGAACTTCCACTTCATTTTTGACCTCGTTAAACAAACTCTTCAGGGTATCTTCCACACCTTTTATGTCGGGGTGTTCTATCGCGTATTCATTCAACAGGCGTTCAAAAAGGGACTCGGGTGTGTAGTGTTCCAGTGAGTCCCCCGCATTTCTGGATGTGTAATTTTGATCCTGTGTCGCTAAGGAACGAATTGCGATAAAATGAGGCACGTTTTCTCTCGGCAATTTTTCTCTCACCATGTTGTTCAATTCGTTAGAAGTAAGGTCGCCTCCATAATATCTGAGTGTCAACCATATAGGATACTTTGACTCGAGAATTTCCTGTCCTAGCCGCTCAAATTGATAATCCAAATCAATCCTTTTTTCACATTTTCGATCCAGGAATCTCGTAAATTTTGGTACCTCTTTCCGCTGCACGGTGAGACTGTCTCCGACATCAACCACGAAAACATAATGCTCGTATTGTGCCTCATCCACTCCCATTGCCAATGGGCTTCCACTGTATAAAACTCTCCCCGCGTCTTCACCTGATGCCTTATGGATATGGCCTAGTGCCACATAGTCAAAAACAGTGGGGAATATCGTCCTGCCTACCGTCTCTACTGTTCCCAACAGTCGTCTCGTGGAAGGAGTCGCTTCCACCCCCTCCACCGGCAAATGGGCCATTGCCACGACCGGTTTTCCCTGATGCTCCTCCTTCCATCGCTTCGCAGCTTCCCCCATTTTTTCTATGACGAGTTCTACCCCACGATAATAGGACAAGCTATTACCTCTGCTATCCACTTCATCTGTAGGAATTGAGACATCTGAGGGTCGCAGGTAGGGCATCGCGCATACCAATCCTACAGCCTCGCCATCTTTACCGGGCACTTCGATCAACCCATCCTTGACATCATCTCTTTTTATCTGCGTGACCATCTTACAATGAAATCTCGACAGAAAGGGCCTTGTACTCTCCAACTGAGACACACTGTCATGATTCCCTGCCGTCATGATAATACAGTTGCACCCGGTTCCGTCAGCTCGTGTCAGAAAATTAGAATACATTTCCCGCGTTGCCTCCCCCGGTGTTCCCGTGTCAAAAATATCGCCGCTAACGACTAATGCATCCGGTTTCTCTTCCTCCATGAGAGCAAGGAGCCACTTCAAAAATTTTTCCTGTTCATCTTTGCGGCTTCGATCCATGAGGCGATTCCCTAAATGCCAGTCTGAGGTGTGAATGATTTTCATTTTGTTTTTTTTGGTATTTGTTTTTCGTTGATTGTTAATTATTAGAAATTGCTTTCCCCGGAATTCGATTCCCCGCTCTTCGTGCGATGAATTGGGGGATCGTTATGTTCCATGGTGACGTGTATTGCGATTTCAACTGCCCTTATAAGGATGTTCTGAAAAAAATATTCAATATAAAATGAAGGGATCGTGTGCAGCTTTCGCTTCCTTCACTCAAGCTGCGCATGATCAATGAGGAAATAAGGCTGAGGCTCCTTATTCCAATTCCGTCGCGGAGTAGAGCTGCACGCTTGCCTCGCCTCCGCCGCGCGGCACTGAGACCAACGCCACACGCACGGCTGCCTCATCCAGATGCAAGGATTCCGCAAGATAGCGACGGTAGGCGCGCATCTGCGGGGCATGGCGTGCGCGCAGGGCGGTGTACTCTGCATCGTCGCCGGCGGTGACGCGGTCAGTCTTGTAGTCGATGATGAGGGCCTCCTGCGGCTTCCCGGCGTCATCGGTGCGCACCTGCACGCGGTCGAACGTGCCGGAAACAAGCTCCGCCTTGCTTTGCACCGCGAAAACGAAGGGTTGCTCGCGGTAGAGCTGCCAGTGCTCTCCGACGGGACAGCTGAGGATAGCGCGTACATCATCCCGCAGCAGGGCGCGAGCAACGACCTGCTGCTCCTCTCCCTGCGGAGAATGAACCCATGCGGGGAAATCCTGCGGGGAGGACGCCCAGCCGATTTGCTCCCACAGGGCATGGACGGCTGTGCCATAGGCTGCGGCTTCTCTTCCGCTCTGTGTCAGACGCGGCGAGAAGGAAGTATCGTCGGCAGTTGCCTGGGCATCTGCGGCGACCTGTCCCTGCGGTTCCAGCTGCGAGGGACGTATGACGCGCCGACGAGCCGTGGGCCTCTCCAGCGGTTTGGGAGATTCGTCATCCGCCTTTTGGGTCTCCTTGTCGTCGCCGCCACCGCTGCCGTCCTTGGTGGGCTGAAGGTACCACTCGGGGTCGCCGATCTCATTGTACGGTTTAGCAGCATCAATGATTTCTGAGAATGAATTGGAAGCGGCGTTCCCATTCAGCAAGAGGTACACAGCGAAGCGGGCGCGCGTGATAGCCACGTAGAGCAACCGCATCGATTCGCTGATTTGCTTGTGTTTCCAATCTTCCGTCAGCCTCTCGATAGTGGGCCAAGCTTTTCGTTTTTTCTCGTTGCTCACCGAGAAGAGAAAGCCCTTGGAATCCTCCGTGGCGAAGTGATCCATATGGCGTGTATTATCTAACCCCTGTGATCCGGTAAAGGGTAAGATGACGGCGTCAAACTCCATGCCTTTGCTCTTGTGTATGGTGAGAAGCTGGATGTAACTCGGGACATCGGAGGAGCTCGGCTTAAAATTGCTGACGAAAGAAATCCAGTCTTTGAGACTACCCCCTCGCTTGTCGAACTCGAGAGCCAAAGTCTCCCACTCCCGGATTATCTGGGAATCCTGCATCTTCTCCATTTCCGGTAGCGTACCGACCATTCGAAGGATCGCTCGAATGGCGGCGGCATAGCCTTCCTCGTCAATCAGCCGTCGCCATGCCAGGAAAGTTCCTTCCGCTGATGGGGCACTGTCGAGGAAGGGGGATTCCTCGAGGAGCATATGCAGAGGGGAAACCTTCAGCATGGACTTTTCGTGTTCGCTGCCGGGATGAAGTATCCAGCGGAAGAAGGCAAGAAGCAATTGCCCAAACGTCGAAGTAACGGCGAGACTGGTATCCGACATGACCTGCAAGCGGAAATGGAGTTCCTCCAAGGCCGTGGCGATTTGCACGCAGCTTTTATTATCTCGTGTGATAATGGCGATGCTCCTTCCCGGAAGGGGAGCGCCATTGACAGTGAGCTTATTGAGGATAGGGACGATGTGCTCGTGCACCATGGTGTCGACTCCTTCGGAAAAATGGGAAATTTTCACGTAGCCTTTTTTCTCCCTCAGGTTGAGAGCGCTGCTGTGGCCCCCGTATTGCTCCTTTTCTTCCTTGGACAAGGGGGGTATGGCAGCAAAGAGTTCGTTGACAAA
>CANQJI010000094.1 GCA_947624205.1 uncultured Akkermansia sp. | reverse complement strand
GAAAAGAACGGGAAAAACGACTCAATCGCTCGCCGAGTGCGTTCTGCGTGGCCTTCGGGTCCATAAAGAAATTCCCAGGGATCACTATGAGCATATATGTCCATCGCTCGTATACTACCTGGCTGACTTTCGCGTGTCAATCTTGGACTGAAAGTACAAAGCAAGACCGCATCTGCGCAGAAATAATATACCATTAAGTCTTGTGGAATAAGCACAGACACTGAACAAGAAGGTATAACGAACTTCAAGAAGCACGCAACAATAGCATTCAAAAACAAATGCAAATACGTTATCATGCTGCTAGAGGGCACGAGGGAGAGTAAAAGAAGGAGATGTGCAATTCATTACGCAACGGGGCAAACGTATTTAAAAAATTGAAACAACAGAGAAAATGATCATGTTGACTGATATCATCGTTTATACACGCTAAAATTCATGACGACAAGCGGTCATCATGATGATACCTCTAAAGATTTACTGCATATATGTTCATGTCTCGTAAACTGTGTAACACATACGTTGTCAGCAATTTAAGATTTGTAAATGAGGAGCGTTTTCCCTAGAAAAGACATGTAACCTCCCATGTCAAGTAAAAAATTGATAATTTTTTACTTGACACCCTATGCAAAAATCTCTACATAGAGCTCCATGAGAAACCTCAATTTCCTAGCTATCGCTTTTTCCCTGCTTCTCGCACCGATCTCCCAGACTCAAGAGGTGTCCCAAACCGCGCAAAGCGGCAGCTGTCCGGAAGTATCTGCAAACCCTAATTCGGAGAAAGCATCAATTATTCCCCCGCCAGGATGTGGACCGGAGGATGTCCCGGCAGACAAGCGTATCGAGTCCTCGCCGAACGCCGAGGGAGAAACCCTCGTTTGGTTTTACAGGAAAGATATTTCAGCCCCTTCCATAGCTTTGCGAACAAAAGAGGGGAAGCTGCGCTTTTTTTATGCTAGGTTTAAGAGACCGTTTGTTACCTCAACGATCGATCAAATGATCTGGCTTTCGTATGATGAATTTGTCTGTGTGCGTTCTGAACAAAACTATTCATTATACATTTTCTATACAATATACGCTCACAGTAAGGAAGACGAGCCAAACACACAACTCGCATGGACCATGTCCTGTGGGGAGTTTCCCTTCCGTGTGGAATGGAATTTGAATCATGGCAAGTTAGAGGCGTGGGCCAATGGAAAACGGTATATGTCACTTTGCCCAACAAACTCGTGGAACAGATGAATAAAATGTTCCTTTCATAGCCAGAAGCTTTTATTTTTTTACGGAACCCCGCAATCTCATAAAATTCATGAGGAGTTTTCATTATTTTTTCTTGGGCGCTACCTGTCTTCTTGCGTCAGTGACTTCTGCTGATGATTTTCTATACTGTGATCTTTTTAATGGGCGAATCGATTTGATTGAGAAAGCGCCTATTATTCCTCCTCAGGGATGCGGACCGGAAGATGGCTCTCCGGACGAGTGTATAAAATCCGCGCCAAACACAAATGGGGATATCTTGATTTCGTTTTCCAGAGGTGATATCAAGGAGTTTTCTGTGTCTTTACGAACGAAAGAGGGAAAGATGCGTTATCTGTATCAACGAAATGGATCCGGGAAGCAACCGCTTGTTGCCCCGATTACAAGAAAGCTTCTTTGGCTTTCCGATCATACGTTTGCCTGTGTGGGCTCCGGACGAGCCAATTCATATTATGCGGTTTATGGGTTAGAATCATCGAATGATGCAGATCCAGTGGAGGCTCGGACTATAACGTGCGGAGTCGTGCATTTTCGCGTTGAATGGAAAGTGAATAACGGCAATTTGGAGGCGTGGGGGTGGGGTAAATTTTTGCATATCTCCATAGCAGGATCAGATAGTACAAGATAAACGCACGAATGTACAGGGATCGAGACTTCAGATAATTGGACAAGAGGGTTCAAAGTACCTTTTCCCCCTTATATTACTCAGGCCACAAAATTTGTAACGAGACACCACTATTAGGAATAACGAATGACGAAAATTATATTTTGTCTAATTGCTCTGCCAGCCGTTGGGCGCTTCCACTGCGCTTGTTGTAGCCAAGGGTATCCAACATAACACAATTGAGAGGAGAGGTGGCGCGCTTGGTGGGGCGTCCGATCTCATCGTAATCGTACGCACAGCGTGATACGAATGAGCCGCCTCTCATGTAGTTCATTTCCGTGAACAGGTCGCGCTTGGCTTCGTGGCTTAAGTGAACATCACCCCACACTCCTTTCGCTTGTTGCACATGTTCTTGCAATACACTCTGCCCAAAAATACATGACGACCTCTTGCTTAATAATCAAACTTTCCGTTACGGAGTCGCTGCCATGATCTCTTCTGCTCGTTCTTTTGAAATAGTTATGGGAGGTAATACTTTTTTATCAGTAACAGGGTACCAGCGGAATATGTAATAATATCTATCATAAAAATATATATAAAGATCCCTACGACGACTGACTCTTCGCCGTGATGCTAAATATTTTATTATTTTATCATACTTTTCATCTCCTTCTCGAGAGTGCGATTTGTATGAATACACTAGTTGAAGTTGAGAATAATCCATTTCAAAAGGAAAATTCGTCGCCATCATTCTCTCTGCTTCATCTTCCGAAATAATATTGGGAGCTCCTGTCCTTTTATCGGTAACAGGATAACGGTGGAATACATAATAATCGCCGTTGTAAAAGTATATATAGTGATTCTCATAAAAGCTTAACATCCTTTGACTGCTTAAATATTTTAATATTTTATAATACTTTTTATCTCCTGTTTGGTGATATTCGTACGAATACACCAGTTGAAATTGAGAATAATCCATATTAGGATGGATGTTCCGTTCACATGAAAAAAGACTCAGAAACAAAATTGTAATCATAATTAAAGTTTTCATATTCTTATTCAGTATCTTATTTATATTGTATAGAATAGAGGCGAATATGTACAGAATACTTACCCGGATTTTTAGTCAACTTGTCCGCAAAGTCTTGACACGTCTCATTACCCATTAAACCTAGATAATCGCTCAAAAGGAGTGGAGAAGCACCTACAAAAGCGTAGACATTAAGCCCGAATAGTTCAAAAATTCATCCCTCCGCGTCCATCTGCCGTCAAGTGAATGATAGTAGCGATAGTTGTAATAAACGAGTCCAAGCTCAGCATCATACACCTCACTGCTCCATTGGACGGGTTGGGTGCCATCTCCTTTTGCTGTGACCTGTCCGTAGGGTGAGTACGTACAGAGATGGTGCGGATGAATCCCTCTTGCCCTTACAACTCGCAGATGTTCTTTGTCAAATCCAAGCCATACGTGTACCACACGCCGCTCTCGCGGATGACAAGTCGATCGGCGGCGGCGGTGTAAATCTTTGATCTGGTGCACCCGTCCGCATAGATTTTCTTCACCTCCATTCCGGAGGCGTCGTTGTATTCCCAGCGCGTGGCACCGCCCTCCACTCATCCCACGCAGATCCGTGGAGATAACCTCGTCTGTTGCATGGCGTATAATCATGGTTTCTTTTCTCTTCTGTTGCGTTTGTTTCTGCAATTCACAGTCGCTTGACGTTACACAATGCTCAACCAACTGCCTGCCATGCAAACCTCACTATCATTTTACTCTTCGCTATTTTCGCATCAAGCCAATTTTTGCACCCGCCCTACTTTTTTTCACAAACTCCGACTTACCAAACGTCAATCTCACATCAAAGCCTTTATTTCCAAAATGATTTAACGCTGATCAATTATGCCATACACATCCAGCATTGTTCAAACCACAGGCGAGTCCTTTGAAGTCCGCCGGAAGCACCCCAAAAGCAAAAACACATGAATTTGGACGTCTGAACGTTCAGAAAGTCATATGAGTGGGGACTCAGCAGGTGGCTGAGGGTGTGGGTATATAAAAAATCCACCTCCTTAACGATTGAATGTTAAAGAGGTGGATAAGCTAGCAGGGAGGTGATTTGAACACCCGACCAAAGGCTTATGAGTCCTCTGCTCTACCACTGAGCTACCCTGCCGTCACCTGAACGCTGGCGTAGTATACCGAGCGTTTCCCCCTTTGTCCAGTCAAATTTAGCAGACAAAAGCAAAATTCACGTATTCCTCCCGAAAACTGGCATGGAATACATGATTCTTCCCTCCCTAATTTCGAACCTGCACTCCATCCTTCAAATTAGTCGAATGGAAGCACATCGAATCCTGTTGAACGAAACTGTGCAACGATTCCATCGGGCTTGTATGCGCCTGATCCTCGCATTCGCCGACCCCATGCACACTGAATTGATGGGACAGTGAAAGCTATTGAGGATTTCATTGAAGTAAACATTGAGATGTACCTTGCAAATCGGAAACAGGCAAACGCATTCCCTAATGCGCTCGTCCCGGAGTAACCCCTGAGACTATCCACCAAATTGCAAAACCAAAAGCGGTCTCCCACGCAGAACTCACTTGCAGATAGAGTCGAAAAAGAAGCGGAGGAGTTCAAGCTGGTCTTCTTTGGTGACGAGATAGCCATCCCTGGGGTCAAGCCACTGGAAGGAATGGATGGAGGAGCGGCAGGAGCCCCTGGGCTGGTCAGGAGAAGGATCTGGAAGCCGTTTGACGAGAGAGGGGGCAAGAACCTGAACAATCTCGGTGGTAGTGAGAGGCGGCATGGCCGGGATGATAGTCGGAATACCCAGGGGAATACAGCGTTCCACATCACCGAGAATGCGGCGGGAAAAATAAAGCTGGTGGAGTTCCCCGGGGGCAAAGGGAAGAGCCTTTCTGCCCTTTGGGGGCTGCACGAGGGAGTCCATCAGATCGGAAAAGCCAAGACTTTCGTGCGATACAATCTCCGGAAGCAAAACATTCAAAACGCGACCATACTGTCGATTAACCTCACGATGCAAAGTAATGCGCCGTTGCACGTAGGGATCATCGCTGCTCCCTAAGGGCGGAGTATTTTCGTCCGCATCATCCGGAAGCATATCGCAAGTAGTCACAAAGATGGTAAACTCCGGTTTGATATCCGCAAGGTGACGAAGCAACCGGTCAGTCTGCTGCTCGTCACTCTCCGCTTCACGGCGCATGCGGGCTGGTCCATCAGCCACAGCGGGGTCGAGGCATACAAGGGTGCGAAAGCTGTGCCCAAAGGTGCGATGAAAGTCCTCCTTGTCAATGAGGTAATCAAAGTGGCGCCGCTGGGTCCAATACTTACCCAGTAAGGTGCTGGCACCCAGAAAGGCTGTAGCTGGAGAAGCCATGGGAATACTTGCTTGTCCGTACTCTAGCACAACGACCCCATCGGAGCAAACCAAAAATGCAAAACCCAGGGCAAACTCATTTGAGGAGGAGTTAGTCAACAGAGAAAATGCTCTGTTGATTGATATCATCGTTTATACGCATCAGATACAACGACAACAAGCGCCCCGCGCCGCACGGCGCGCGAACTCCTTAAATCGTACATCGAAAATCGTACCTCATACATAGGCAGTCGCTTTGCGGTTGCCAGGGGCAGTCGTGCGTGTTGTAAATCGTACACAGGCAAACGCATTCTCTAATGCGTTTGCCTTGTGCAAAACCGTGCGTCTTGACTCACGGGGGGAAACACGATAAACTTGCCCCCGATAATGAACGCAACAAATTCCTACTGTGTGGCAAACATGGCGCTCAAAGATTGGGGGCGCAAGGAAATTACCATTTCAGAGCACGAAATGCCGGGTCTGATGGCCTGCCGGGAAAAGTACGGCAAAAAAAAGCCGCTTGCAGGAGTGCGCATCACCGGCTCTCTGCACATGACCATTCAAACCGCCGTGCTCATCGAGACACTCACAACCCTCGGTGCGAAGGTGCGCTGGGCCAGTTGCAACATTTTCTCCACGCAAGATCACGCCGCAGCAGCCGTGGCAGCGGCGGGAGTACCGGTGTTTGCATGGAAGGGCGAGACGGCGGAGGAATACTGGGAATGCACGTGGAAAGCTCTTTGCCACGAGGACGGAAAAGGTCCTCAACTCATCGTGGATGACGGCGGCGACGCTACTTTGTTGTTGCACCGCGGGTACGAAATGGAAGCCGGCGACAACTGGGTAAACACAGCGTCCGAGAGCGAGGAGGAAGGGGTCATCAAAGCCTTGCTGCGACGCATTGCTAAAGAGCAGCCGGGCATTTTCCACCGGTGGCTCCCGGAAATTGTCGGTGTGTCGGAGGAAACGACCACCGGTGTTCATCGTCTCTACCGCATGGAAAAAGAGGGGCGCCTTCTCTTCCCGGCTATCAACGTGAATGACTCTGTCACGAAGAGCAAATTCGACAACCTGTACGGCTGCCGCGAAAGCCTGACGGATGGCATCAAACGTGCGACGGATGTGATGGTGGCGGGCAAGGTGGCTGTCATCTGCGGCTACGGTGATGTGGGCAAGGGATGTGCTCAGGCTCTGCGCGGTCTCGGTGCGCAAGTCGTTGTCACGGAAATCGACCCCATCTGCGCTCTTCAGGCGGCAATGGAGGGCTACCGCGTACTCACCGTGGAAGATACTCTTGGAATGGGCGACATCTATGTGACCACGACCGGCAATTGCGACATCATCACCCTGGAGCACATGGAAAAGATGAAGGATCAAGCCATCGTGTGCAATATCGGACACTTCGACGATGAAATCCAGGTGGCGCGGCTTGTCAGCGCCCCCGGAATGAAACATACAAACATCAAACCTCAGGTTGACTGCTATACTTTCCCTGATGGTCACTCCATCTACCTGCTGGCAGAGGGGCGTCTCGTAAACCTCGGCTGCGCCACGGGCCACGCTTCCTTTGTGATGAGCAATAGTTTTACCAACCAGGTGCTCGCGCAAATCGACCTCTGGCGGCAGAGAGAGACGGCAAAACCCGGCGTCCGTGTGCTGTCCAGGCAACTGGATGAAGAAGTGGCTCGCCTGCACCTCAAAAAACTTGGCGTGCACCTCACCCGACTCACCGCCAAACAAGCGGATTATCTGGGCGTTCCCGTGGATGGTCCTTACAAGGCCGAGACGTACCGCTACTGAGAAATTGCCACGTTAATGAACTACTCCGAAGCACTGGATTGGCTGTATTCTGCGCAGATGTTCGGCATCAAGCTGGGGCTGGCAGGTATCACACACTTGCTGACGGAACTCGGTGTAGCGCAACCACACGCACGGGTCATTCACGTAGCGGGCACAAACGGTAAGGGTTCCGTGTGCGCCTTTGCAGAGTCCGTAGCACGCACCGCGGGATACAAAACCGGTCTCTTCACTTCTCCGCATCTCGTGCGCTTCAACGAGCGCATACGGGTGCAGGGAGCAGAGATCCCGGATGCCGATGCAGCGCGACTCATCGAGCGCGTCAGAGGAGTCGTCAGTGATTGGGAAACCCCGCCCACTTTCTTCGAGCTCACCCTTGCCATTGCTTTGCTCTATTTTGCGGAGCAGGAGGTGGATCTCATCATCCTTGAGACCGGTCTCGGCGGGAGATTGGATGCGACAAACGCCGTCCAGAAGGATGCAGCAGTCATTACACCCATCGGCCTGGATCACACGCAATACCTTGGCAACACTCTTTACGAGATCGCCCGGGAGAAAGCGGCCATCCTAGCCTGGCATCGAGCCGCGCTCACAGCTCCGCAGGATCCCGAATCCATGCGCGCCATCCATGAAGCAGCGGAACGTTGCGACACTGAATGCCGCATCATCTCAGAGGAATGTCCTTATCCCCTCGGCTTGGCAGGGGCGCACCAAAAGCGCAACGCAGCCCTCGCTCTCGCCGCTCTGCGCGCAGCTATACCCAATTTTCTCTGCTCACAGGAGCAGCTGGAAGAAGGCCTCGCCTCCACCCGATGGCCCGGACGCTTTGAGGAAATCAGCCCTCGTGTTATCCTCGACGGCGCGCACAACCCGCCCGCTATTCACACGCTCGTGAGCTGTTGGCGCGCAAAATATGCGGATGAGAAAGCATTCTGTATCTTCGCCGGCTCCGCGGACAAGGCTCTCGAAGAGATCATCTCCATCCTCGACCCTATCGTCGCGGGGTGGATTCTGCCTCCCATTCAATCCCCGCGCATCTTGCCGCAAAAAGATTTAGAAAAACTCGTTCGGAAGCACAGCACAGCGCCAATCACAGTGCCGTCAACTCTTGCGGAAGCGCTCAAAACACCGGTGCGTCCGCTTCTCCTCTGTGGTTCCTTTTTCCTACTCGGCGAAGCCCTTGCTCAGCTAAAAAAACATGAGCGCTTCCGTCCAACAGCACAATAAATAAGCACAGTGTCAGAATTAAAAAGAAATACGGCCATTGATGCTCTCCGGGGAACCGTTATCCTTGCCCTCTGCGGAGGAGCTCAAGTGCTCCACAGCATAGCAAAATTGAGCGGAACAGAAACCCTGAGTGCGCAGCTCTCTCATGCAAACTGGGGCGAACCTCTCACTTGTTGGGATCTCGTGATGCCGCTTTTCCTCTTCATCGTGGGAACCAGCATGCCCTTTGCCTTTGCTTCCTACCGGGAAAAATCCATGACGGCAGGACAAATCACGTGGAGGATCATCCGGCGCTGCTCCCTGCTCTTCCTGCTCGGTATGCTCGTGCAGGGCAATTTGGCGTCTGCCGACCCCGCCCACATGAGCCTATTCTGCAACACGCTTCAAGCTATCGCAGAGGGTTATCTCATCGCCTCTCTCTGCCTGTTATTGGGTGGTGTTCGCACCCAGCTTTTTGTCTGCCTTGCCTGCTTGACGGTGTACTGGGCGTTACTCCGTTTTGTCCCTTACGGAACTTCCTCTCCGGGCGGGCTCTTCCTCCCCCACGACAACCTTGCTATCTTCATTGATCATACCCTCCAGGGAAGTTGGCAGGATGGCACCCCCTACACGTGGATACTCACCTCTCTCTCTTTTGGAGCGCTCACGCTCCTGGGTGTTTTCGCCGGAGAAATTCTGCGAAAAACAGCATGGGGGCGCTCCTCCTTGCTCGCTCTGGTCGGGGTGGGAGCACTTTGCTTGGTAATGGGTCACTTCCTCTCTTACGACACGCCGATCATCAAGCATATTTACACCACCAGCATGGTTCTGTGGAGCAGTGGTTGGTGTTTCCTGTTACTTGCGCTCTTCCACCTGCTCTTTGATTTGCACACTGTTTTGGGATGGCTCGCCTTCCCCCTGCGTGTCTTTGGCTGCAATGCCATTCTTGCCTATATCCTCACCCAAACCCCGGGTTTGCAGGGACGCAGTCTCTGGCAGGGGTTTTGTGAACCGCTCATAGGCGGGTTGTGTGCGCATGCCGGAGAGGCTGCCCAGCTTATGGTATCGGCTGGTAATCTCTGCCTGCTCTTCCTGCTGTTGCTTTTCCTGTACCGGCACAAAATTTTCCTGCGTGTTTGATCTGTGGCTCCCGCAGGGCACCCGCATCTGAGACATCGTACACAGGCGCCGCCCCCTGCTTCGCCGTCTCCGCGCGCAAGCGTGAAAACTCCCCAAATCGTACATCGTACATCATTAGCATCCCATAACGTGGTCAATACGACGACGTCATGCGCATAATAACGGGGTTTGGCGGGGGGATTTCTAA
>CANQJI010000093.1 GCA_947624205.1 uncultured Akkermansia sp. | reverse complement strand
TCCTTCCGCAACTGCGGTTATTCTACCTCAGTCCCGCGTATTTTAACACCCCTAATTAACCGTGTACGATGTACGATCTGGGGAGTTCCCGCGCTTGCGCGCGAGGGTGGCGGAGAGTGCTTGTTGTCATGATTAATGATGCGTATAGACGCATGATGTCTGTCACCAAAGCATTTTCTTTGTTGGTTAACTTCTCGTCAAATGCGGTTGCCGTGATTTTCCGATCGTTTGCTTGACTCATCCATACGCGCGTGTTAGGCTGGTAGCATGAGGGAAGTATTTCGAGTCATGGTTATAGCGTCGGCGCTGATTTTATCATCGGGATGTGAGAGCTGGTGGCACCTCTCCCAAAAGCAGGAGCCGGAAAAACCAGCTCCCAAGATTCCGCGTCCTCTCTACCTCGGCACCGTCCAACAGGTCTATCCTGCTCAGAAATTCGCTCTTCTTCGCATCATTGGTCCTATGCCCTCACCCGGCGCGACCATCATCTCGCACCCGGCAGATGGCTCCAACGCACGCATCGCGAATCTGCAGGTTGCGGAAGACAGCTCCCCGCGCAACGGCATGATTGTGGCAGATATACGCTCCGGCGTTGTCGCAGCCGGTGATCGCATCTTTCTCTACCGGAACATCTCCTCCGCTCCCACTGAACGCACTGTTCCCTCGAATGACAAGACCGACACGGAAGAATCCCCCCGCTACGTGCCGCCCACCCCCATTTTGAATCCATCTCCGAATCCCTCGCCCCGGGTTCCTGCTTCTGCGGATCAGCAGAAAACAACCGAAGAAGAAACAACCTCCGGCACATCGACGACAGGAGAACCTGAGCCGTCTTCGACTCCCGAGTCGGATTCCTCCTCCGCTCCTCAGCCGTCCTTCCCCGACCTTCCGCGGGAAGTTCCCTCCTACATCAAAGACATACCTGACGACGTCACCGGGTGGAACTGATGCTAACGCATTGGAAATGCGTTAGCTATGTACGATGTACGATGTACGATGTACGATTTGGGAGAGTTCCCGCGCTTGCGCGCGAATTTGGCGCCTAGCGGCGCCTATGTACGATGGACGATGGACGATGTACAACACGCACGACGGCCCCGTTGAGGGCGCACGCGCAGCGGGCGGCGGTGGCAGACAGGGTCTGCCTATGTACGAGGTACGATGTACGATTTGGGGAGTTCCCGCGCTTGCGCGCGAGGGTGGCGAAGCAGATGCGAAGCGGAATTTTGGAAGCCGTGCGCGGGACGGGGGCGGCTGACGCCGCCTATGTACGATTTTCGATGGACGATGTACGATCTGGGGAGTTCCCGCGCTTGCGCGCGGGGGTGGCGGAGAGTGCTTGTCGTCGTGATCTTTGATGCGTACAAACGCATGATGTCTGTCACCAAGGCATTTTCTCTGTTGGTTAACTTCTCATCAAATGCGATTGCCCTGGGGGAGTCGGTGTTCGGAACAAGGGGAGAGAGTGCAGACGGGCTCAGTGTCTGCTTCTGCCATCATCCCAGCCGGAGGTGCTGTGACGGCGGCGGACCTCCTCCTCGCGCTTTTCAGCTTCAATTCGGGCAGCTTCCCGGCGCTCAGCCTCCGCTTCCGCATCTGCATCGGCTTCAGGATCAGATAGTTCCCCCTGCTGCAGATGGGCGCCCTTCACCTCCTTTTTCAGCTCGGTCTCGAGACTTGAACGGATTTCATTGAAGAAATTGCGCACAATGGCGGCCGCCACATGACCGCCGGAAATTCTCTGGTGCGGGCGTCCTTCGTAAAGGGCAGCGTAGGCATAACGCGGCTTGTCAGCCGGCAAAAAACCGGCGAACCAGGCAAGGCGGCAGTCATCCGACGGGCGCCCCCACTGCGCCGTCCCCGTCTTGCCGGCATTGGATATCCAGCTGAGCGACGCACGGCGACCGGTTCCGCCTGCCACCACGGCGCGCATACCTTTGCGTACTACAGCGAGAGCGGCGGACATATCCGTGAGGTTGCTCTGCACTGCCGGTGTGAATTGGTACACCACGTTGCCCTCCGGGTCGAGCACCTGGCGAATGAGCTGCAATTTGGGCAGATAGGAGCCGTTGGCGATGCCGGAAATCGCGTGCGCCACCTGCAGCGGGGTCGCCAACAGAGCGCCCTGCCCGATGGCCATATTGGCGGCATCTCCCGCCATAAATCCGCGTCCGTAGTTGCGGTACATCCAGGCATCATCCGGCACATTTCCCGCCTTATCCGCCAGGGGGAGCCCGGACGTGGCGCCGTAGCCGAAGCGCCGAGCCGTCTCGCAGAGACGCGCAGCGCCGATGCGGGGTTCGCGCGTGGCTGCCACCTGGTACATGAACGGATTATTGGAGAGCACAATAGCGCTTACGCAGTTGAGATCTCCGGCAAAGCCGCTGTGATTGCGGAAACGATGGTTGCCGATCATGATACTCTGCGGGCAATGAATGACCGTATGTTCATTGATCACGCGGTAACGCAGCGCTGCGGCAACGGTGATGGTCTTGAAAGTCGATGCCGGAGGATAAACGCCGGCGAAGGCACGCGACACCAGTGGCGTATTCTTATCCGTCCGCAGCGCATCGTAATCCGTCTGCGAAATAGAGGGGATGAAAACGTTGGGATCGTAGTTCGGCACCGAGGCCAGCACCAGCACCTCACCCGTCTGCACATCCACCATCACAAAAGCCCCGCGTCCGAGCGTATTCTCGCGCAGAGTTTTCTCAGCCGCGCTCTGCCACTTCATATTCAGCGTGGTGACGAGCGTGTGTCCGGGGGAGGGATGCACCTGGAGCTCATCGAGAATCTTACGGCCTTGTTCATCGAACATAAGCCGCCAGAGACCGGGGCGACCGCTGAGTTGTTGATTGAAAATCTTCTCCAATCCGAAACGCCCCTCGCGCCGCTCAAAGATAGGATCATTGTGATTGATGGGGCCTGTGGGAAGCTTGGCGGGAGACCCCGTGTAGCCCAGGATATGACAGGCGCTCTCTCTGGCCGGGTACAGCCGCAGGTAGAGACTCATGAGACGCCCGTGCTCGATGCCCTCCACCTTTTTGCGGATCGCATCCGTGAGCTTTTTCTCCCGCACGGGGGAACCGATGGGCAGCGCCAGCCAACGCCGATCTTTGTAATGGCTCAGCAGCTGCTCATCCGTCTTGTCACTCACCTTGAAGCCCGCCTCCTCAAACTTCCGCATCACCTCACGCCCCACGCGCACCACCTCCCTGTCGTCCGCATTGACAAGTGTGCGGTAATCAATCGCCGGCTGCCATGCCACCTCAGAGCACGCATAGATATTCCCCTCGCGATCCGTGATCATCCCCCGCGGCGCCGGTATGGTCAGCGACATCGTGCGGGCGTTCTTGCGCGTCGTCGCATACGCGACACGGGAGGGATCTCTCTCGTCTTCGCCGCTCTCTTTCTGCTGCGTGTTCGGTATCGCCACGGGTTCCCCGTCTTCCCCGGGGGTGGGCGTCTGATCCGTCCCCGGCATGGGCGGCACATCGGTTGGCGGTTGATCATCCGGCCAATCCGGGGTGGTGGTATCCTGCTGCACGCCTTCCTGCTGAGCCGGCGCACGATCCTCCCCGCCCAGTTTCACCGTTTCCACCACTCCCTCCTCCTCATCCACCGGCTCTGCGCTCATGTCGTCCGGCAGATCGAGATTGATCCGGGGCGGCAGATTGGCGTCGGTCGGCGGCGCGGCGGGCGGCGGCTCCTGTGCCCCGTCGAGCACCGGCAGCGCTAATGCCGAAACGAACAGAAGCAACAAATGGCAAAAACGGACAACTCGCGCCTGCATGGTGGTCAAAAAGAGAAAAAGTGATGAATCTTTCGCGGCGCGCAAAATGAAAATCATGACAGGTTGCTCAGCTCTGCCACAGCCTGATCCAGCGTTGCCATATCCTCGATGGAAATCACGCGTGCTTCTTTGCAGATACGCGCCATCATGCCGGCAAGAGTCTTGCCCGGCCCCATCTCGATGAAAAGCCTCTCCCCGCGGTCGGTGAGATCCTTCATGCAGGCCGCCCAGCGCACCGAACCGCACACCTGGGAAGCGAGCGTCTCGCGGATATCCTGCACACTCTGCACGGCCCGCGCTGCGAAGTTGCTGTACACCGGCACGTCCGGCATCCGCATCGACGTCGCAGCAAGCTCCGGTACGAGCTTCTCTTTTGCGCTCTGCATCAACCGGCTGTGGTATGCCCCCGCCACGTTGAGTTTCCTGGCAAGTTTGAAGCCCGCCTCTTTCGCGCGCGCTACCACCTGATCCACTCCCTCCACCACGCCAGAAACGACCACCTGCCCCGGACAATTGTAATTCGCCACATCCACGCCGCAGGCTGCCGCAAGCTCCTGAGCCGCCTCATCGCTACCGCCGATAAGAGCCGCCATCGCCCCGGGCATCGCCGCGCAGGCTTCTTCCATGAGCGCTCCCCGCTTCTGCACGAGCTTCAATCCATCCTCCAGGGTCATCGTCCCAACTGCCGCATGCGCCGTGAATTCTCCGAGACTCAGTCCCGCCGCCGCGACCGGTTCCACCCGGACTTTCTCACGCAGCAGGCGCTCAATCACCAGCCCATGCAGGAAGAGAGCCGGCTGGCAGTGGCAAGTGCGCGTCAACTGATCGTCCGGTCCGTTGAACATGACATCCGTCAGCGAAAAGCCAAGAGCCTGATCCGCCGCCTGCATCATCTCGCGCGCCACGGGAGACCCCTCGTAGAGATCTCTCCCCATCCCCACCTTCTGGGCGCCTTGTCCCGGGAATATCAGTACTGCTTTCATCGCTGCTTCACTTAATCTTTCGGCTTCACCACGGCGATCTTGCCGGATCTCTGCATCATCTGCACGTCGTAATCCTGCATCAGATTCAAAAATCTCTTCAGACGGAATTCCCCGCCGGAGATCTCGATCGTCAGCGCATCGCGCGTCGCATCCAACACCTTCGCTCCAAAAATGTTGCACAGATCCAGGATCTCCTGCCTCGACTCGCCGAACATCACGCGCATCAGTACAATCTCGCGGTAAATCGTCGGCTGCGAGCGGAAATCAACAACCTCCACCACATTCACCAATTTCGAAAGTTGTTTAATGACCTGGTCCAGCTTTTCGCCGTGCTCGTTCACATCGATACTCATGCGCGAAAACTGCGGATTCTCGCACGGCGCTACATTCAACGAATGAATGTTATAGCCACGTCCGGAAAACAATCCGGCCACCCGTGAAAGCACTCCGAATTTATTCTCGACCAGCACCGATATCGTATGCGTATGCCCTGTCTCTTGGTTCTCTCGATCCATAACGCCGTTACTCTACCATATTTTTCCCTATTTGACAACGACAAACCCGGGGCAAACGCATTGGAAATGCGTTTGCCTATGTACGAGGTACGATGTACGATGTACGATTTGGGGAGTTCCCGCGCTTGCGCGCGAGTGTGGCGGCTGGTGCCGCCTATGGACGACGGAGGCGCTTGGCAGCGCCTATGTACGATGTACGATTTGGATTATAGCGCGCGTTACGCGGGAATGTAGCACCCGACGGCGCCTATGTACGACGTACGATGTACGATGGACGATTTGGGAAGTTTACCGTAGAAAATGGATTGCCTGAGGCGCGGCGCTTGTGTACAATGGAGGAGTGATGAGAAGGCCACCCATACCCGGGCTAGTGCTGGCGGACAGCTGGCTGGAGCCCTACACGCGAGAGATCCTGGCGCGACTGCGGCTGTACGACAGCCGGGTGGAGGCGCTGCGCAAGAAGCACGGGAGCGTGATGGAGGCGGCGAGGGGGTACGCGCGGATGGGATTCAACCGGGACCGCAAGACACGGGAGTGGGTGTACCGCGAATGGGCGCCCGGGGCACGGGGACTGTTTCTCATCGGCGATTTCAACGGATGGGACAGGGAAGCGAACCCCATGACCGCGGATGACGCCGGCAACTGGGAGATACGGCTGCCGGCGGATACACTGAGGCACGGCATGCGGGTGAAGGTGCACGTGGTCGGCGCGGACGGGAAAGGGCGCGACCGCATACCGGCGTGGATACGCTACACGGAGCAGAATCCGGAGACATACGACTACTGCGGGCTCATCTGGGAACCGGCGACGCCCTACCGCTGGAAAAACACGCGCTGGACGCCGGCGCGCATCAAGACGCCACTGATCTACGAGGCGCACGTGGGGATGGCGGGGGAGGAGCAACGCATCCACACTTACGCCGAGTTTGCCGAGCACGTGCTACCACGCATCGCGCGACTGGGGTACAACGCCGTGCAGCTCATGGCCATTCAGGAGCACCCGTATTACGGATCCTTCGGGTACCACGTTTCCTCCTTTTTTGCGCCGTGCAATCGCTTCGGCACGCCGGAGGATCTCAAGAAACTCATCGACACCGCGCATGGGCTGGGGCTGGCTGTTCTGCTGGATGTGGTGCATTCTCACGCGGTGAAGAACACGGCGGAAGGGCTGAATGACTTTGATGGATCGGGCGGGCAATATTTTCACGCCGGGGAGAGGGACAGTCGGCACCCGGATTGGGACAGCTGCCTGTTTGACTACGGCAAGCCGGAAGTGCAGGAGTTTCTGCTTTCCAACCTGCGCTGGTGGCTGGAAGAATACCGCTTCGACGGCTTGCGCTTCGACGGCGTAACGAGCATGCTCTACCTGCACCACGGGCACGAACCCTTCACCGACCTGGGCTGCTACTACAATGACCGCGTGAACGTGGACGCCGTCACCTACCTGCAGCTTGCGACAACGCTGGCGCAGATGATACGGCCGGGGGCAATCGTCGTGGCAGAGGATATGAGCGGCATGCCCGGCATGTGCCGTCCGGTGGACGAGGGAGGGCTGGGCTTCACGCACCGGCTGGCGATGGGACTGCCGGACTACTGGATCAAGCTCATCAAGGAGAAAAAAGATGAGGAATGGAGCATGGGCGACATGTGGCACACGCTCACCAACCGCCGCTACGGCGAACCCAACATCACCTACGCCGAGAGCCATGACCAGGCGCTCGTGGGCGACAAAACCATAGCATTCCGCCTGATGGATGCGGAAATGTACACGCACATGGCATGCGGGATGGAAAGCCTGATCATTGAGCGCGGGATGGCACTGCACAAGATGATCCGGCTCATCACCCTAGCGGCGGGGGGCGAGGGATGGCTGAACTTCATGGGGAATGAATTCGGGCATCCGGAGTGGATTGACTTCCCGCGCGAGGGCAATGGCAATTCTTACCTCTACTGCCGGCGCCAGTGGAGTCTGGTGGATAACGAACAACTGCGCTATCGATTCCTCCATGCCTTCGATGCGGCCATGCTGCGTCTGGCGAAGGAATACGACCTGCTGAACTCCCCGCCGGCACGACCGCTGAACATGGATGAGAAGAATCGCGCCATGGCCTTTGAACGCGCGGGGCTCCTCTTTGTCTTCCACTGGGGCGGGGAGAATGCGCTGCCGGGGTACCTGCTGCCGGCGCCGGAGCAAGGCGCCTGGAGAGTGACGCTGGACTCGGACGCGACAGAGTTTGGCGGGCTGGGCAGGCAGAATCCGGAAGTGAACCACGAAACGCGCGACGACGGGACGATTGCACTCTATCTGCTACCGCGAACCGCGATGGTTTTGAGCAGGAAATGACGCAACACTCGGACGAGACCGGCACAGAGCAGCCTACCATCCACCTGATGGATGATGCGCTGGCGAGCCGCGTGGCAGCGGGAGAAGTGGTGGAGCGACCGGCATCCGTGATCAAGGAACTCGTCGAAAACAGCATCGACGCAGGAGCGCACTCCGTGCGCGTGGAAATTGCCCGCGGCGGAGTGGCACTCATCAAGGTGGACGACGATGGAGGAGGCATGAGCCGGGTGGATCTTGCCCTCTGCACAAAGAGTCACGCCACCAGCAAGATTACAAGATTTGAAGACCTCTACGAACAACGGAGCATGGGATTCCGCGGCGAGGCGCTGCCGAGCATCGCCGCCGTGTCGCACATGACGATCTCCACACGGCGCGCGCGGGACGTGGAGGGCTCCTGCATCATCTCCCACGGCGGGGAGGAAGAAGAGCTGCGCGCGACGGGCTGCTCGCCCGGCACCCATATCGAAGTGCGGGAGCTCTTCTACAACACCCCGGCGAGAAGGAAATTCCTCAAGAGCACGGAGACAGAAAATGCGCACGCTGAGCACCAGGTGCGGCTGCATGCTCTCGCCTTCCCGAACATGCGCTTCGCCTTCGTCAACGAAAGCGGCGTGGCGTTTGATGTGGCAGCCACCCAGAATCCGCGGCAACGCATCGGCGAGTTCTTCGGGCAGGAGCTTGCAGAAAAGCTGCTGAGGCTGCGCCCCACCCTCGCGAACGGCGTACACGTGACCGGCTTCATCCTGCCGCTCAACGAAGCGCGCCGCAACAGGCGACTCCAGTATATCTTCCTCAATGGACGCCCCATCGAGGATAAGAATATTCTGCGCGCGGTGCGGGATGGTTTCGGCGGATTCCCCACCGATCTGCACCCCGTCTTTTTCCTGAATCTGGACATAGAGCCGGCGCTCGTGGATGTAAACGTGCACCCGGCCAAGCGCGAGGTGCGTTTCCGGCGTCTGTCCGACGTGGTGTCCGCCGTGATCGAATCCGTCGCCGGAACCCTGACCGACCATGCGCGGGACGACCGGACGAGCGGGAAAGAACCGCGTTTTTCGACGGATCCACCCCCACCGCCGGCGGATCACGCCGACTCTCCGGCAGACCTCGGCGACGCCGCGACGCGTCGCCATGAAGCCCCCCCGGAAACGGAGCCGCCGAGCGCAACACTGCCGCCTCTGCGGCTGGTGAACGACCCGGAACAGCAGGAACTGGAACTCCCCCCTGCCGAAAAAACTTCCCGGACCGCGGAACCCAAAGCAGCAGCCGATTTTCCCTTCCGCTTCTGGGGACTCCTGCCGGATCGATTTGCCGTCTTCGAAAACTCCGAAGGCCTCGTGGTTCTCTCTGCTACGGCCGCCCGCGAGCGCATCATTTTTGAGCAATTGGTAGGGCAGCACAAACAGCCCGTGATGACTCAGCAGCTGCTCTCCCCAGTCTTTACGGAGCTGGATGCGCGGGACGCCGCAGTGGTAAAGGAACTGCTGCCGCTCTTCACGCGGGCAGGCTTCCGCGTGGGGCTCTTCGGCGCCAAAACTCTGCGCGTGGAGGGAGTGCCCGGCTTCCTGAAACTGGATGAAGTGGACGTTTTTGTGGCAGACATGATCAAGACATTCAGCGTCGGCGAAGTGCGACTGAAGCGCACACGCGATCCCTTCGAACTCTTCGCCGGACGAATTGCTATCTCCTGCGCCAGGAGAGAAGACACCTCTGCATGGCTGCAGAACCCCCTGCAACTGCTGCACGAACTCCTGCGATGCGATATCCCTTACTGCACACCGCGCGGCAAGCCGACGATGATCCCTCTGCCCCTCAGCGAGGTCAAGCGACGTTTTCAGGCGTTGTGACAGGAGAAAACAAGAAAACAAGCCACGAGCTCATCCTTCGCGCATCGCACGAATGCGGCAGGAACGGTGGCGCTTGGCAGCGCCTATGTACGATTTACGAAGTCAACCATAATTAAGGGGGGGAAGTAAATTTTTTTTGTGCGGTGGTGAGAATACTGCTGCGCCTATGGGGCGGCTTTCTGCCTCCCCATTCC
>CANQJI010000092.1 GCA_947624205.1 uncultured Akkermansia sp. | reverse complement strand
ATCCCACGCTTACTCTTCGTCGCATTCCTCAGCAACCCCTTCCTGTACAACTCCCCGTCACTCTGCGGCATCGTCCGTATATACACCGCCGCTGTCTTCTCATCCGCCTGGTCATCCCGCATATTATTCTCATAATCCAGCATCGTCGCCCACCTCTCATCATGCGCCGCATCCTCCACAAACACATAGCACATATGCGCCTCCACCTTGCTATCCTCCATCATCTTCGCAAACCGGTGCCTCCCGCTGATAAGCTCCAGCGTCCCATCCTTCCGTAGCCACAAATAAAGCGGCGCCGCGCTCTGCTCAAAATCTCCCGTCAGCTCACGCCCCGCAAGCTCTCCATACTTCCCCGTCTCCCCCTGCTTCACCTGCTTCAGCCCCAGCTTAATATCCCCCTTGCGCACCATCCCCGCATAATACCCGCCTCCCGCGTTATACACACACGCATCATTCACAAACACACCCCGCACCACCCCCGGCGCCTGCACCGCCTCCGGATCCGCCGTCAGCAAATGCGTCTGCGCCTGCCGCGCCGCCTCATCCTGCGTCACTTGACTCCCCTCTACCGCCTGCGCGCTCGCTCTCGCCCGCTCATGTTCCTCAATCGCCCTCTCATTCTCCTCCGCCTGCCTCTGCGCCTGTCCCACTCCCGGCATGGGATTCCCCGCCGCTTTTGCATCCGCTTCCGCGCGCGCCTCGCTCGTACTCTGCGCCACGCTCTCCGTCGCCTCCAGCCGCGCCTGCGAAAAAACATTCTGCACCGTCACCCCCATCCTGTTCAGCACATCGTCGATATACTTCACCGCCTCATTCCCCTCCGCCTGCAACGCCGCCGCGTATGCCCTCTGCACCGTCCCGATAGCCGTACTCGCCTCCAGCAACCCATCCGCAAAATCCTGCAACTGCTCCATCCACTCCGGCACCACGTTGCTACCCATATACTTGCTCACCGCTAGCGTACTCATCGCCTCAACCACGCTCATCCTGTCGGCATTCCCCTGCGCATCCCGCTTTATTTTCTCCACCTTCGCTGCCGGGTCAGCTTTCAGCACCTGCTCCCGCGCCCGCTCCAGTTGCTCCGCCAGCTCGTTCACAGCCTGCTGCCCGGCGTCCCGCCCGTTGATATTGCCGTCACTCTCCTCAAAAATTGTCCGCGCCCGTTCATCCAGCATCTGCGCCAGCACACTCTCCGTCACATCCTCCAGGATCCCCGTCCCGCTCGCCCCGCCCGCCGTGAAAAGCGTCTGCCCCAAAATCCGCCTGCCGTCCGCCATCCTCTCCAATCCGCGTGACGTCCGGAAAACCGGTATCACCGCATTCTCCATCCCCGCCAGCTCCGTCCTGTTCACAAAACTCTGCGCAAATGACGTCCAGTCGCCCAGCGTCCGCACGTGTCCGCTCGCCTCCGCACCGTCCCATCGTTGCGCGCGCGCCTGCTCCAGCGTCATGCCTTTGCCCGTCAGCTCATCGATAAGCCCAATAGCCCACGCAGTGATGTCTTCCGCCGCCTGCCTGTCAATCGCTCCCCGCTTCTCAATCCTCTTCGCGATCCACTCGGGCAACTGCTTCGTCACATCCTCGATATGAATCCCCGTCTCCCCCTCCGTCGCCGCCACAGCATCCTCCGCCGCCTTGCCTGCTTTCTTCTGTATCGTCCGCAGAATATCCGCCCGCAAATCATACCATTTCAGCTTCCCATACTTCTTCCGGTTCTCCGCCCTCTGCGCGTCCTCCTGCTTCCCTATCTCCACCCGCAAATAAGCATCCGCCTCCGTCTCGGTCATGTCCGTTTCAAAGACTGTCTCCTTTGTCACGCCGTCCAGCTTTCGGATGTGGAAGGTACCGTCCTCATTCCGCGTCACCGTCGGCAACTGCCCCTTGCTCGCCAGCGCATTCCATTCCTTCTTAAACGCACCCTGTAAAATATCTCCAATCTGCTTCCCGCCGTCCGTCACGCTGATAGCTCCGGTGTAGCTCAACGCCTCACCACTCGCGGCAATCGCCCGGTTCGCCTCCAGCACTCGCTTTGCCGTCCCGGCTGCGTCCTCCTTCCAGTTTTTGTCGTACAACTCCTTCGCTACCTCCTCCCGGCTTTCTCCCGGCTGCGCCATAATCCGCTCAACCTGTTCCGCCGTGTACCCCTGCGCATCCAGCAATCTCCTGTTCACTCGGTTCCAGTTAATCTCCGCGTGAATAGCCCCGCCCGGCAACGCCTGCCGCCCGCTCAGCAGGGCGCAAAAAAGCACCGTCCCGGCAAGCTGCCTCTTATCCATCCATATCTGGCTCAGCTCGTCAAAACAATCCTTGAATTCTTTACTCTGCGCGTGCGGTACGTTGAAGAGGTCAAACGCCCAGCCCGTCCCCCACGTCGCCACCCCGCTCGTCACCGGCTCCAGCACGCCTTCCTCTAGCGTCCCGCCCGTCGCTTCCACCAAAAAGCCCCGCCATGTTGCCTTCCCCGCCCAGTTCGCCACCTTCGCCGCCAGTCTGTTCCCCTTGCGCGCCGCTCGTCCCAGCAACTTCATCATCGGCTTGCCAGCCACCCCGCCAAACGGTAGCATCTCCACCCCCGCCTCAATCACCCCCTGCGCCCCAGCCTCCACCCCCGCCGCCGTCCCGCTCAGCCCTCCCGCCCGCAGTGAGTCGTACGTCTCCGTACTCGCCCCCACCAGCGTACTCGCCACACCCAGCGCGGTACTCAGTATCCATGGCAACGTCTCACCAAAAGCATCCATCCCCGTCCGGTACGCCCCCTTCCAAAAGCCCACGTTGTCCCCCAACTCAAGACTCCTGTTCACCGCATCCCGCAAATACGCCGCGCTCATCCGGTACTTGTCGTACTCCCTCGCCGCTCGCCGCTGATCCGCCAATGCCTCCCGCGTATCCCGGGGCATCCCCAGCGGGCGCACCGGCATCACCCCCTCAACATACCCCGCCGTCATCCCCTCCAGCGCCGCCATCTCGCGCACACCCTCCTTATTCAAAAAGTCATACCAATTACTCAGCGTCTTCCCCACCGCCGCCAAAAACTCATCCCCGCCGCTCACCACATCACTCTCGCTCACCCTCTCCCCAAACTCCACAAGCGTCGCCTTTATCAGCTCCGCCCTGTCCGGGTCATCCGCAATAAACTCAAAAACCTCATCCCGCAGCCCGTCCAGCTTCCGCAGTATCTCCTCCCCGTCATCCAGCTTGCTGAGCGGCACAAGATACCTCTCGCTCCATGCCCGCATCGCCTCCATCTTCGCCGCACGCACCCTCCCCACACTCGCCAGCGCACGACTCGCCACCCCCTGCGCCTGCTCGTCCAGCTCATCCCCCAGCATAAACCGCGCACTCGCCGCCTCATTCTCCGCCCTCTCCGCCTCCTCCTGCTCCATCAGCGGCTTCATCTTCTCCCTGTCCCTCTGCCACAATATCATCACGTCATTGTAACCTCCCATCACCGGGCAATTCTCAGCATCGCTCCGGCGTACCAAATAATCCTGCTCCGTCTCATCCCCGCGCTTCACATCATTGCACCACGCCCGCCCAAGCATCTTGTCGCGCGCCCACTCATCCGCCTCCTCCCACTCCTTCACAAACGCCTCCCCAAACGCCGCCACTGCCACAGCCCGCCTCTCCGGGTGCTGCTCCCAGTCCCCTAGCACAAACGCCTTATACCCCGGCATCCGCTGCCCTAGCTGATCGATCTGTCCCCGCCTCAGCGCAAGCTCATTCCTCGCCTCCATCAGCGGCGCCGTCTGCTGCATCAGCGGCTGGCTCCAGGACTTCACCTCCTCCACAGCCTCCTCAACAAATGCCTGCCGCCTCTCCGCTGCCTCCTGCTCTGCCGGACTCGGACTCAGTATATACCCCGCCGCGCGTGATTCCGCCAGCGGGTCTGCCTCCGGCGCCGGAGTCATGAGCAAATGCCCCTGCTGCTCCCATGGCATACGCCCATCAAACTGCCGTGCAATATCCTCCCGTGCTTCCAAAGGGTTCTTCCCCTGTATCTCTTCCATGTTCTTATAATGCTGATAATTGTTGGTAAAACTTCCCCACCGCTGCTGCCCATCCCCCATTCAGCCCGCGTGGGTCATTCTCCGCCCCCACCGGTGCATACTTCCTCCCTATCGCCTCAATGCTCGTCAACCCCTTGTCTATATACTCCCGCCGCAAATGCCGCGCTATATCCCGTATACTCTCATCCGCGTCCCGATAATACTTGTGGTACCCCCTCGCCCCAGTCCGCGGATTCACAGCATTCGCATCCCACCGCCCAAACAAATTATGCCGCGTCCGCGCCGCATAACTCGTCCCCCTCGCGCTCTCATTCATCGCGATAGAAATAAGCAACCGCGGATCCAAATTATTCTCCCTCGCCGCGCTCAAAAAAGTATCATAGTGCGCCGCAAGCTGCGGGCCCATATAGCTCTTTACCCTCTCCGCGCTCGCCGGCTCATTATACCCCGGCTGCGGCATCACCCGCGCCGCGCTCACGCTCTGCGGCACATACCCACGCCTGATATTCTCCCGCGCCGCGCTCTGCGCCTGCGCCTCCATCAGCCGCTCATGCTCATCCGCACGCACCACCTGCCACTGCCACCTCGGCGGCTCATTCGGATTCACCGCCATCTCCGCCGCCGCCTCCCGGCTGATCTGCAGCTGCTCCCCCGGCGCAAAACCCAGCACTGGCAACTCACGGCACCCCCCGTGCTCCCCAATGCACAAAACCCCATCCCTCCCCGCCTTCACCTTCCCCTTCAGCCCCTCCGGCAGGTACACACCCGCCTCCTTCCTCTCCGCACCCTCCAGTATGCCCACCTCCCCTCGCCCGGTATACCCGGTATATTGTGAATAATCCACCTCCACATACCCCCCGCGCATATACCGCTCATGCTGCGCATCCTGCTCCCGCAACACCGCCCTATACGCATTCTCGTACCCAGCCACATCGCGCAACACAATATCCCTCTTGCACACCTCCTTAAATATTGCCTGGTACTCCCGCTGCTGCGCCACCGGCGTACTCCTCTGCCCCTCCTCCGTATCCAGCCACTCATTGTACTTATTATTCACCAGCGCAAGCTGCTCATCCATAATCGCTTCATACTTCCGCTTATAATACTTCCCTGCCGCCACTCGCTCATCATCATCCGCGCTTATCCCCCACCTCCCCTCATTCTGCTGCCTCCACTCGCTCCCCTGCTTAAATATCGACTGGATCTTCCCATTCTTATCATAAATAACCTTCATCAGCGCCGCCTCCCTATCCGGCGACAATGCCCCAGTCAAATTCCTCACACTATTCTCAAAAATCTTCGCCTCTATCACACGCGTCCCCTCCATCCTCTTCCGCCTCGCCTGCGCATCCCCCAGCGCCTTGCTAATCTCCCCATCGCTCAACCCCAGCGCCTTCCACCGCATCGCATACCCCGCCGCCCACTTCTCATAATCCTCGCTCGCCGGATACGCCCTCGCCTCATTAATCGCCTCCGCCCTCAACTGCGCACTCACATCCTCCCCCTGCATCATCCGGTTAATCAGCCGCGCCTGCGCCTGCGTAAACGCCCCAGTCACCTCCCACGGCCTCTTCGCCTTCCCCACCTGCTCCGCAGGCAATGTCCACACCCCCTGCAGCGCCTCCATACTCTTCTCCTTCCTCATCTCCTTCCCGCGCCGCAAAAAATTCTCCTGCTCTATCGGCGTCATCCACTTATTCAGCTCCCCCCGGTCTATCATCCCCTGTATCCCTTCGACGTCTCCATTCACCAGCATCTGTTCAATCTGATTGCCCATGAAGCCACGACGTGATTCTATAGCGTCCGCTGCCAGCTCGTCCGCGCTGATAACCTGATTGTTGTACGCTTCGTAGGATATCTGCTCGGCTCCCGCAAAGTCTCTCCCCTCCAAGGCTGCCTTCCGCCGGTTCTCGTACGCCGTCCGCGCCTTATTTTTCGCATCGATAGCAAGCAAACTCCGCCCCTTCTGCCCTAGCGTCGTCTGCCAGTTGAGGGTCTTCGCCGCCCATTCTTCACCGTCCATCGGGTTCACAATCCCCTTCCCGGCCCTCTCCCCAGCTCGCATCGCGCGCCCTAGTATGGTCTCGTAGCGTCCCTCTCTGAGCATCCCGTTTGCGTCGTACAAACTCTTTGCCGTCCCGTACGGCGCTGCCATGCCCTCTCTCATCTCCGCGTCAAACTGCGCTTCCGCCGCTCGTAGTCTCGTGTCCGCCTCGCTCTTACGGCAATAGTCAAACCTATCCCGCAACGTCCGCCCGATCATGGCAAGCTCTGCCCCGTTGCGCTGCGCTCCCTGCGCCGTCGCTTCTTGTGCTACCGGTCGTATCGCCTGCAACTGCGGCATCCCGCCCCCCTGCTCCCTCCCCGGCTCATACATCGCTCCTGAGTATACTTCGTCTGGCATAGTCGTTTCTTTAATAATCGTAAATCGTCTATCACCTCAGCCCACGCTGGTACTCATTGTAAAAATTAGGCGACAAATACCCATCGTCAAAACTCGTCGACACTCCCTCCTCTCCCCCTGCTCTTGCCCCCAGTCCATAATCATCGCTCATCACATTATAATTGCTCCACGCCGCATTATTCGTCCTTCTCCTGCTGCCCCCCAGCCCGCTCAGCCCCCGCGACAATAGCCCGTAAAACGTTTGCCCGCTCCCCTTCGTGTCAATCTGCATACCCGCCAAATACGGATTCATTGCCGCATGCAAATCCCACATCATGCTCCCATAATCCCCAGCCCCACTCAGCGTACTCAGCACCACATTATCCTCCGCTCGGCTCAGCAATGCATCCTGCTCATCCGCCGTCAGCATACTGTACTCCCCATTTGCTATCCCCTCCTGCAAAAGCGCCAAATTATCTCTCCCTGTCATGTACCCGCTTATCCCCCCTGCCACGCTCCCCAATAGCCCGCCGATAAAACCCCTCTGCGCACTCTTCCGCGTCGCCTTCGCCAAACTCCGGTACTGCTCCGCCTGCGCGTCGTACCCCATCGCCTCCACCTCCGCCCACCGCGCCGCGCTCTCCCCTCTCCGCCGCGTATCCAGCGCCCTTTGCATTGCATTCGCTGTGCTCACGCTGCTACTCGTCGCCATATTCTCTATCTGCGCGTCCCATGCCTCCCGCACCCTATCCTCCATCTGCGCCCCTGCCTCCACTGTCGTATTCGTCCCGGAGTGCGCATTCCGCGCCGCGCTCACCTCCCGCGTCTCCTGCCCACGCGCCTGCCTCTGCTGCATCCCTCGCAAATACTTATTCGCTCGGTCTGTATCCTCAATGCCTGCCGCCGTAGCGTACGCCTCATTCTTCGCGCTCTCCCCTCGCAGCCGCGTCAGTGCCGCCTGCTGCTCCGCCGCACTCGCCTGCGCGCTATACTGCCGCGCCTTGCCCAGCCCTCCTATCAAACTTCCAAGCAACGATAGCATAACTCTATTACCTCCATAAAATATTACTCCTCAATATCTCCCGCATCGGATGCTGATCATTGCTCTTCCATTGCCTCGCGTCTATATCCATCGCCCTCTGCAAATTCTCACGCGCCTCCGCCTTGTACGCCGCCGCCAAATCACCACTGCTCACCACACTTATCGCCAGCTCCGCCGCCAGCTCGCAAATCACCCCCTCGCAAAAATACGGCGCGCTATCTGGCAACACCCCCCCAAGCGTCACAATATCCGCCGTATAGTTCAAATACAAATCACTCTCTTTTTCCACCCCCTCCACCAGCACAATCCGCTTCCTCTCCTCTGGCTCAATGCAAAACTCACTATGCCGCACCTTCTCCCCACTCCCATCCGTCAAACTCTCCACCAGCAGACAATCATCCGGCAATTCTACATAATACCCCTTTTTCCAATGCTTCCCCTCCCTCTCCTGCACCTTCACCCTCCTCCCCACCACCCGCGCAAAACTCCACTTATATCTCCCGTTGCACCGCCTCACCACTATATCATACGCCCTCCTCACTGGGTCTTCTGTCGCCGTTTTTTCAACGTACTCCCTCTCACCCAGCTTCTCAAGCGCACGCTGTATCACCGTTCCTTTATCCATACCTCCCATTCTACCCCCCTAACTCCTCCCCCCTCAACTTTCCCTCCGTACCCCCCCCCGCATCATTTATCGTAAATCATAATTGCATTCCTTCCCTCTCTATGATAGCCTGTACTCACAACACCTCATACACTCCCCATGCGATCCCTCCTCCTCACTATCACCTCCGCGCTTCTCCTCCCCTCCTGCGCCACCATGGTCAACGGCTCCAAACAATTCGTCGGTGTCACCACTTACCCCGCCGGCGCCTCCCTCTTTGTCGACGGCAAACCAGTCCCCTTCAAAACTCCCGCCTCCGTCGAACTCTCCCGCTCCAAACGCGGCCACATCCTCCGCATGGAATCCCCGGGCTACCAGCCCGCAGAACTCTTCCTCCAACCCCGTGAATCCGACTGGACGTGGTGCAACATCATACTCGGCGGTCTCCCGGGCCTCATCATCGACCTCTCCACAGGCGGCATCTGGTACTACGACCACATCAACTTCAACCTCGCCCCTCTCCCAGAAAAACTCAAAAAATAATATCCCCCACCCCCACTGCGCTTCTTCTCCCCTTCCATAAAGCCTCTTCCAAACTTTTTTTCTTTTTTTTTAGTTTTCTCTTGACTTGGTGGGTACACACCTGCTACCATACTCTCATGCCCAACAAGAGAGACAGACGAAAGCGACAACTTAAAATCTGGGTGGACGATGAAACCCTCTTTAAGTTTAAGAAAGTGGCCGACAAATTAGGCATGACCGTAACCAGCATCCTGCTCGGTTACATCTTCGAACAAACAAAAAACGTTAAACTCACCGCCAATGAACAACAACTCATCGACTCCGAAAGAAAAACGCGGCATCACTCTTAATATACCCTCAGAAGTATATGTCTATATCGCCGCATACGCCGCGCAGCACGGCCTCACCCCTCAGCAGGTAGTCCAAAAATTTTCTGACCAATTCGCTAAAAAAATTTTACCTGAAGGTGGGTACACACCCGCCAAATAATAACCCTCTCCCTCCGGGCGGGCGCGGCGGATACCTTGCTCATAAACCATAACACCCCGCGCTCGCCCACCTCATTCCACACTCACACTCACACTCACACCATGAAACAAACCCACAAAAAACCACGCCCCTCACGCTGGCTCATGCTCGGCGTCTCCATCAACGCACCACTCCGCGAAAAACTCCGCGCCGCCGCCGCCGCCCAGCAACGCTCCGTCTCCTCCCTCGTCCGCATCATCCTCTCAGACTACTTCTCCCGCTCCCCCAAACCCTAAACCCCAAATCCTACATCGTACCTCCCAAATCGTACCTCGTACATCCCCATGTCCGCTCTCAGCCGCTCTCTTGACATCATGGACGCCCGCGTCCAATACCTCCCGGAAATGCATGTCCACACCGCCATCCGCCGCGGCGGTGAAGCCATACTCCGCCGCAACATCGTCTTCATCTGGGCTCCTTACGACCCAATAGACGCCGACAACTCACACACCATCTACGTCCTCTTCTTTGGCGGTGACGTCCTCACACTAGCCTCCATCATCGACGAACTCATCACCCAGGGATACACCCACACCATCTGGACGCGCGACCTTAAAGGCGGCTCCCCTTCCCTCCAAAAACACTCACTCCAAGAATGCTCCCGCCTCATCCGCCTCCTCACCCCCAAACCCTAAACCCCAAATCGTACCTCCCAAATCGTACATCGTACATCGTACATCGTACATCGTACATCGTACATCGTACATCGTACATCGTACATCGTACATCGTAC
>CANQJI010000091.1 GCA_947624205.1 uncultured Akkermansia sp. | reverse complement strand
ACGCCGCTGCAGATTGATGCGAAGGTAGCCATATGTACCCTCCTTTTTAGTTATCGATGTCATCCACCGTGAATTGATCATTGTCGATCATCTTCTTGCGGTCATCGGCACGAGTCTTTCCATGCAGAATATCCAGTTGCTCCATCGCTCTGGTCACGTCATGCATGGTGATTTTGTATAGCCGACGAACGACCGGATTTAGTGTAGAGACGAAGAGGAGCTCGTGCGGCATCTCGCCCAAGCCTTTAAACCTCTGCTTGATGTCCGGCGAATATCCATTCTCCGCCATTGTCAGGAATTCGCCAATGGTCACAAACTTGGGATCCACGTCGGTACTCTTATTCCGATATCCGATGATCAATACGGGGTTCTCTTTCATGACGTTCATGAAAGGCTGAGCGCTCTTGAAGAAGAGTCGGTCACAGATCAAGGCGATGAACTGCTTATCCACAGCACCAGACAGGGATTGCTCCTTGATATCATAGGTGCATTCGGGATAATCTTGCTCAATCAATTTCTTGAACCGCTTGACATCTCCATTGGCGCGCAGCCATTCCCAACAGACCATCTCGATGATGGCAACCGGAGCACCTGCCGTCTTTGCCAAATAATTTAGATGATAGAGATACCGAAGATTCTGCTCCATGAATCCGAGAGACTGCTTCTTGGTCAGCGGCACATAGTTCTCATGAGGAACCAGCGTCGCATAGGTGATCACATCGTTATCCGTCGGCATGAAAAGCTGTACATTTTCGGCCACTGCCTGGTTGTAGAGGTCGTTGTACTCGCGCTTGCTGAAGAGATACTGGACGCCCTTGTAATACTTTGCCTTGGACCCCTTATTCTCCAACAGATAGAGCGGAGGAACCGATTTGTACAGGCGCTCTTCCAGGATAATATCCGGCAGATGCACTGCAAAGAACGCACAAAGTAGCGAGGTAATGTTGGCTCCATCGACGTCAGAGTCGGTCAGGATGATGATTCGATCATAGCGCAGATTCTGGATTCGGAAGTCCTTCCCAATGCCGCAGCCGAGAATCTTGATTAAGTCACGGAAGACATCACTCTTCATCGTCTTATCGGTCGGCGTGTCATGGGTATTTGGGACGACGCCACGGACCCAGAAGACAGCCTGATACCGATGGTCAACAACTGATGCTACCTGACGACCTGCGGACAGCCCTTCACAAATGAAGAGTTCTTTGTAGCCCTTACTGTTTCTATCCGAAAGGGGAACGAAATTGCGAACCTCGCGCTCGTCTGCCCAGGTCTGGGTCTTCTTGGAATCCAGACCTTTCATAGAATGCGCTGTCAACCGAATCTTGGCCATCTTGCGGAGATAGTCAATAATCTTCTTCAGTGTGGCCGGATTGTGAACGAAGTAAGCTTCCAACGCCCGAATCATCTGCTTACGGGTATCAGTCTGAATGTGCTCATTGCCGACGCGCTCCTTGACCTGACCAGAGAAGTTCGGTCGAGCAGCACGACAGTTGACCGCCAGAATCAGCCCTTTCTTACAATCCTCAAAGACGATGGGATACTTGCTATTGGGATCCAGCTTTGCACCTTCCTTGGTAAAGAAAGCGCAAATCGCAGACTCACATCCTGCCACGTGCGTGCCATTCTCGATGGTATGGACATAGTTGCAGTAGGAGTCGATCACTTCACCCTCGGTTGTCAGGTCATAGGAAAACGCCATGTCGACCTTATATTCTCGCTCAGGGTCATCTTCCTTGATTTGATCATACCCAACTTCCACCGGGGCGGTTTCAATGTCTGGCGCCATGAATCGAACATCAGCGGCCAGACCTTGGGCTTCATAGACACGAGTGATGACGGCATTGCTCTTCTTCTTGGTCGCCATAAACTTCATCTTGATTCCCTTCGGGCAGATGTAGCTGATGCAGCGGAGCCAATCACAGATGTCATCAATCGTGAGGTTGAACTTGCCCAGATACTTCTCCGACGGAGCAAACTCGACGGTCAAACCTGTCTTCGGCTTCTTCAATTTGACAGGGTCTCCGTCCACAATGTTGCGGCCATCGGTCACGGTGATACTCTTTGCATAGTCACCGCGATAAGATGTGACCTTGCAATAATCGGACAGTGCACAGGTCACCTTCAAGCCGACGCCATTCTCGCCGGCGCTTTCTACATTAAACTTACGACCTTCCTTGGTGGTCGTATGCTTCTTGGTACAGACCATGAGGAGGATGTCATGGGGAATGCCGCGGCCATTGTCGGAGACCGTGATGATTCCAGACTCTTCATCATAGAAGACATCGATCTTATCACAGGGACTGTGCTCATTGACCGCCTCATCGAGAGCATTGTTGAAGATCTCCTTCATGAGGTGGACAGCGGCTTTGGTCCCTCGATACGAGATATACATCCCGATGAATTTCTGCACCTGCTCATACTCGTTTTCAACATGAACGTATTCATCATCGAAAATCTTGGAAACGGGTGCTTCTTTCGTCTTCATTTGGTTCGCCATTTGTAAGCCTCCAAAGAAATGAATTTGGATTTTGCTAAGAGATTGTTATAGGGCCGAGGAGTTACCCTGGCCCTATAACAATCTGATGATATACTTATATAAAAAGAAAGCTACCATCTGGACAGGAGAGATTCCAGATGGTAGCTTGAACGGAATAGACGTAACGATTAGAACTCATGACCTCAGCTGATGGCCACGAGCTCTGGCCGAATCAGTCGAGATCAGTACCGACGACGATGGTCTCCGCCACCGACGTTGAAAGTGACCTCGCCCTGCTCACGCTGTTCACGGCGATGTGCATCACGCTCAGCATTGCGCTTCGCATCGGCAGCCATGACGTTGTTCAGGAGGTTCTTCATGTGATAGGAATCTTCCTGGAACTTGATGATCTTGGCGAGAGCTTCGCTTTGGGGATTGGAATTCTTGAGCTTTGCGACATCGCACAGAGAGTCAATGATGCGCCAAGCGGTATCGATCTCTTCCTGGGTATGGACACTCAGGTCGATCACTTTGCCGCAATTTTTGCAGCGTACCAGACTGCCGCCAGACTTGGTATCGCCAGTGCGAATCAGCTGGGGGCGGCTATCATTTTTGTGAGTGCACCTGCACTGGATTGCTACTCGCCGATATTTGACTTTCTTGTCAATCTGGTCGAGATACTCGGAATCCTTGCGGATGCCCTTAGAGAAATCCTTGGCCATAACGGTTATTTCCTCCTTTGGATAACATGGACATTGAAGACCGACATGATAATTCTGGGGAGTCGGTTTCGTTACGTCTACCGTTGCATGGAATTTAAAATCTCATGTAAAGTCTTAACGTCCACGGGTATGATATACGTGATTCATACCCGTGGACGTAATTTATTTCGTTACTTTACAGAAGACCTGCATGGAGATATTCCCTTCCGAAAGACCTTCGGTGGAAAGCATGATCTGATCCTCTTCGCCGATCTCGAGATAGGGATAGCAGTACCGATACGACAAAGTGCCATCCGGCTGATTGATCGTACTCTCCTCAAATCGATAACTTTCTTCGGGTGCTGCTGTGGAGTAGAGCGACAGAGGAGAAACTACCTTATCAGTCTCCACTTTGATCAGGATATCGGAGACAAAAGAGGCTTCCTCATGGGTCAATAATGTACAGGCATCCCCAGGGGTTTCGACGACGATCGTCTTCTTGACAACGCGAAGAACGTCGTGTTCGATTTCTTTCTCGGGTTGTGTCGGCGTGACCGAAGCAATCTCTTTGGGAATTCGACGCCAACCATTGGCATATCGCTCTTGGATACTCTCCTCCATATCGACGACAGGGATCATCAGATCTCCCGCTTCGACATCGATCGTTCCAAATTTTCCTTTGCCGGTGATCAAATAACAGTTACCGGCATGCACTCTCGGGAATGGCGGATTCTTTTTACAATCCATGATACCGGTGATCTGTAAAATAAAAGGATCAAACGCCACGGTGGAATCCGTGCGGTTCTTGACAGTATAACTGTCGTGGTTCAAAATACGCTCATCGGAGAAAGTAGGATCCAGCTCACTCACCAGCTCGGCTTCCTCTTCTTTTTGCTCAGCTTTCTCACGATTCAAAGCATCGTTGTACAGTGGCATACGTGTCACCTCGAAATAAAAATAACTGAGAACGGGTTTACGGCACCGTTCTCAGTTATTGTAAAATTGATTAGAAGTCTTGGGAATTGAAAGTGTCGGGGAAATCCGTGATGGTCGGATTGGTGATGTTCGCAGCCGTGGAGTAGAGGATCGTAGCAGCATTCGCAGCCACATTCGCAGAACTCGCAACAGACTTCACGGCACCATTCGCATCCGTAATCACCAAACCATTGGCACTTAGATCGCCAAGAGCTTTGATCTCGGCAGCAGTCGTCGTGGAGGAAACCACTCGACCATTGGCATCCGTCACCACAGCGCCGCTGTTGGACAGCGCGCCAAGAGCCGTCAGCTTCTCAGTGGGAACGTTGGAGTCAGACGGCTGACCTTCCGCATTGGTCACGACAACCTGATTGGGTGCCAGATGGCCCATCTCGGCTACGTTCTCGGAAGTAACATCGGCCGTATAGAAGAGGCCACTTGCGTCAACGGCAACCAGCTTGCGCACATTTTCTTCATTGCGCAGATCGTGAATGGACTTCACGACAGCCGTGGACAGACCATCGGTGGTCGTCACCTTGCCGTCACTGTCGGTCATCACCATGGAAGAAGCTCCAAGGTCCGACACGGCGTTGGCCTGATCCAGAGACAGGTGAGAAGCAACGATACGCCGAGGCGTACGCTTGTCTTCCTTCGGGTCATGGCTGACCAGAACACGATCCGACATCAGCTTCTCGGAGTCGATCCTCCACCAGGTGCTGTCCTGGCCGATCGTATCGTCATCCGATTCACCATGCAGGCGCACATCGTATTCATCGATCTGAAAGCGATCATTGTCGCTCACGACAGGAGCGCCGATCAGATAGAACTTGCCGATCGCATCCTGGTTGGAATGTTCGTAGTTCCACGGAATACCGCCAAAGTAGAGCATCACATAGGAGCCAGCGATCAAATCATTCTGACGCAGCTTCACACCCTTGGAGTCCACGATGTCGTAGACATTGTCTTTGCCGTTGACTGCCAGAGTCGGAGAAGCAGCACAGGGAGCGTGAATCTTCAGACTAAACTGAGCATTGTTGGCTACGATCGCAGCAGAGGAATCTACGGAATAGTGCTCGCAGTAGGTTCCGTCAACCGACAGATCACCAGTCGTCTCCAAAAACGCGGGCTCTGCAGTGACAGTCCAGTCATCCCAGTTGCTGCCACCGTCCTTGGAGGAACGGAAAGCGTTGCCACCAGCGGTAGGTAGAGTCTGAGTCAGAATATCGCGGCCACTGTCATCTTGTTGAACGGTGACCTGCATCTGGATCGGACGCTGCTTGCTAACGCTGGAAGGAGCATTCTCGAAATACTCCACACTATAGAAGCCGGGCTCAATGACATCATTCAGATTGTAGGGTGCATTCAAAGAAGATTTCAGAACCTTCATGCCCACATCTTCTTGGGAGAACTCCAGTGCACGACGGACACCTTCGTCAATTTGAGGGCCAGAATGAGAAGAAGTATAATTGGCCATTTGTGTTCACTCCTCTCATAGATTAACTCATGAAACGGAAATCGGGGCATCCCGTATCACCGTTCACGTCCTTGGTCTTGCTGACAAACAAGGACTGGACAGTATCCAGAGCGAGATACTGATCGACCTCGATAGGATGCTCCATGTAGTCATAGGTGGTCAAAGGGATCACCAGGAAATCGGTCTCCCCAAAGGTCTCAACCTTCAGATCTTTCAAAGCCTTCGGGCAGTGCTTGTTGTAGTATTTGCCAATATAGAGACGCCGGTTGTTATCGAAGCCGATGCAGACGCAGTCTTCGCCATGTGCTGCCTGGAACGCCTCGAAATCAGCTTTCGTCATCTAAAAAACCTCCCCTTGTTGGAGAATAGGAACTTAAACGCTCTTAGTTCCCTGTTTCGGGGAGGCCTTTTGTAGGCCGTATAAAAACAAAAAAGCGGGGAGCCTATGCAGTTAGGGCTGCATAGATTCGGACGTTTCCGACTGAGCCGGCCAAGGATCGTGGAACTTCCTTTCGGCTTACCCAGACGGCGTTGTCCTTATAACCCCGCAAGAAAGTAACATTCCGAACTCAGTGTCCTTCGGCTTTTAACCTTTAGCAGACAGGGCAATGTACAACCAATGAGCGGAAACTCCGGATGCACCCTCATACGTCATTCGTGCTGAATGAATCTGCAGGGGACGTTATCACTTTCCATACCACTATAATATACAGGAGAAATCGATCGTTTTTATGACAAAAAAGAAGCTTGTGACGTGCGAAATCACAAGCTTCTTTCTCGTTATAGGCCGACGTCCTTCGCGTGAAGAGAATCGACCAGATACGACGATGCTTTTTGCCGGTACTCCCGGATCATTCCTTTGGAAGCAAACGGCAGATAGGATAGGAGTTTGCGGATATACTCGTCGACACCATACACGCGAATGATGACGGCGGATCCATTCTTGCTCAGTTCATACGGAATCACAAAGCCGAGTCTACGAGCAAGGATGTTCAGTTGCTCCCAGGTCTCCCTGGCCATTACCAAATTGCAGGTTGTCTTTTCCATGCTTTGCGACATAACCCCTTTTCTTAGATTGACGACCATTCGTCTCTTTGGCTTCGCGCCGCTTTCGGGATTCCAGAATGAATTCTCGATATTCCTCATACTCCTTGAATGAGACCGTATTAAGAGTCGTCACATCCAAGCACCTCTCGAAGCGGGCAAACTCGTACGAATTGGTCGATACAATGATATACACTGGCCTTCCAGCATCTTTGATGAGAAATTGGAAGAATTCCTTCAAATCCACCATATTGTCGATGGACAAACCCGAATCACTAGCATCGAAGGTGATAATGATCGGGCGGGAGGAACTTGTCTCGCTGATACGGCGACCCACAAACTTGACAAAGTCGCCAATATTCTGCCGGATCGCTTCACCCTCAGAGGACATGGTCAAACTCGCCAATGATCGCATATCACCCATCATCAGATGCTTGTCCTTGGCATTGTGACCGCCGTCGCTCATATTGTCATAGGCGCAGAAGACATAGTTCTTGTCACGAGCAAACTTTTCTTCGAGCAGACGAAGCAGCGTCGTCTTTCCAGCGCCATTACAACCCACCAACACGGTAACTTCCCTACCAAATTCCACGGTTGTTTTTGGAAAGAGATCAAATCCGAGATCAAGCGGGTCTTTCGGGATCTTGAGTTTGAGTGTCGGGCCTAACAGCTGTCCCATGTGCCTTTTCCACCTCCTCACATTGATCTACCAAAACAGGCGTCCATAGGGATTGATAGTTCATCGTAGTTACAACTTCTCGGAATGCCCGCAATGCATCCTCCACGATCTCCCCTTCCAATTCCAATTTGAAAGCCCCGTTCTCTCGATCGGTCCGATGTATTACGGCATCCAGATAGAGAACGGGGTGTTTATTCTCAAAATAGTATTGGAAGCGAAGTGACAGTGGAGAGAATGGCTGGTAGGCAATCCGAGTTTCCACAAGATACCCGCAGGATGATTCGATTCCATAATAGCAGTCATTGAGCAACGAATTCAAACCTAGGTAAAAGGCGCCCGGATCACATCGCACCTCGTATTTATTCGTCGAGACAAAATTGTCTTTGAGGACGATCCTTCTGGACGAGAACCGGATGGATTTACCTGGTTTGCTATCCTGATCATAGGGCTCATAAAAGTCGATCGACGCCGTGGTAAGCGGGTCGATCGAACTTCCATTGATGGTATACCGAATACGACTAATCATGTTACGCCTCTCGAGAAACTCGGTTCTCCACCTGTAACTGGATCAATTGATAGAGGGTATTCATAGCTTGGAACTGAGGAGCATCCTTGGAAAGTTCAAAGGAAGAGTAGAACGAGAGCTCGGCGTAGTCACTTCCATCTTTATATTTCCGCAGGAAGATGACACAACGGTTGGCATTCTTATCGGCATGATACCCGAGCACGACTCGATACTCTTCCCCCGTCGGATAATGCATGATCTGGGTGTATTCCCGACGAAGATTGCTCTTCAGAGGATGGCGAACCATCTTGATGAAGGGCGTGAGAAACTCCTGGAGCAGCACGTAATCCTTGAAACTTCCCATGGGTTGAGACGGTTGCGTTGTATCATCGGAATAGAAATGAATCGACTCATACTCGGGAAGGAAGTATACATTGGGATCGTTGTACTCAACGCGAAGGAAATGATCATTCCACTGGAGATCTTTGATCACGTTGGTCTCGTCGGGCTCTACGCCAGTGGAGAAAGTTCCATGCAGTGCTGCCGATAGGGTAGCATGAATGCTCAGTCGCACTTTTCTTCACTCCCAGATTTGAAATTGTAGTGCCAATAGCGCCGATTCCGAATGTGGAGTTTGGCGATCGTCTTGAGATCTTCCATGAGATGGCCCCAAGGAGCAACCTCCGGCAACTCGTCAAACTCAAACTCACATCGATTCGGATTCAAGATCTTTCCATCCGGCAAGCCATAGGACCTTGTCATGACAATTCGGACATGAGGGATGGCGTACATGTTTTCTTTGTCGTGAATATCGCCGATAATCTCTGGGTGAGATCCGACAAAGAAATTGAACTTGGCGAACTTTGGCGTCTGGTTGCCTAGTTCTGGATCTTCTCCTACGGCGCATTTTGGCAATGTGACATACGTTGTCGTATAATCAAACTGTGTATCGCTATGCCCGCAGAGGAAGGAAACGCGTTCCGACGCTGTGCACACCTTCTTCAGGAACTTCTTGGAGATTATCCGACGGAACTCGTCAATCGGATAGACACCAAGGAGGCTCTTCTCTCCGTTGCCAGACACCATATAAAACTTGACGTACAGGTCATCCGAAATGTCGGTTTGTTCTACCTGGACACAGAGATGGTTGGTTCCATACACAGGCTTTAGCCCAATCTCAATCTCGTAAATGAATTTCGCCATACAAGTTCCTCTCTTTCTATGAAGACGCTCTTGGCCAGCGGGAGCCACTCACGACAATATGCACAGTCTGCTGTGCTCTTGTAATTGCAGTGTACCGAAGTTTCCGCGTTGTCTCCTCATCGTGAAAGTATCCATCCAGAAAGAGAATTCGCGGACACTGAGAACCCTGAGAAAGATGTGCTGTGATGGCATACCCATATTCGAACTTATTGTAGGGCGTGAGGCCGTAGTCTTTTGCCTCTTCCATAGGAAGTCGAATATACTCGGTATCCAATAAGATATCCTCCACAGGGCGTCTCGTCACTTCTGGCACAAAGGTAATCGGAACGGCACCCTTCTTCATTCTAGAATAATCTACGTGAATCGCGATGCCCATAGTACCGTTGGTGAGGTAAAAGCCCTCTCCGAGAGAGCAATCCCAGTTATTCTGACGACAGATCAACTTCTCTCCATCCACCGGCAACTTGGTATCGATCTTGAGTATACGCTGTCGGATGTGATCGATAAACATCCGACGGACTTTGTTTTTACCGACAATGATGTTGTCATAATCCTTGAGGAGATTGGAACCCACCTCAATGGACGTAGTAATCTTGGAATCCCCATAATCGCCAGGTAGTAGAGGCAATCCATGAATGGCTCGTTGGGAGAGATAGATGATGGGATTGTCTTTCTCCTGCCGCATGATTTGTGTCAGGATAAAATCCGGTTTCAGCATCACCCGACTATCCCCAAAGATGGGCGGCAATTGATTGTGATCACCGGTAAAGATGATGGGAATCCCAAATGAGCAGAGATCGGCTTCGATTTTCTCATCCACCATCGAGGCTTCATCACAGACAATCAGTTTGTAGTTGTGGTCGAGCTGGTCTCGCAGAGTGAATACATTTTTGGTCTTCGG
>CANQJI010000090.1 GCA_947624205.1 uncultured Akkermansia sp. | reverse complement strand
GGCCTGCGCATTCTTCTCGCCGCCCGGCAGAGCGCGCTCGAACTTGTTCTCCTCGGTCTGCTTGAGCTTCACCTTGACCTTCCCATCCTCTATCTCCACGCCTTTGACATCCGAGAGCAGGAAGGCCTGCCCCTTCAGCTCCACATCCAAATCCGCAACGTCTCCCGGCACCGTTGTGAAACTGCCCAGGGTGATCTCCGTGTTATTCGCCGTTATGTCAGTGTTGTTTTTGCCGGTGATGGCCTCCAGCACCAGCTTGCTGCCCGCTCCCCAGTTCATGGATTGTCCCTGGATGATGTCCCCGGTGTAGGAATCGGTATTCACCTTGATGGTCGTCGTGTTGCCGGAACCGAGGTTGACCTCATTGAAGATCACGCCCTTTCCGGCGCTCACGTCCAATGTAAGCTGCCCACCGTCTTTCACGCTCACGCTCCAGCCCGCCTCCCTGCTGGCGACCTTGGTCGTCACGTTGTCCAGCGTAAAGATCGCGCCCTCTCCCACCACGAGCTCGCCGGCGCTATCGGAGGATGCATCCAGCGTGCCCGCGAAGGTCCCTTCCTGATCCACCACGAGTTTACCGCCCCTCGCGCTCTTGATCATTCCGTTGCCGGTCAGGCTATCCACATGGTTGAACTGGCCGCCGCCTATGTCCAGCGTGCCGTTGGTCGTATCCACCGAGACAGCATCCATGCCGGCGTTGTTACCGAGGGTGAGGGAACCGCCGCGGGAAGGCGTCTCATCATCTTCCGCGCTCGGAACTGTGGTAAAGCGCACACTCACGCCGGAGAGCTGCGGATTGCTTTCTCCGCCGTTGCCATTCAGGGTGAGGGCAGCGTCCTCTCCTTCCAGCGTGATCCTGCCGCCCACCTCGGCATCCGGGTAACTCTTGAAGCGGACGCCATTCAGCGTGCTGCTCTCGGTGAGCACGAGTTCTGCCCCCTGCTCCAGTTCGATATCGCCCATCTTGAGGGCTCCCTCGGAAATGCTCCCCGTCACCGTCGTGACAGAGCCGTCGGCCAGCAACAAACCACGCGACCGTTCACCCGACCCCGTCTGCTGATCCCTCGCCGCGTAGTCGAACACGAGATTCTCCATGGTGTTCTCCTCGCCGCATAGCTCCAGCGCGCCCGCACGGATGGTCGTATCGCCGCCGTCGCCGAGTTGATAATTGTCGTACACGGTCAACTTGCCGTAGCCCTTCTTCTCCACGTCCACATTGTCATCCGCCAGAATGGAGCCCTGGAACACGGTATCGATACCCTCCACCGTGGTCCCCTCAACCGTCTCGTATTGATCCGGATCCTTGACCTTGGCGTAGTCATTCTCGAAGGTCACTGTCAGCGGCTCGCCCGATTCGTTCTCCAGCCGCAGGGTGGTATCCCACACACCCAGCAGGTTCTTGATCGTCACGGAGGGTTCGTCGCCTTGTCCCCGCTGCACATGGAGCACATCCCCCTCATGGGCGAGGAGAACGGCCTTCGCCCCCTCCAACATCCCGAAGAAGGCGACAGAATCTCCCTCGTGCGACACGTACACATCGGCCAGCGAACCGGTCAACTTGATATTGCCTCCCTCCACGGCCGCCTCAAAATCGCCCGACACGGCACTGAGCAAATTCGCCAGGCTGCCGGTGATCTGGTCATGCCTGAAGTCTGCCATATTCAGCGTGCCGTTATCCAGCAGGCGCAGGTAGGCTGTCCCTTCGCTGCCGTCTTCGCGATACAAGGCGGAAATGATTGCTGCTGCCGCCTCCATATCGATCTCCAACGTGCGGTTGTTCACGTCATCCGCATTCAGGGTAAAGCCATCCTGCCCCACGATCAGAGCCTTGCCATCTGAGGCATCCTCCGAAACGTTCGCCGAACCGAAGGAAAGCTTGAGCTGCTTATTCCTGCTCACCTCGTAGGTGCCGGCAATGTCGATCACCTGCCCGTTGGCGTTCACCGTGATTCCATCCAGCATCCTGGCATCCATGCCGTTGAGATCCACGACGGGATCCCAGGCTGCCCCGTCAACATCGCGGGCCCTCCTTCTCGCCGCGTAGCTTCGCGCCGGGGATGTCGCCGTGTTCACGGACAGCTTGACGCCGTTGGCCTTCGTCGTGAATCCGCCATCTTCTGCCAACTCCACGTTCGCCAGCGTGATCACGCTACCCTCCAGCAGCGTCTTGCCGCTCCATTTCGCCTGCGTGTCCACGTTGCCCAGGGTGACAGAGCCTCGCAGTTTAGCGCCTGCCGACGTGTCTGTCGAGACAACCACAAGCTCGCCCGCGCCGCCGCTCTGCAGGGTGACAGTCTCCTTCACGGCGCCGCCGTAGGTAGCCGCCCCGTCAAACACCACTGCGCCGCTGCCCGCCACGGCTGCGTCCACCTCAGCTTCCAGCGCCTTGCCGCGGAGCGTCCAGGTGTTCCCGTCCCCCGTATCCAGGGTGCCGGTAAAGCCCTCCATCGCGCCGGCCACTTGCCCCGTCGCCGCGCCGCCCAGCTTCAAGCTACCGGTGGGAGTGTCTACGCCGCCGTCAGGATTGACCAGGCTGCCGCTCACGCTGACACTGTCTTTGAAGGTTGCCACGCCGGCGCCCACCACGGTCTCGCCGCTCAGGGTCGTCGCCTTGTCGAAGTTCGCGGTCCCGCCGTCCACGTAGAGCGCGCCCGATACTTCGACCTTGCTCGTCACATGAGCGCCGTCCTGCACACGCAGTGCGCTCTTCACTTTCATCGTCCCGGAGCCCGAGGTCTGCAAGGTGCCGGAGAGCGTCACCTCCGTCTCCGTACTGCTGCCCAGCGCTGTATCCGAAGCGACCGTTGTCGTCCCCGCCACGTCAATATGCTTCACGACATTTGTCCCGCTCAGCGTCACAGATCTTCCTTCCTCCACGGAAAGCGTCCCGTCTCCGTGCACGTTTCCGGCATACGTCATCCCGCCGTCGGGGCGGAGAGCCAACGTGCCTCCCTCATTCACCTCCGCGTCCCCGGTCATCGTAACACTCGCCTCCTCGGTATTCACGTTCAGCGCCAGCGTACCGCCTTCCACTGTCATCTTGCCACTGTGGGATGCAGCAGTCGTCTCCTTCCATGCCAGGATGAATTCTCCCTCGCCCTTCTTGGTGGTGCCCTTGTTCACCGCCATGTTCATGCCGGCGTTGCTTCCGATCAGACTGCTGCTCGAACCCCAGGTCGCCTTCACTCCCTCCGTCACTTCCACATGCAAGGCCTTCGCACTGCTGTTCTCCCGATCCACCAGAGCACTCACATCCGGGGTCACTCTGTCAGTGTCGTACTTCAGGGTGCCACTGGCTTCGGCAGTGTCGTTGAGCTGCAGCTTCGTACCGTCCGGCAACGCCTCCTCATTCCCCAGCGCCAGCGTGCCTTCCACGATCACGACAGGAATGTTCGTGTTGCTGTTATCCAGATGCAGCTCCGCACCCGCTTCCACCACCAGCATGCCGTCGCCATCGTCGCTTTCCGAGATATCCAGTCCCCCGCCGTCCCCCGTGAATGTGAATTGTCCGTCTCTCACGTACACGTTCTTCGGATGAACCACGCCGCCTATTGCCACGTCATGATTATCGTCCGACGACGCATCCATGAAGTGCACATCCTGCCCTCTGGGATTAACCTCCCCCGCGGTACCCGGCAGCTTCTCGAACCCGTCCCCGTTGTTATCCGACCATGAGCCTTCGGGATTATTCTGCCACTTGACACCTTCCTCAGCCGCCCAGGTCAGGTAGCCATTCGCATCAAGCCCCATATTCTTGTAATAGCGCTTGTTCTCCGAGTCGAAAGTAAAGTTACCGCTCCACGCCGACTGCCATGAAACCCCATCATCCAGCGCAAAGAAGGTGTTCACACTACCCGTGAGATCAGCATTCTTCGCCAAATCCGCCATGTACTGAGCAGTCAGGTGGATGGTCAGCGTCCCATTCGTCTCCCCGATGGAGAACCCCTGCCCCAGCGTGATCTGCTGCTCCTCGTCTCCCAGGAACAGCTCCGCACCCTGCCCCCAGCCCCACGCCCCGGCCAGCGTCAGCTTGCCGTTCGGCATCTTCAGCGTTGCCCCGCTCGCGCCGCTGCCGAGTTTCAGGTTCGTCAACTTACCTTCGCCCTCCACCTGACCCACCGTCAGTACCTTCCCATCGCCTACCTCCAGCCCTCCTCCCACAGCGCCGCTCACCCTCAGAGTGTCCACGCTCAAGTTCGGCGTGTCGCCGGGTCCGACCATCCTCAGTGTGCCTCCCGCCAGCTCTACCGTATCAAGACTCTCTCCAATATGCCCGGACACAGTCAACGTGCCTCCCGACGCCTTGATCAACGAGCCGCTGAAGGCGCCGGTCAAGTTCATCGTGCCGCCACCGCTATAGTTCAGGTTGGCGCTGATGTTACCGCCATACGAAGTCTCCCCGCCGATCGCCACCTCCAATGTACCCTTGCCCTCGATGCCATTTCCTGCTGTTCCTGTCAGCGCATTGGTAACACTCAGGGTCGAGTTCTCCCCGATGGTAATCTTCGCATTTCCGCCGAGGGTGAGCGTCTTTACGGTCGCAGTACCCGAAGCCGCCGCCGTGGAGAGCGTGCCCTGAACATTCAACGTGTTGCCGACACTTGCCCCTCCTCCCAGCAGGAACGTTGCCCCGGCGTTCACAGCGACCGTCCCGACGCCTCCGCTGGCAATCGTGCCGGTGAACGCCTCCGTACTCACGCCGGTCAGGATCATTGTGATGCCGCTATTAAAGCTCACGCCCCCCGCGCCCGACAGGGCGCCGAACGTAGCATTTTGCCTCATTTGGAGCGTCGAGCCCCCGGAAAGTCTCATGGTGTACCCCCCGAAACTCGCTCCGTTTGTTGTGTTGAATTGCAGCGCCACATGGGAGTCCAACGCAATAGTTCCGGTGGATCCTGCCGCCGCCCCTCCAAAAGAAGTGTTATAATCCTCACCAAACCAGAAGGTCTTGTCGTTTTCCCCATTTCCTTCCAACGTCAGCGTATGTCCCTTCGCATTGATAGTTGCTCCGGAACCGGTGAAATAAAAAGTTCCACCGCTGTTGCGAACGATTGCATCACCTTCCAGCTCCCAATTCCACTTCACCCATACACTGTTGCCCTGCCTAGTGTTTTCCAGAACAGCGGCATCCCCCGTCCCCCCACCGGAAAGCACCAGAGTTCCGACGTTTGTATAGCCGGAATCCGAATGGTCAAACACATTATCTCTCAATTGCAAAACAGCGCCCTTCTCCACAGCGAGCTTCCGTATGAGACTCAGCCCTTTGCCGATATTATTTTTATCGGCCAACACCAGCGTCGTACCACTCGCCACTTCAAACCGCCCAATGCCCGGATGAGAGGCATCGCGCTGCACGTTGGTATCGCCCGCCGCGAAAAGTGCAGCGAAGAGGCTATTAGTTAAATTAACGGTCACCTCGCCGCCCGCATCCAGCACCACGGTGCCGTCGCCGGAAATCGCCGTTTCCGACCAACTTCCTGCGGTGGAGCTCGCGATGGTGATACTGCCTGTGCTGCTCACGGCTGCGGAATGCAGGTTGAACTCACCGAGACTGTTTCCCAGCCGCAGGTCGCCGTCAATCACCGCGTCCTGCGCAGTGAGGGAACCCGTGAGAGTGGCATTGCCTCCCTCTGCTACACTAAGATTCTCCAACTCGAGGGAAGCCGCAATGGTCGCGCTGCCGGCGCCGCCCACGCTGATGGACTTCGGCGCGAAAGCAATGACGGTTTTTTCCACCTGCAAATCGCCGTCAATCAGCGCGCTTTCCGCGCTGAATGAGATAAGATCCCGGAGTGCCACCGAAGCCCCCTCATCCACCCTCAAAACCCCCGTCGCAGCAATGATAGAGTCCGCTCCGTTCCCGTCTAATTCATAGCTCATGCCATCCGTCACCAGGATATCACCCGGGTCGAGTTCCGCGCCCACAACCACATGCGTGTTGTCAGCCGTGCCGAAGACAACGGTCGCGCCGGAACTGAACGCCTGCTTGTCGCTCTTGCCCTCCTCCTTCCAATTGGCCTTCGAGGTGTTCCACGTGCTGCTCATCGTATTGCCCGCCCAGAAGAGAACGGTGCCCTCGGAGTAGGTGATCACGCCCTGGTCCGTCACGTGCCAGTAGTTGCCGCGCAGGATGTCGCCCAGCTGCAGCGACTTCAGGAACTCCTCTGCCTTGGCGGCGCTCCACGTATCGAGGCCCTCCACGTCGAAGAGCTTGTAGCTCCAGTACTTGCCCTGGAAGTAATCCCCGGTCAGAGCCAGCGTCAACTTGCCCGCGAGATTGCCCGCATTGCCCCCACTCATCAGCGCCGTCATGATGCTATCCGTCAGCCGCAACTGCCCGCCCCGATCAGCGCCCTCCACAGCCATCCTGACATCCAGCCCGCCGTCGGTAATCTCCCCTGCCAATGCCGTCAAATCCAGCACGCCGCTGCCGCTCAGCGAAATCACCAGCGGAGTCGCCGCCACCGTCACGTTGCGCAGGGAGAGTCTCCCCGCCGTAGCCGTGATCCCACTGCTCGCATTGATGTCTCCCGAGAGGTTCAGGGTGCCGCCACTCAGGTTCACGCTGCTCGCCGTCAGTCCGCCGTTCAGCGTGACCTCGCCGCCGGCAATTCTCAGCTGATTGCTACCCTTAATATCGAGAAGCCCTCCCACTGTCAGAGTTCCTCCACTGACCTCAACGGAACCACTGGCCACGGAAAGAGTGCCCCTGGCTATCAGCTCTCCTCCGCTTACGTTGAGTCCCGCCTCTCCCGTACCTCCTTCCACAGTGGTTCCGCTCAAGTTCAGCGTTCCGTTTACCGTCAAGCTGCTATTCTCGTCTGTGAGTTCCACGTAAGCCGCCCCCGCCAATTCTCCCAACGTGACCGTGCCGCCGGCGACTCTCAAAGCATTGTCTCTCTGCACCACAAGCTGCCCGTCCACCGTCAGCGTGCCGCCATTCCGCACCACCACGCTTTCCGTGCCAGCGGTGTCGCCATTACCATGCAACGCTCCCTTGACGGCCACATCGCTCGCGCCTTCAACCAACAGCGCAGTGGATTCGGTAAGCTGACGATCCTGATTATCCTCCAGAAAATGGTACAAGTTGACGTCCCCGTAAACCGTCACGGTGGATCTCGCAGAAGCTTCCGCTCCGCTATTTGCCACCCACAGGCATTTCGCCATGAGAATATCCGTTTCTGCAACTTGTTCAGCATTGCCAAGTGTCAGCGTGCCGCTCGATGAGGCATCACCCACCTTCACACGTCCGGCGTGACCGGTTCCCTGTCCCGCCAGAGAGCCGGCGGTTACGCTGCCGCCTCCGCTGATGGAGAGTCTATAACCGTCCTCCGCATCAACCAGCCCCAGTTTCCCGGCTATTGTGGCTGTTCCGCCGTTCACGGTCATGTTTTCTCCCGTGATAGCCAGGTTGTTCCCGAAATTTGCGACGCTTCCGCGGTACATCTGCAGCGAGTGAATCTTCGCTGCGCCCCCAATGGTCAGCGTGCTTGTGACATCGCCGGCGCCATCGGCCGTCCCAAGCCTGAATGTCCCGGCGTTGGGGCTATTATTACTAGCATTGACGCCTTCAACAGTGCCATTCACCGTGAGCGAACCGCCATTCACCGTGATCACAGGTCCTTGGGCGAATTTCCAATCCGTCTCAAACACGGCCTCCGCACCATTCCGCACCGTGAAGTTGGACCATGTTTTGCCCGACGCCGTGAAGCGGAGCGTACCGCCTTCCACGGTGGTAGATCTCGTATCGAGCTGCGTCGTGGTAAGAGTCTGCGTACCCTCGCCACGCTTCACGAGGTGAACCTTCGGTTTGCTACCGTTGATACAGAACTCACCACTGAACGAAAGCTCCTCTTCAATGCCGGTCGTATCGATGACCAGTACGTCCTCAGTGCCGTTAGGGGAGGCAATCTTAACCTGGGAACCGGAGTTGTTGCCTTTCAACCCCTTCACCACATAGGTGGCATTGTCCGAATCCGTCGCGCCTCTGAGGTTCAAATTCCCGTTCACCGTCAGCACGGTGTTGGCCAGGTAATCCGTTTGCTCCGTGCTCGCGTAGCCGAGAACGAGGGTCGCGCCGTTGTTCACCGTGATAGAAGCGTCCTTCCCGGAGGAGTTGAAGCCCCCCTCGAAGGTGAGCGTACCGCTCTGCACGGTGAAGTTCGCCACGTCCACTAGTCCGGTGAGCGAATAGGTGCCGCCGGCGTAGGTGAAGTTCGCCACGGTGAGCCCGCCCGCGTAGCTCCCGCTCGCCGCCGTCAGGTTGAAAGCGCCGCTGCCGGATATGCTGCCCGCCTCCCCTGCCAGCAGCGCGGCGGCGCTCAGAGTGCCGTTCAGGGTAAATTCGTCCTCCAGCGTCAGCGTGCCGACGCTGCCGGTTCCCGCGTAGGTGAATGCTCCGCCCACGGTCAATCCACCGGTCATGGAAATGCTGCCGCTGTAGTTACCGCTGTTCACAATCAGGGTTCCCTCACCGGAAACCGTACCATGGGCGCCGGTCAGGCTGCTCACAGAATAGCCGCCCTCGCGCGCCGTGCCCACGCTCAGCGTACCGCCGGTGGTGGCGCCGCCCAAATCCACCGCCACGCTCGCCAAAGCATCCGTCGAGCTGCCGAGCGTCAGCGTCGCTCCATCCGCCACGGCGATTGTTCCGGAGTCGCTCGCCTCTGCCTCCCCGCTCCACGTCATGTTGCCGCTTGCCACGGTGAAGGTGTTCTCGTTGAGCGTCAACTGCCCGGAGAAGCTGCCGCTGCCCGCCTCCACGCTCGCATTGCCGGCAGTCAGCTCCATATTCCAGCCCAGTGTTTGATTCCCGCTCCAGGAGAGTACCGGTCCGGTCGTGTTGTCCAGGTAGAGGGTCTGCCCGCTCGTCGTGGACAAGTTCTCACTCAGCACGAGCTTCACCCCATTCCCCACATGCACGCCCCGCACGTTCGCCAGCGTCGCGGCCTCTCCGCTCCCCAGCGTCACGCTCACACCATCTGCCACCTCCGTTGCGAATGTCAGCGCGCCCGTAAATTCCTCCGTCAGCAGATAGCCCGCCTCGGAAACGCCGACATCGCCGCTCAGCACGAGCTTCACACTGCCCGTGCCGCTCACGCCCTTGTCCACGCCGAACCGAATCTGCGAGTCTCCCTTCTTCACCACAAACTCGCCCTCTTCGCCCACGCTCACGCCTTCGCCGAAGTAGTACTTGTCGCTCTCCTCCAGCGTGACGCTGCCGCCGGAGATTGCGAGATCCGTCCCCACTGCCAGCGCAGAGCCTTCCGTCCCTTCATCCAGCCTCCACTCCCAATCGCCTGCCTCCACCCTCACCCGGTTGGAAACCACGTCGCCCTGAATAGTCACCTCGCCGCCCTTCGGCTTGTTGAAGATCGCGATATCGTTTCTCGCAAAGGAATGAGTGCCGTCGCCCCAGGCAGAATCGGGACCGTCGCTCACCTTCCACGTGCCGTTCCACCCCCCGGTCGCATCCCCGTCGCCGTTCCAGGTCAGCTCTTTTTCTTCGGCGATAGTCAGGGTACCGTCTTTCCCGAGATTGTAAACATAGGTACTTCCCTCGGAGCGCAGGGATTCTGCCACAGCCAGGGCAAACACATCGAAGTTTTCGAGATGACTCAGATCGCCGAAGAGATGGTAGCTCCATGTGGCGCTGTTTTCAGCGGTGATCGGCTCCGCGCCGGTCAGCGTGAGCTTCAGCCCGGAGTTCCAGGTGAGACCGGTGTTGCCGGTATTCACCCGGATCACGCCACCCGCTTGTGCAGCCTCTTCCGTCGTCGGCGTGATCGTCAACGTGCCGCTGCCGGACAACGCACCGGTGGCGCCGATCTCAACAGAGCCCGCACTCGCTGTGCCGTTAATGGCAAGTATACCGCTCTCCACGTTCAAAGCTCTTCCCGCGAAACTATTGCTCAGGGTAAGGGTGGTACGCTCGCCGCCGGCATACGTCAGGGTGGTCGTCGTGATCTCTCCGCCGAAGGTGAGATCAGCTTCGGTGTTGGCAATCTTGAGCACGCCACCGCCGGTAATGTTCCCGTACGAATCGCCCGAACCCGCCAGCGTGGTGACGGTCAGGGTACGATTCTCCCCGATCCTCAACTCACCGCCGCCCAGGTTCAGCGTGCCAATGCTGTCGGTGACGGCGCTCTCCGTGCCCTCAAGCTCGATGCTGCCGCCGGTCAGCTCCGTCGTCCCTTGGAAATCAGCCGTTCCTCCCACTGTCAATGTGCCGCCGGACACCGTCACCCCCCCACGCAATGTCGCATCCCCGGTCACTTTTATGCTGCTGCCGTCACCGCTCAGCGTAACTGCCCCGCTCACATCCATGTACCCCCCTACGGAGAAGTCGCCGCCGTTGCTGACGGTGGTCG
>CANQJI010000089.1 GCA_947624205.1 uncultured Akkermansia sp. | reverse complement strand
TCCCGCCTCTCTCCCTCTGCCCCCAAGGAGCTCTCCGACTTCATCAAACAAGCCCGCAAAAAAAAGACTGGAACACCCACAAAAAATGAACTACAATCAACAACACACGATGCTGACGGACGAAGAAATAGTCAACCAGATGATCAAGGAAGGGAAGACCGCTCTCTTCGACGAGAACGGGAAGTTTCTTCGTTGGCTGACGCCGGAGGAGAAAGCCCAAAGGAGAGAGAACTTCGACGAGGAATACATGTGTCAGAAGTCCGTCGCCGACTGGAAGAGGAGTATGGGAATACGTCCTCTGTGGCCCAAGAAGGATTTGCCGCAACAGTAACGGCGCAATTTAATGCAACACTTGCAGGCGACAAACCTGCTTTCCTCGAAACTGATCCAACGCTGGTCAGAAATCTGGCTACTAATTTGCCCCCGGGTATAGGCTATGCCGAAGCGGAAGGTATGGCTTGCATCTACAACGAAGCCGCCGTCGCCAAGGAGATGAACCTGCCTGCTGGTGCGGATATTGATGCTTTCGTTCGAGAGAGACTGGAGAAAGGGAACTACGGCAGCCTGCTAGGCTACGGCATGGATACAATCACAGAACGCCCTTGCTTCCGTGTTGGTATCTCTCGAAACGGCGTAGAGATTTTTGGTTTCATGACCTCACCGGATAAACAAAAAGCCACGCAATACGCGCAGCAACGGCTCGAGGATTTTAAGAGAGAATTTCCGGAGAGCCACCCTCCGCGCGGCGGAGAATTTCCTGAAGCATCTGATGTTCGTTCATCATTTTTGTGAAGAAATTTTTGCAGCGATACGCTCCCATTTGTGAGCGAGGCGCGCATCTTTATCGACGCCTATCCCCTCCCTGTAACAGCGAGCAAGTTCCTCGCAGGCGGCGTCATATCCTTGCTCTGCTGCCCGTGTCAGCCATTCCACAGCGCGCTCCATATTTTTCCGGACGATGATCCTTCCGTCTCTGTAGATTTCATACAAGCCGTATTGTGCATCCGCACTCCCGGCGCGAGCCACCTTGCAGAGCATGTTAAAGCCTGCGTGCCTATTGCGCTTCGTACCTTGCCCTTTGATGAGCATTTCAGCGATGCGGTACTTAGCGTACAGACTTCCCTGTTGAGCCAACCTGCTGTAATAATGAAGCGCTCTTTTGTACTTTCCGGAGAAGCCGATTCCGAGGAGCATGCAATCCGCACAATTCCTCACCCCCCACGGATCTCCTTGCTCGGCGGACATCATAAACATTTCCACAGCTTTTCTCGCGTTCTTGCGCGTACCGCATCCGACGAGAAGGAGAACGCCCAACATGTTCTGCCCCTCAGCATCTCCCATCGCGGCAGACTTTTTCACCCACTCAAAGGCTTTTTTGGCATTGCGCTCGGTGCCTTTTCCCTCCTGGAAGCAGACGGAAAGGAAGTTCATGGCATAGGCGCTGCCGAGTTCAGCCGCTTTAGAGTACCACAAAAAACCCTTCTCATAAGAACGTCTCGCGCCGTAGGACCCATGATAGTAGTAATCTGCCGTATCGTTCATCCCCACGATGTTGCCCTTTTGCGCCGTACGCAGAGCCCATTTGCGGGCAAGCGCGCCGTAGCTCTTGTTCTCATCAACGCGCTCCCGATAGTAGCGTCCGAGACTGGACATCGCGTCTGCATCACCCGCTTTTGCTTCGCTTAGCAGTTGGTATTCCGAATCCACGAATATGTCGCAAAAGGCATCGATATCCTTTACCTCCAAACTCCACTTGCGTGCCAATTTGGCATTCTTGCGTACCCCGTCTCCCTCCCGGTAGCGGCGGGCAAGCTCCAACTTGGCATACGTTCCTTCCTTCGTTTTGGCAGATCGTTTGAGCCAGTGAAGGGCTCTCTTCAGGTCCGGCCGGACCAGGGAATTGTCCTCGAGGTAAAACTTATACATTTCAAAACAAGCCTCGCCACAACCAATTTTGGCTGCTCGACGAATCAGCTCGTACCCCTTTTTTGTATTTTTCCTGACTCCCAGCCCGCCCATGTATATTTTCCCGAGCTTGCAGTTGGCGTGCTCGCTCGTACCCTCCGCGGATTTTCGGTACCAAGGAATGGCTCCTTTGTAATCGTGAGGTCCGAAGGATGAGAAAGCGAGATAGTCACCGTAGGAGCATTGGGCGTCAGCATCACCCTGCTCAGCAGCCTCCTTCGTCAGTTGAATCGCCAATTCCATGTTCTTTTGCACGCCTATTCCATGAGCGAGGAAAGCGGCGTAGCGGTGCATAGCCCACTCGTGTTCTGCTTGCGCCCCTTTGCGGTACCATTGTACCGCCGCCTTCAGGTCCCTTTTCACGCCAAGCCCATAGTAGTACAGAAGGCCAAGCTCATCATAGGCATAGGCTTCCTTCTGCTCCGCTGCCTTGTGATACCACCTTGCGGCTTCCTTGTACCGGACTCGCCCGACGGAGCCGTGGTAGTACCACCACCCCAAGCAATATTGAGCCTTCCCGAGACCTTCTTCCGCAGCTTTCGTCATCCAGAAGACGGCCTGTTTTTTGAACTCTCGGTTATTTTTGCCATCCTCGTGGTACAGCCAACCTAACTCAAACATCGCTTCGGTATCTCCTTGATCGGCGGCCAAGAGATACCACTTGATCGCCTGTTCCCCGTTTTTCCGAACACCATCGCCATCCCGGTACATGCGCGCAAGATCAAGCTGCGCCTGCTTATCCCCGGCAACCGCCTTTTGCACCAGCTGCATCCTTTTTGTTGCTTTAGAATTATTCGACATTGTAAAAACCTCCTTGACCCGGTGCCAAACGAACCGATATTTTCCCCCGCCTGCGGAAGTTTATGCCTATTTCTTTCGGTTTTTCTCGTCCACCAGGATTGATATCAATCTAACACACAGTAACACACGCGTCAACTCCCTTTGTTTCATAACGTTCGAAAAATGGAACAGCGTAATCCGTAAATAGCAAGTGTATCTAAAAATGCGCTTGCTTTGCGATGCGGAGCACGTTACACTCACCGGCTATGAACTTCCCGCAGTTATTCAATCCCACGCGGCTGGCCAATTACGTCAATCACCGCCTGGATCACCCGGTGCTGCAAGTGCCAAGTGGGGCGCCCACGTACGCACTTTCAACCAGTGATGACGGAGTGTTGCTCACGCGGGATGGGGACAAAATCGGCATTACAGAAGTTCCCGGCATTTCCGATTGGCTGGTGCAGCGGTTCGATTACTGGGAAAAAGCCTTCAATCACGCACTGGAAACATTCTACGACACCGAACCGGACACGTACGGGCTGGAGGCCTACGGCGTTTCCATCGCTGCAGATCTCGCTGACCTCCTTGTCAACAAGACCCTCGTCACCTACTGTGGCATGGGCATTCACTGCGAGTACACACTTGCAAAATATTTGAGAGATCATGGAGGACGTGTCTCTGAAAAGGAGGTCTACGAATCGGGCAAGGTCGAATACAATTACCATTACAGGCTCAGGGATGGGTTCGTGGCTCCGCGCGCAGATGCCTCCCTGACGCGATGGATGCAAATGATGGAGGATGCAGGAAAAACGCAAAGCAATGGTCCGTTTGATGCTACTTTTTTCGCGTACTTCATGTACTACGATGTGTTCAACTGCATTCTTGAAACAAGTGTCGAAAAGGGAAGAAACAAGGATTTAGCGGACCGTATTCCCGATAGTCTGTGGGATTTTTACGAGAATCGGCTTTACCTTTACGAAGGTTTTTCCTATGAAGAAATCCCGCAATGGTCCGAACATTCATGGCTGTTTTCTCTCCGCGAAGATGCCTCCCTCATTGATCTCGCCCGGCATCTCAACTACACTGGAGGTATTGCGCGGAAGTATGGCAAGCATCGCATCATGCGCCCCTTGGTCACATAGGACACCTCTAAAGACTCGCACCAACGTCGGCATGCGGGAGCACCTCACCGCGCTGGATTCCGCCTCCGCCGACTATGCCAAAGCCGCCGCCCAGGCGCAGATCTACATTTAATTTTGGCACTAGCAGTGTTTTTGCTCGATGTTTCGTCTTGCAAAGCGATAACGAATGTGGTAAAAAGACGCGTGCCCGCAGGCGCGGGAAATTCCAGAAGAGAAAAGGTATGATCAAGTGGATACTCAACAAGATCGTCGGGTCGAAGAATCAGCGCGAATTGCGTCGGCTGCGACCGGTCGTAAAAAAGATCTTAGAGCAAGAAGAGACGTGGAAGGACAAGGATGAGGCTTTCTTGAAGGACAAGACACGGGAATGGCAGGAGCACTTACACCGCTTCACTCCGCTGGATATGCCGCCACGTGGCATCATCCTGGCAGCGGGAGAGGATGACCTGAGGAGGTACGCAGACACACTTAACAAACGCTTTGAGAGCTTGGGGGATTTGTTCCCCAGGCTGCCACACGTGGAAGCGGAGGCGGAATCTATCGAGGCGGGGAAGAAGGCATTTTTAGAGATTGAACCGAAGTTTGACAAACTTCGCGCAAAATATCTGGAAAGTATCCTGCCGCAAGCCTTTGCGGCGGTCAAACTCGCATCGAAGCTGCTCTGCGGACGCACCATCGACGTTTGCGGCACACCGGTGGAGTGGAACATGGTGCATTTTGATGTTCAGTTGCTTGGCGGCGTGGCTCTGCACCGCGGCTTCATCGCAGAAATGGCGACGGGTGAAGGCAAGACACTGGTGGCGACGCTGCCGGTGTATCTCAATGCGCTTACCGGACTGGGGGTGCACGTGGTCACCGTGAACGACTATCTGGCGCGACGAGACTCCATGTGGATGGGCGCCCTCTTCAACTTTATGGGGCTCACGGTGGGCTGCATTCAAAGCATGATGCCCAATGACCTGCGTCGCTCTCAATACGCCTGCGACATCACCTATGGCACCAATGCCGAATTCGGTTTCGACTACCTGAGGGACAATGGTATGGCTTCTACACGCGAGGCACAGGTGCAGCGCGGGCACTACTTTGCCATCATTGACGAGGTGGACTCCATCCTCATCGATGAAGCACGCACGCCGCTCATCATCTCTGGTCCTGCCGTGGTGGAAACGGAGCAGCAATACGACAAGCTCAAACCGGTCATTGAAAAAGTCGTAAAGGCTCAGGTGGAGCTCTGTAACAACCTCATGAGCCAGGCTATGGAGTATGCGAAGCAAGGGGACACAAACGCCGCCGGACGCTGTCTTTACAAGGTCAAACTCGGCATGCCGAGAAACCGGGCCTACATGCGCTCGCAGCAAGATCCTGAGTTCCGCCGCATGGTCGAGAAATATGAGCTTGTGACCCTGCAGGATCCGCGCAAATTGGAGCTCTTCAAGCTGAAAGAAGAACTTTACTTCAGTGTGGATGAAAAGACCCACGATGCAGATCTCATGGAGATGGGACGACAGCTCATCAGTCCCGGACATCCGGAAGACTTCGTGCTGCCTGACATCGGCACGGAGTTCGTCAACATCGACGAAAACGAACAACTCTCCGACCTCGAAAAAGAAAGGAAAAAGCAGGCACTCATCAAAAAATTGGAGGAAACGAGCGTGCGCCTGCATACCACCAGTCAACTTCTGAAAGCCTACACCATCTACGAGAAGGACAAGGAGTACGTGGTGAAGGAGGGAAAGATCATCATTATCGACCAGAACACCGGGCGCGAAATGCCGGGGCGCCGCTGGAGCGAGGGATTGCACCAGGCGGTGGAGGCAAAAGAGAATGTGGAGGTAGAAGCGGAGAACATGACTTACGCTACCATCACCATCCAGAACTACTTCCGCCTGTACACACGCCTTGCCGGCATGACCGGCACAGCCGAGACTGAAGCAGCGGAATTCCACGACATCTACCACCTGGATGTTCTCCCCATCCCTACGAACAAACCATGTATTCGCGAAGATTTCAATGACCTTATCTTCAAGAGTCGTCGTGAAAAATTCAACGCCGTTGTGGCGAAAATTGTGGAACTACACAAGAAAGGTCAGCCCGTGCTTGTGGGGACGGCGAGTGTGGATGCCTCCGAGACGCTTTCGCGCATGCTCAAGATGAGCAAAATTCCTCACGAGGTACTCAACGCAAAAAATCACCAACGCGAGGCAGAAATCATTGCCCTCGCAGGGCAGCACGGCGCCGTCACCGTCTCCACCAACATGGCCGGTCGCGGTACAGACATCAAGCTTGGCGAAGGAGTGGCAGAAATCGGGGGGCTCTTTGTGCTGGGTACTGAGAGGTATGAATCTCGCCGCATTGACCGCCAGCTACGCGGGCGCTGCTCCCGCCAGGGCGACCCCGGCGCCTCGCAATTCTTTCTCTCGTTTGAAGATGATCTCATGCGCAACTTTGGCGGCAGCGAGCGCATGACTCGCATTATGGATCGCTTCGGCATGGAGGAAGGGGAGGCTGTGGAAAATCGCCTCATGAACAAGGTGATTGAGGGGGCTCAGAAGCGCGTGGAGCAACGGAATTATATCTGGCGTAAACACGTGTTGGACTACGACGACGTTATGAATCAGCAACGCACTATCGTCTATGCCATGCGTAATGATGCCCTGCTCTGCGAGGAACCTCGTATCATGATTTACGAGATCCTCGATGAGGCTGTTCGCGCCAAGTGCGACGACACCATCGCCGATGAGCACGATGGCACCGTGCACGCCGCCAACCTACTGCAGTGGGTGAATACCACTTTCCCGACCGGCTGGACCGCCGCTGACACCCCTCTGGAGGGTAAGACTGCCGCGCAAGCCACCGAACTTATCTGCTCCCGAGTGAAAGAACTCTACGAAAAGAAGACCTCCGGTGAGCGACCGGATTACGTAGATCGCACAGAGCGTTCCCTTATGCTGCAGGCCATCGATAAGATGTGGCAGAGGCACATCAACGACATGGATGCTCTGCGTGAGGGCGTGCGCCTGCGTGCACAGGGGCAGCGAGATCCCCTTGTGGAATACAAGCGGGAAGCATACGGACTGTTCGAAACCCTGATCCAGGAGATTCAGCAGGAAATTATCTCCCAACTCTTCCGTACTACGACAAATATCAGCGCGTTTGAGGACTTCCTTGCATCTCTGCCTTCAATCGACAGTGAAGCTGACCCTGAGGGCGCCACTCTGCTCGGTGATCAGGATCTCCTCTCAGCCCTGCGTGATCAGCTCCGTCTCCTCCACGAACAAGAGCAACAAACTCGCACCGACGAATTGGATTCCGCCGTCTCCGGCGCCTTGCCGGAAGGAGTCGTTATCTCGGAGAAAAAGGTATCTCTCCCCCGCGGCAAGAAAAAAATTGTAAGCATCGGTCCTAGCAGAAAGCAAACTCCGGAAAACGACAACGCCCCGGTGTACAGCCCGGATGATGCAAAGCCATCGCTCTGATTCCTCCTCTCTCTACTCCCCGGCATGGCAAACAACATTCGCTCAGTGCTGGAATATGTGCCCTACTTTCAGGGGCGTCTCTTTGTGCTGCACATTGCTACCTCCCTCCTGCAGGCAGAGGAGCTTGTCGATGTCCTGCTCGATGCTGATGCACTGCATGAGCTGGGTGTACGGCTCGTCCTCGTGGCAGAGGGAAAGGATGCTTCAGCTCTGATGCATCGTGCGGCAGTCTGCGAGATCCACGCTGCTGAAGCAGAACTGCCACTCACCGCCGGAGTTCCCGCCATCGAGCGCGTCCGGGAAATCATTGAGCGACGCCAGGTAGTGATCGTAGCCTCAGGCACGTTCGGACGTTTTGATGAGGGCAGCGTCGCTCTCGCCGTCTCTGCCGGCGCCTCCAAATACATCTGTCTGCAATCCGATCCTGTGCCTTCCCGCAATGGCATACCAGTTTTTGCTATCACAGAGAGCGAAGTGGATGCTTCCTGCGTCTGTGATGATGCCGCCCAAACAAAGGAACTCCAGGCTGCAGCATGTGTCTGCCGTCGCGGTATCCCCCGTGTGCATCTGCTGGATGGTCGCCGGAGGGGTGTGCTGCTGGATGAAATCTTTTCCGAAGAAGGCGTAGGAAGCATGGTGCACGCCGACTCCTACCGCGAGATTCGTTCTCTGCGGGAAGAAGACATCCCTGAGCTACTCTCCATGATTGCCCGCTGTGTAGTGGATGAAAAACTTGTGCAGCGCACCTACGAATCCATTCATTCAGAACTGAGCAGCTACTACGTTTACACCTTGGATGATACCATCGTGGGGTGCGTTGCTCTTTATCCCTATCCGGATTACGCCTGCGCCGAACTCGGCTGTCTGTTTATTCGTCGCGACTACGAAGGACATGGCTACGGGCGCGCACTTTGCCACTTTGTGGAGGATAAAGCCCGCAGCCAGGGATTCCGCAGTATTTTCGCCATCTCTCAAAGTGCTGTGGATTATTTCCGCAACCGCCTGCATTACGCCACCCTTCCCCGCACTGTTCTCCCGTCGCAGCGTCTCGCTGTTCTCGAATCCAGTGGTCGCCGCTCGGAAGTTTTCGGACGAGAACTCTGATTCCACAGGACTCACTCTTCACGGCAGATCTTCTGCCAAACAACGGCAAATTGTCTGAGCGCCCGCGCGCGGTGGGAGAGTGAATTCTTTTCTTCCGCACGCATCTCTGCCAGCGTACGGGTGTATCCCTTCGGAACGAAAAGAGGATCGTAGCCGAAGCCGTACACGCCACGCGGAGAAAGAATGATTTCGCCCTCGAGGCACCCTTCAAAGGTTTCCCGCACTTCTCCTTCCCGCGCTAAGCAGATAGAACAAACAAATCGAGCCCTGTACGGAGCAAGCGCGGGTAGTACTCTAAGCTCATGCATGAGCTTGCTGTTGTTACTCACATCGTCGCCATGCACTCCGGCATAGCGAGCAGAGAGCACACCCGGCATACCGGAGAGAGCCTCCACACAGAGGCCGGAATCATCTGCAAGCGCCCAGCCTCCAAGTTTGGCAGAAACAGCCTTCGCTTTGATAGCCGCATTCTCGGCAAAACTTCGCCCGGTTTCAGGGATATCCTCCATCGGCGGAAAGTCTGCAAGAGTGCGAAGACGGCACCCCGGCGGCAAGATGGCGGCAATTTCATGAACTTTATGAGAATTCTTTGTGGCGAGAACAAGGTCGGTCATGATTTTACTTGTATGGGGGAATGATCGTACAATGGTTGATCCAGTTCGGTGTTATTCCTGGGGAAAATACGCTTGAGGAAAAGAAGGAGTACGGTGAAACCGAGGAAGGCGGCCAGGAAATCTGCGGTGGTCTGGGAGAGCCAGATACCCGCCTCCCCAAGTAACGACGGTAATATCCAAATCGCAGGAATAAGGAAGAAAAGCTGTCGGGTAAGATTCAGGAAAATGCTCATCACAGGGCGTCCTATGGCCTGGAAGAAATTGCCGATGACGATCTGCGAACCGACGAAAGAGAAGCAAATGCCCATAATACGGATGCCACGCGTGGCGATCTCAATGAGCCTGCGCGAATTCTCGTCTTCAGCTCTGGCAAAGAGGCTCACGATTTCTCGCGCAAAAATCTCCATTCCCACCGCGCCCACAAAAGTAATCGTACTTGCCGCGACAATGGCATAGAAAAGAGTCCGACGCACTCGTTTATAGTTTCCAAGACCGAAATTGTACCCGACGATCGGTTGCATTCCCTGCGTAATACCCAGCACAATCATGGCAAAGAAAAACAATACACGATTTACAACACCATACGCTCCCACTCCCATTTCTCCGCTGTATTGCAGAAAACGGTAATTGAAAAACATCACGACTACGCAACCCACGATATTCAGCAGACACGGAGGCAGTCCCACCGTGCAAATACGCCGCGTAATTGCCCCTCGCAGCAGAAAAATTCCTCGCTGAAAATGCAACACATGCCGCGTCCTCGAGAAATGCTCCAGCACCCACACCATGCCCACAAGCTGTGCCAGCACCGTCGCCAGTGCTGCTCCCGTCATCCCCCAATCCATCGTGTAGATCAACACCGGTGCCATAGCCACATTCACCACCATGGAGATGAGTAAACTCACCATCGCCTTACGTGGATACCCACTCGCGCGCATCAAGTGATTCAGATTCATGAATCCGCTACTGAATGGGAATCCCAGCATGATCACCAGCATAAAATCGTATGCCGGCTCCAGCGTTTCTCCCCCGGCCCCAAACGCCATCAGGATTTCCTTCAACCACGGCAACGACAGCCACCCTACAATCACCCCAAACAACGCGCTAAGAATCACGCAGTGCCCCAAAACTCGGTTTGCCCGCTCAAACTTCCCTTGCCCAAGGGTGATGGATGCAGTCGCCGCACTGCCTAATCCCACCAAAGTACCCACTGCCACCGTCAAATTCATCGCCGGAAACACCAACGCTATTGCCGCTATCGCGTACGCTCCACACCACTGCCCCACATAGATGGCGTCAACAATGTTGTAGAGGGAGGTAGCCACCATGCCAACTATTGCCGGCAAAGAATAACTCACCAGTAAAGGCCAGACTTTCCGCTTTTCCAATTCTTCCAGCTTTGCATCCCTCGCCATCGCCCGCGCACCTTACCCCCAACATCCCGTATTGTCAAGCGTGAAGTACTATAGGCCAACGCGCGCGCAAACAAAATGGACGATATTACCGGAATGCAGTGAAGCTCCTGTTCTCTCAAGAATTCCAGATCCGGCAAGCACAGATGGCTCATATTTTCTTTGTATCACGACCCTTTTTTTGGGTCTCGGTCAATTTCGCTGAAGGCGCAGGAAAAAGATTTGGCGAGTTTTTAAGAATAGATAGTTAATGTTACAA
>CANQJI010000088.1 GCA_947624205.1 uncultured Akkermansia sp. | reverse complement strand
GGGAATAAAACAAAAATTCGCCCAACTTAATTATCATAGTTGACTTAGGCAAACGCATTTCCTAATGCGTTTGCCCTGACCCCGTGGGCTCCGAGAATTTTGAGAAAATTAGAGTTTTTGCCTTCTTTTGCCAGATGGAAGACAGATTTGAAATCCTCTACCAAATTGCATAAAATGCTAACTTTTTGCACCGTAGAAGTAATTTGCCGGCGGACTGAATCCTCTGTTATTAAACCGGTGCCCATCTTTCGACACCTTGGAAGCCCATTTAGCCCTCCTTTTTGTGCACATCAGGCGTGACTCGCGGCGGAGCGGAAAAATCGCACCAAACATCCGCCACCATCAGGGACTCGGCAGATCTCCGGTACATCTCAGGACTCTGGCAACCAAATGCCGAGTGAGGTCGTTCTTTGTCGTAGTATTCCGGCCTTTCTGCCGTCATCTCCATAGCTTCTTCCGGTCTTTCATCAAATCCGGACTAGCGCCATACTTCGATGTTATCTGAACATAAGTCTTTGCTTTTCCTTGAACTCAGCACTGTAGCGCCCTCTCTTGTGTATGTTTTCGTTTTGCATGTGCGCATGTTGCTTGAATCGTACGCACGCCTGTTGTGTTGCACAGGCTAAAGGGGATTAATCCACTGTCTTAAATTCCGGCACCATTATATCTCCTGAAAATCGGAGGGAGCAGTCGCTTCACGGCGACGCCCTTACATGAGGTCGCAGAGGAGCTTGGCCAGAATGGTCATCAGGATGAGGGCTGCAGGGTAGGCGGTGGAGTAAGCAATCACCGGTTCCTGTCGGTCAGTTTTGGCAGCGATGGCCCCAAGGGCAGGGGTGGAGGTCATGCTCCCGCAAATGCCGCCGAGAGTTTCTGCCAGTCCCATGCGGAAGACATAGCGTGCCACGACATAGGAACACGCCATGGGCACGAGCGTGACAGCGACGCCTGCGAGGAACATCGTGATTCCGTGTGCTTGCAGGGTTTCAATGAGGGCGGCTCCGCCCTTCACTCCGGCCCCGGCCAGGAAGAGCACAAGCCCGAATTCCATCACCAGCATGCGTACCGGACGTGGCATGTAGCCGATGATGGGCCCCACCTTCCCAAAATGTCCGAGGATGAGCGCCACGACCAAAGGTCCTCCTGCGATGCCGAGAGAGAAGCCGCGCCCGGCTCCGAGACTGAACTGCAGTTGCCCGAGCAGAATGCCCAGCATGAGCCCGCCGGTCAAGGAGAGGATATCCGCCATGTTCAGTGCTGTGCTGCGGTGTCCGCATTCGGTCTTGAAAGTTTCAATGGCCAGCGGTTCGCCTACCACGCGCAGCACATCGTTGCGCAGGATCTCTGTGTCAGCCGTTGGAATGAAGGTGACGCCGAGCCTCGTGATGCGTGAAATAACAATCCCGTAGTGCCCGAGTGTATCAAGCTCACGGAGAGTCTTGTTGCACATCGAGTGCGAGAGCACGATCAGGTCGGCGCGTTCATCCGCATACGATCGGGGATGCGTCGCGTGTTGCAGGCGACCGATAATCGCTATGTCGTGCTCCAGTGCCTCGGTCTCCCCGACCATTAGCACGCTTTGCCCTTCACAGAAGCAATCGTGACCATGCAGGGGAACTAGCTTGTCGTTCTGCACAATACGGGTGATGCGGCAGCGCATATGGCGCTCTGCACAGAAGCTGTCGATGTGCTGCCCTACGGCTTCCGGATTGCAAACTTGCACCACACGTGCGACGATGCGGTGAGCATCCGCCATCGCCTTTTCATCGGCGGGGATCGGTTCGTCAATACTGCGATGCAGCAGACGCGGCAAAAGCTGTACAAATAGAACGACTCCTACCACACCGAAAGGATACGCCACAGCATAGCCGATATTCACCACATCCGCTCCGGTGGCGCTGCAAGCTTCCATTGCTGCTGCAAGAGCCGGAGTACTGGTGCATGCCCCGGCGAAAAGTCCTGCCGCCATGCCGGGGGAAATACTGAGGCATTTCCCGAGCAGGAGCGCTGTGAGCCATGCTACGCCGACGACCAAAGCTGCAAGTACGACCAGGTATTTTCCGCGACTGCGCAGCGACGCAAAGAAACGGTTCCCGACACCCAGCCCCACGCAATAGACGAAAAGGGCGGTTCCGATGTCCGTGATGCCGTCCGGTACTTTCAGCCCGAAATGCCCGGCGAGCAACGCTGCAAAGAGCACCCCCGAACTGCCGAGGCTGATCCCCTTGATACTGATATGTCCCAGAGCCAGCCCGGCAAATAATACGGCAAAGAGAACAAATGCGGGATGCTCAAACGCAGTCATGGCGCCGGGAGTCTATCATAGCTCCCCTGAGCTTTCAAGCTTTTCTCATTCCTGTTCAAGGTAAATGCCTTTGAGAGAAGTTGATCAACAGAGAAAATGCTCTTATTGACTGATATTATAGTTTATACGCATCAAATATCACGACAACAAGAGGTCATCATGCTGATGGCTCTGAAGGGATCTCAGCATACATTAATGATCCGAAAAAATTTGCGCAACGCGCACATTATTAAATCGTACATAGGTAGACGCATTTTCTAATGCGTTTACCCTGCATTCCTGTTCCGGGATAAGGTGCACGGCAAATGCGTTACAAAATCATCGTAAATCGTAACCCGTAAATAGGCAATTTGAGCTTGACCTGCAGCGACTGCCGGAGTAAGCTGCGAACCATGGGGATGATACCTGTACTTGTCTATACCGCTGCGGCCGCGTTAGCTGCCGGCACGAACCCCATCTCGCAGCCGGGCAGTCCCGGGTACACAACGATGCCGCGGCATCATTTCCGCGGGATCTTCGAGAATGATTCCATCTCCGGCGAGGACTGTAATTACTCCCATGGAACGCGTCTGGATTACCTTTACACCCCTGAGCCTGCGCGTGCGTACGGGCTCAGCCTCATGCAGACCATGTACACCCCGGAGACGCATACCTTCGGGCGCGTGGAGGGGGAGCATCCCTATTGCGGTTACCTGGCACTGGGGGGAGCTTTCATGACGCGCGGTGTGGATTTCGGCTGCAGCACAGAGCTGCAGGTCGGTGTGACGGGAAATGCCTCGCTTGCCGGGAAGACTCAGAATGCTGTCCACGAGCTTTTTGATATGGAGAAATGGCGGGGGTGGACCGACCAGATCCACTCCGAGGTGACGGTTCAGCTCAGTTCGCGGCAGATGTTGCGTGTCCCTGCCATGGAATGCAAGTTGCGCGACGATTGGGAAACAGATGGTGCTCTCCAATTCTACGAAAGCGCCGGTTCCTTCACTGTGGCAGGCTACATCGGATTCTTCTTCCGCGTCGGCAAAAATCTTCCTCCATCCTTGAGCAGTAACAACATTCAGCCGACTCACTTTGCGCTCAATCCCCTTCTCAAGCCGGACTATCGCCGCGAGGCGACGTCGTATTTCCTGCTGGCGGGGGTGAGTGGTCGCTATGTGGCGCGAGACTTGACCATCGACGGCGGCCTATTCCACGATTTCGAGCGCAGTTGCAGCCGCAAACCGTGGCAGGCGGAAGCTCAGCTTGGAGTGGGGGTCTCATGCCGTGGGATTGATTATTACTGCGGGCTCATGCTGCACAGCCGCACTTATCGTACGCAGGATAAAAATTCGCTCATGGGCGTCTTTACCATATCCTGGCACTGGTGATGAATCAAAAATCCTCCTCCGCACGTCCTATCGTGTCCCAATTTCTCGCGGGTTTGCTTGCCTTGGTGCGATTTGTGGCACCCTTGCTGATAGCCGTGGTTGCGCTCCTTCTCGTGCGTGACCATCCCGAGACGTACCGCGGCGGGTTCATGCTCGGTTTAGGAATCGCCGGTGGGGTTGTCTGTCTGATCGGAGCCTGTCTGCTCGCCCGTCGGCAATTACCTCGTTTGCTTGTGGGATTGCTCCTTCTTGTCCTCGCAGCGCTGGCACTGCCGGGCGTACTTTTATTCGGTGGTCGAGCGATCGACTTTGCTCGCATTGGCGGCGTGGTTTGGTTCGGTTCGGTCGGCATGATTTGCCTGGCTCTCGTGTCGCTTCTCATCGCCGGGGTATTGGGCTATCTGGGCTTTCGTGTGATGAAGGCACCAGGTCTTTGGATTTCTGCGTCGCATCTTTTTGTGGTCTTGCTTCTGGTTGGTGCCTATGTCGATTTCTACCACGCGCAGGAGCTGCCCGTTACGTGTGTGGTTGGCGGTCCTGCCTTTCCGATTGGTGCGCAGCCTTTTTCCGTGCAGGTGGAGGCTTACGAAGCAAAGCCCTATGAGGGAGGAGAGACTTACGCTCTTTTTCGCCACGATAAGGGACGCTGGTTGGAGATCGGCGCTCCGCGGAAGGAGGGGGATGCTGTTCTCTTGGGTACTGAGAGCTGGTCACTGTCGAGTTTTCGCCCGGTTCCTGATGAAGTCGAGGGATCGGCAGAGAAGTTCCTGCTGCTTCCGGGCAAGCCTCCGCGTTTGCTTCTGCAATATCCCGCTCCCGTGCGCGAGTATGTGGCCTCCTGCCGTTTCATGGCTGAGAACGGCTCTCACCCTCCATCCGCAGATGGTGGGCGGTTGGTTCGTCTGCGGGTGAATGAACCATTCTCCTTCAACGGCTGGTTGGTGTACCTCATGAGTGCGGATGCCTCAGGGCGGCGCGTGCAGCTCCTCCTGCGCCGTGCGCCGGGTCGTCCCTTCATCTATATCGGCGCCATAGGTCTTGTGCTCAGCTCGTTCGTCTGGGGATTCGCCAAAAGAGAAGGGGAGTTCATAGCCTCATGAACGCATTCATCATCATCCTCACGTCTGCATCAGTGGTGGCTTTTTTTGCCTCCTGCGTGGCGTTTTGCCTGCCCGGCGTGCGTCGGGGAAACTCCCTATTGTTGGTCGGTTGGGGCTTCGGTCTTCTCTTGCTCATTGCGAACACCGTGGCAGCGCAGGCTCCGCCTTTTGGCAACATGCGTCACGTGCTCTGTTTCTTCCCGCTGGCTTTATTCCCGGCGTGGTGGTTGCTTGTGCAGAAGCGCAACCTTCCGCTCAGTGCGCCCATTGCAGGAGCTGCCGCTCTTGCGCTCATAGGCGCACTTTGTATGCCTCTTCAAACCTCTTGGCGCCGGGCTCCGGCTCTGCAATCCCTCTGGTTTGTGCCGCATGTGGTGAGCTACGTGATTGCCTATGGTCTGTTGGCAATTTCGGCATTTTGTGCGGTGGCGGCATTTGGTGAAAAACGCGAGTTGCGACTCCGTGCGGCCGATGCCGCCGCTCGTTTCGCTTTCCCCTTCATGACCTTTGGTCTCTGCAGCGGCGCCCTCTGGGCCGATGCCGCGTGGGGGCGCTACTGGTCCTGGGATATCAAGGAGGTCTGGTCACTCATCACCTGGCTGGTCTATCTTTTTTACTTCCATTTGTTTTCTACGGATGCTAAAAATCGACGCCTCTTGCTCATTCTTGGCTTCGTCTGCGTCCTTATCACTTTTGTCATCGTGAACTTCTCGCCCCCTTCCGCCTCCCTCCACAGCTATGCGCGGTAAGGACGTTGCCCGCATTCGTTTTTAGGACAAACGCATTTGAGAGAAGTTGATCAGCAGAGAAAAATGACCTTATTGACCGATATTATCGTTTGTACGCATCAGAAATCTCGACAACAAGCGTTCTCGTAAAATCCGCGCGCAAGCGCGGGAACTCTCCAAAGCGTACATGGGCGTCGCCAGGCGCCATCGCCCAAGGCAAACGCATTTGAGGAGAAATTGATCAACGGAGAAAATGCTCTTATTGACTGATATTACGTTTATACGCGTCAAAAATCATGACGGCAAGAGGTCATCGTGATGATGACTCTAAAGGGACCTCAGCATACATTAATGATCCGAAAAAATCTGCGCAACGCGCACATTATGAATAAATCGTACATCGTACCTCGTAAATCGTACATAGGCAAACGCATTTTCTAATGCGTTTGCCCTGCGCCATCGCCGCTTTCTCACTACACTCGCATGTCGCTTCTCAATTCCTCTTCCGATCTGGCTTCGCCAACCTCGCGCGCACGGCGCGGGAACTTCCCAAACCGTACATCGTACGTCGTACCTCTTACATAGGCAGACCTTGTCTGCCATCGTCGTACCTCGTACATCGTACTAGGCAAACCGCCCGCCGGGTTTCCCCGACGGGCAGCCAACTACATTTACCTATTTATTCCTTTTGAGAAAGATTCGAGAACCCTCCTCAGAAGCCCATTCGGACGCCCAGGGAGGCGTTCCATGCGTTCGCGTGCTCACGCAACTCGCCGCCCGCGTTCACGTAGATCTGCGAGTTCGGTGTCATCGGTACATTTACTCCCGCTCCGAATTGGAACGCCGTGCTGCCTGCCTTCGAACCGTACACGTTCTGCGTGTAGCTCGGATCTGCCAGCAGCGCCACGTTCGCCACGCTCCGGCGGTCGCCCATGTCCTGCGCCACATTCGCATGCACCTCCGTGCTCACCGTGCGGTTGATTGCCTTCGCGGAGTTGATCGCCGCCAGCCACCGCAGACCGAGGCCCAACGTTACCGTGTCGCGCGTCTGCTTCTCCGTCGTAAGGCCTACGTTCCCCGCATTCTTCTCGCTGAAGCCGTCCATGCTCGTGCGCGTCAACGCCACGTTGAACAGCGGCTGGAGAATGTTGCTCTTGTTGTCCTTCACCGGGTGGAAGTCATACGTGAGTTCCCACATCGCCCCCAAGCTGCTGCCGCTCGTGTTGCTCGTGGCGGTGTAGCTGCCCGCTCCGTAGTTCACCGTGCGCTTGAGTTCTGCCTCATTCGTGCCGAGGGTGAAGAGCAGCGTGTTGCCCCAGCGGCCGTTCTTCGCCTGGCTCCAGAAGCTCACAGTGTACGTATCCAGATCTCCCTTGGCGTAATCTGCCGCACGTGCTTCCAGGTCGCCATAGCTCGCAGAAAGGCTCACGCCGACGCTCCAGTGGGCATCCACCTGAGCATCGATACCCAGAGCGCCGCCCCAGGAGTTAAGGCGATAACCGCTCTCATCACCGACGCTGTGCTGCTCGGAGAAGAAGCTGGTACCCTCCACCCAGACGTGGGAGTTCCTGCAGGGGCGCTGCGTGGCAGTCGCCTCGTCGGCATTACCGGCGCAGCGCAGGCGGGCTGCCTGCAGGGCATGATCGCGCACACGGCCCATTTGGTTGCGCAAAGCCGCACTCTGCGCCGCGGAGAGTGAAGTGAGCGTGCTTCCCGCCACAGCCGCCATCACGCGCCGCGCCTCCGCGGGGCTCTCGTTCAGAAGGTTCTGCAAGGCATGGAACATTCCTTCCACCTGCGGGTCAACCGCGCCGCCTGCATTGCTCAGCGCTTTCCAGAGCAGGTTCAAACCGGCTACGCTGTTGCCGGTGGTGGCGTAGCTCATCCATGGACTTTCCGTGCGGGCATCTGCATTGATGTACACTTTCTGCCCATCCTGCGTCATCTTCACATTCTCGTAGAGCTGGTCAAGAATGGTGCCGAGACGGACATCGGCTTTCACCACCTCTTTCTCTCCCTCACGGGTGTTCTCGCTCAGTGCATCGCTTACGAGAATGCGGGCAGTTATCGGTGCATTGTAGGCTTCCGGATTTTCGATGTTTGTTCCTTCAAGGATGACGACATCCCGCAGGTCATTATGCGTACCCGACAGGCTGCTTTCCAGGCAATCAATGACGAATGTTGTTCCCTGCTCGATGTAGATGGTCCTTTCTGTTGAAAGCATCGTGGCATCGTGCTCACCGCTTCCCCAGAGATCCGGGTCGTTCAGGTTGAGGGTGAAGTCCGTTTCGGCTCCTCTGCGGAAGACGATGTCCCCTGTCACCCGAATGCCGGCGCCGGCCTTTCCGTTCTCCTCATTCGCCGAAACAACGAGTTTGTCGTTGTCGCGATCGTTGTCACCAACGGTGATGGAGTGGTACTTCGATCCTGCCGCGATGGTCGCCTGCGTATCTTTACCTACCACATAGAGGTCGCAACCACCGTTTTCGGTGTTGCTCATATTAAGGCTTCCTTCCTGCACGGTCAGTTTCCCTTCGATGGAACCTGCAAAGGAGGCATCCTTATCCGTTGAGGTAAATTCTGCCCCCTTCACTGTGCCGGTCGTGTCCTCAGCCAGTTTTTTGAGATCGACAGGTGTGTTGCCGGTGAGCTCAAGACGTCCGCCTGCGTCCGCACCGAATGTCAGGTCGGAATCATTCACCATATCGGACTTGAGCGTGAGCTTGCCGTCCTTGCCCACAGTAATGGATCCACTGCCGGTGAGTTGGTCGGATGAAGCACCCGTAAGATCATTGTCTTTCCCTTTGAGTGTGAGTTTGCCGTCCTCCTCAACTTGCAGCGTACCATCTTCCTCGATGCTCAGTTTGCCGTCGATGGAGTTGTCATCTCCGCCGAGAGTCAGCGTGCCGTCCTCCACGGTGACATTCCCGCCGGCCTGCAGGTTGCCTTCTACCGCGAGTTCCGCATTGCCCGTCTTTTTGAGATCAACTCCATTCTCAGTGATGATGTCACCCTTGAAAGTGGTGTCGCCATTTGTGGCAGCCGTGTGCTGATTCTCCAGCGAGACGGTACCCTTCCCTTCGAGGGTGAGGTTCTTGTCCTTTGCTCCCTCCAACTGTTTGATGGTACCTTCCGGCTCATCCACGGTGAGCGTCGTGTCGTCCATGACAACCACCTTGTCGGCCTTCTCGGCTTCACTTAATGTTCCCTCCTTATCGGTGAACGCCACATTGGCGATGTTGCCGGTGATCATCAGTCTGCCGTCCTGGGCATCGCTAACTGTGGGCTCGGGTTCCACCTTCAATCCCCATCCGGTGCCGACCATGAAGTGACCGGCAATATCACTTCCCCCTTCGTAATCCTTCAATGTTCCGTTCGTGATCCACACCTCGAAGCTTACCTCTTCCTGGTTTTCTTCGGCTGCCTTGGCAAGCGTTTTCAAGTTGTCATCATCAAAGTTGAGTGTGACTTGGGTGTCTGCATCCTTGAATTGCACAGTCCCTTTCTCCTCACCCTCGGCGAATCCGATAAGCGGAGTCTTGCCTTCCTTCGTGGAACCTTCCCCTTTGCCGGAGCTCTTGCTGCTCACGGTGAGGGTGTTGTCCTTGCCGCCGAGTGTGAGTGTGCTGCCCGCCAGGAGCCCCTGAAGCGTGGCACCCGCCCCCTTGATCTTGAGCCCCGTCTCTTCGTTGCTGATGATGTACTTCGCGTCCAGCCCGTTCAGACCGACGGCTTCGTTCCACGTTGAGGCAATGTCAATGGTGACGGTTTTCATGTCAGGCTCTGCCTTTCCATTTCCTTCCGCACTCAAACCGCCGAGGTAGCAACCTTCCCCGAAGGTCAGACTGCCGCCCGTTACGTTGATGTTGCCGGTGAATGTGGCTTGTTTGTCAATGGTCAGTTCACCTCCGTTCAGGTTGACGACCGAGGACAGTGGATCAGTACCACTAGAGTTCTTGACTGCTATAATTTTACCCCTGTGGAATTGGGTTATACCGCCTTCGATATTGATCGTTAAATTGTGGCCTGTGATGCCCGACAGATTGTCCTCGACGTCATTGTTAAACACTGTAAACTCACCTCCCTCCACGGTAATTGTAATTTTCTTTGTGGGACCTGCAGTTGTTGCAAGACAACTCTTACCGAGCTTAAATTGCTTGGAGTAAACGTTGATTTGACCGGATTTCAAAAGAATTTCCGTCGAGGCTTTACAAGATACGTCACCACCGATTCCGATGTTCGCTTCGTTTGACGGCGACGTTGAAAAATTCAGAAAACCTCCATCGACCGTAATTAATAATTTACAAGAGTCTGCACTACCATCGCCTGACCAATAAGCGATGTCGGTTCTCCCGTCGAAAGTGAGCGTACTCCCGCTCTCTACGGTAATCCCATAATCATAGGCGTAAGGGGTCTCCGCTCCTACTTCACAAGAGCCTCCGAACGTCCCCCCAAAAAGCCCGTCACCAACTCTGCCAATCTTAGAGTCGTTACACACCATCGTGGACTCACCAGTTAGAGACACCTTCATGTTTCTGACTCCATAACCAAGGTCACCTTTTTCCATTTCAAATCTCCCGCCTTTTTCAACCACAATGTTTGCCGTAACATTAGGAGCCAACCCCTTGGCAATAGAGCCTTTGTTCTGGACTCTGAGCAGGCCTCCACTTACGGTGACGTTTACATTTGCTTGCTTATCATAGAGCCAAACGGTTTCCTCCACAAAAACACCCCTGCTTACATCTCCGAAAATGGACTGGTCAATTGTTACTGTCCCTTGTTCGATGTTTAAGTTAAATTCCTTAATCTCGTTCCATGATTCCTCACTTATATTATCACCATTACCGTATGATGAGTACAGCATACTCATGTAGTTCTGAAGAGTCAGAGAAGAATCTCTTCCATGCACTGTGATATCTAATTCTCCGTTCCAGCTCACTTCTGAAGCTTTTTCCCCTTTCGATAGAATTAACTGAGACCCATCGTCCACGGTAATTACTGAGTGCGGAGCTCCTGATAGGTAAATAATATTTCCTTTCCAATCCGGTACTTCTTGACCATCGATCGTGAGCGAGTAGCCGGCAAAGGAGGGTAGGGCTGTCATCACCGCCATGAGGGCGGCAAATAGAGAAACGGGTATATGGAGTTTCATTGCTGTAGAGATAAATTGGTTAAGCGAGCAGTGCTGCTCTTGTGTAAGGAAAGAGGAAGCACATGCCGGGAGCAGTGTACGTATTTGCAATACGTATCCAAGTTCATCTAATAAATTAGCAATGAAATAATAGGGATGTACTTATGAGAGTGTTTTTCGCCTTTGCAAGATTACTTTCTCCTAGTAAGTCATTGATGGAAAGTGACAAAAATTTTCAAATAGAGGCTTGACATACGTATTGCAAAAACGTGCTCGAGGGACAAGAAATTGTGTTCTGCGAAAGAGAGGAAACTCGTATGCAAGGGGCGCGGAAGCAGGGTGGGTAGTGAGGTCATGCAGAGATCAGGAGAGGACCTTTTCTGCACATTGAATTGCAACCTGCCGTTGAGGTTTTCGTGTACGGAAACGGGCGTGATCTAGCGCCCGGAGCGTCTTTTCTGTGTTTCCACTTCATCCAAATGCGTTTGCCCTGTTACCGCTAACAGGGTAAACGCATTTGAGGGAAGTCAATCAACAGACCAAATTCCCTTATTGACTGATATCCATGTTTATACGCATCAAAAGTCATGACAACCAGCGGTCATCATGATGATGGCACTAGAGGGATCTCAGCATCCATTAATGATCCGAGAAATTTGCGCAACGCGCACATTATTAATAAATCGTACATCGTACCTCGTAAATCGTACATAGGCAAACGCATTTGAAATCCGGAGGCAGAATTAGATGTATAGAATTTGGTATCAATAGCTTATTTAAATTATTGATATTAAATACAAAATATGATAGGATACAAGGATGCATCATCTTATCACAA
>CANQJI010000087.1 GCA_947624205.1 uncultured Akkermansia sp. | reverse complement strand
TGTAACATTAACTATCTATTCTTAAACACTCGCCAAATCTTTTTCCTGCGCCTTCAGCGAAATTGACCGAGACCCAAGAATTGCCTTCCTCGTGTCGGTGTCGCAGCATTTTTCTTGCATGACTCCATTTAGTGCACGTCCCTCTTCACGATTTCCTTTTGAGACGAGGTAGTTATAGAAATCCCTATTTTTTTGCGATTGCAGCGTAGTGCAGAGCTGTCATCCTGGTGCTCCCACTCCGGTGAATGTGGTTCAACACAAATGTTCCCGCATCCAAAACAAGACGCTAAGAGGAGGATGATTTTTATTGCACGCTTCATTTGTCCCCTGTCATTCGCAGTTTTGTTATCGGGGGAATCAGGCGATTCCCAGAGAATGCCTCAGTGCCCCAATTGAACGAGCCAGAAAATCCATAATGGAAATGCAACGAGAGAAGCACAAGAAAAAACTATGTATGAAAAGGTCTTTTTCAAATGAGAGAGCAAATATCCGATCCATAATGGAAGCACCGTAAAAGAAGCCCAAATCAAATCGACGTAAGAAGAATAGACGCACACCTTGATGCAGTAAAGCGCCTGTAGGATTATGACTAAACTTACCGTTACAATCTGGGGTGTTTTCCTCTTAAATAAATTGATGACAAACAGGAGAATAGCATGTTCGGCGAACAACAGCCAGGAGCCGATAAAAATAATGGGGAAGGCTAGATTATCCAGCACAAACATGATCAAATATGAGAATGCGGTTTTCATACATCAAGAGAAATCATCCGTAGCAGAGCTTAAAACACACCGACAGATATACCAATGTTAGCGCTGATTTGCAAGTTTATTTCGGACAACCCCAGGGCAAACGCATTAGGAAATGCGTTTGCCTATGTACGAGGTACGATGTTGGATGTACGATTTATTCATAATGTGCGCGTTGCGCAGATTTTTTCGGATTATTAATGCATACTGAAATTCCTTTAGAGCCATCAGCATGATGACCTCTTGTTGTCATGATTTTTGGTACGTATAAACGATGATATCAGTCGACAAGATCATTCTCTCTGTTGGTCAATTTCTCTCCAATGTGTTTGTCTTGATTACGGCGGTTTGTTACTTGACATGGTGCGGAGGTATGATACATTGGGAACATGAAGTCGGAACAGGAGTTATTCTGTGAGGTAAAGGGGGGAGGCGTGACGACCGCGCGTGGTTTCGTGGCGAATGCTTTGTGCTGTGGTATCAAGAATCCGAAGGCGACGCGATTGGATCTTGCTCTGGTCTATTCGACTAGCCCGACCACGTCTGCGGCGACCTTCACTTCCAACCGTGTGAAGGCGGCTTGCGTGCGCGTGAGCCGCGAACATCTACGGCGTTCGGATCTACGTGCAGTAGTCATCAACAGTGGAAATGCCAACGCATGTACCGGGCGTGCCGGCATGCAGGTGGCCCGCAAGGAATGCCGTCTTGTGGCGAAGGAATTGGGACTGCAGGAATCAGAGGTGGGGGTGTGTTCCACCGGAGTGATTGGGTTACCGATGCCGATGATTCGCATTGAGCCACGCTTTCCGGAACTTTGCCGAGGCCTGGATGAGAAGAAAGGGCATAGTGTCGCTTCTGCCATCATCACGAGTGATACTTGTGAAAAAGAAGTGGCGGTGCGTTTCAGCGTGCGCGGCAAAGAGGTACGCATCGGCTCTTGTTGCAAGGGGGCAGGAATGATATGTCCAAACATGGCCACCATGATTTGCATCATCTGCACGGATGCGCAGGTTTCTCGTGCTGATTTGCAGGCGCTCGTGAGCGAATGTGTGAATTCCTCTTTCAACCGTATCACCATTGATGGGGACATGAGCACGAACGATACATGCATCACCCTTGCCAATGGCGCTTCCGGGGTGAAACTGGCTCCCGGACGTCCCGGTTGGAAAGCCTTCCGGGCCGCTTTGCAACATGTCATGCTGCAACAGGCTTGGCGTATAGTGCGTGATGGTGAGAGAATCACCAAATTTGTCACCGTGCGGGTGATCGGAGCTCCCTCTGCGGCGGAGGCGCGAGCCGTCGCGAAAGGCGTTGCGAATTCTTCGCTGGTGAAGAGTTCGTGGAACGGAGGAGATCCCAACTGGGGGCGCATCATTCACGCTGTTGGGTACTCCGGCAAGCGTGTGCGGGAAGAGAAGGTAGATATCGACATTGCAGGGTTGCCGGCTTGCCGGGGGGGAATGCAGGCGGATACGCCAAGTGATGACTTGCGTGCTCGTGTGCAGGCGGAGAGTTTTGAGGTGCTTATCAATTTGAATCTCGGCGCTTTTGAGCATACGGTTTACACCACGGATCTCTCGCCGGAGTACGTCGACTTCAATCGTTCGGAATACGCCTATTGGAACCAGGCAAAACAGGATGGGCTTACTCGATGAACCGGATATTTCCAACAGCTGCTGTACGCCGGGTGTGGCGGGTTGTTTGTACCGCCATGGAGGTGGTTGTGTGCCTGGGCGCCGTATCGTCTGCCTTGGCGGATCTGGCATCAGACGCAGTAAGCGGCAAACTCTGGACCGAGACGGTCGACAAGCATGCGTCTGTTCTCTTTGCAGGGGCGCGGGCGAGAAGGGTCGATAGTGAGACATTGCGCGTGTTGCAGAACGGCCAACTAACCTTCGGTACACTGAAACCTGCTGAAATTCTCGTGACAATTGATCCCGAGAAGGGCTTGTTTCGTGAAATTTCAACAACCCTTTACAACAAGGGAGATGACGGGGCATTGACCAAGCAGGAATTTGACACGCTCCTGAAGACCAGCGTTGAGGCATTGAACGAGACATTCGGCATGGAAGCTTCAACGGGCAGACTTAAGAGAAATGAAGCCGGCGTGATGGGGAAGAGCTGGGAGTGGGTTGGCGAACATTTTGCTGCCCGGCTTGAGGCTTCCTCCACCGGAACCGGTCGCAAGTACGTTGCAGAATTTATCCGTCTCCTGCTCGTGCCTGATAAGGAAGGTCTCAAACGAGGCGGCGCGAAGGATGCTGCGCATCGGGCGGATCTCAAGGATAACGTCAAGCGGGAGGAGGACGGCACGGTCTGGATTTCCGGAATCCCTATGGTGGACCAGGGAGAGAAGGGGTATTGCGTGCCGGCCACGGTGTCCCGCGTGTTCGCCTACTATGGGATGAACGGTGTGGATCAGCATGCGCTGGCCGCGCTTTGCAAGAGCTCGGATGACGGAACCAGTTTAGACGATATGAAGGCGGCGCTTACCAAGATTTGCAGCTCCTTCCACATGCGCATGAGGCCATGGGACTGGATCAAGCCTAAGCTCGTCGATAAGGAATTGCAGCGTAAAGCGGCAAAAAAAGGAGCTTTTGTCTCGTTAGATGATATTCCTCCGATGATGCTAGACATCGTTCGCAAACGTCCTCATCTCATGAAGCAGGGGTTCAATGAAATCAAAAAACAGATCAACGACGGGATTCCGGTGGTGTGGTCTGTTATGCTCGGGATTTTCCAGGAGCAAGGACTCCCCCAGAGTGTAGGCGGGCACATGCGTCTCATCATCGGGTACAACGAGCAGAAGCAGACTATCATCTACAGCGACACATGGGGAGCCGGTCATGAGAAGAAGGAAATGCCCCTCTCATACGCCTGCGCGATGACGAAGCTGCTCTGCGTGTTGCGGCCCACACTTTGAACGGACGAGGCAAAAAAAGCGCTTGTTTCTTCTCAATTTTCTTGACAAGTGGATTTGAAAGGGTAAACTAACCCCGCAATTAGTTTTGATATTATTATGGCACACACACTCTCCGCTAAGAAACGCATTCGTCAGACTGAGACTCGCACTGCTGCAAATCGTGCTACGATGTCTCGCGTGCGTACACTGCGCAAAAAGGTGACTGCCGCCGTGGCAGAGAAGGACAAAGAAGCGGCCGTTGCTGCGTATGATCGCTTTGCCTCGGCTATTGATAAGGCGGCGAAGAAAGGAACCGTGCATCCGAATCGTGCCGCCAATTACAAGAGCAAGGCGGCTAAGGCTGTCGGCAGTTTGTCCTGACACAAGGTCTATTCTTTCCCAGCAAGCAATCTTTTCTGATTGCTTGCTGCTTTTTATTGAGGGACAGAGGAGGGAGCTGCTCCGGTGAGAACAGCATTGGAGGCGGAGAGGCCGGTTGACAGTTTACTCCGGAGTCTGAGTGTTGCTGCTTGGAGAAAGGGAGCAGTGTCGGTGTGTGGTCTGGTGGGTCAGAGCTCGGATTGTGTCTAAACTGAGACACAAAGGAACTGAGAATTCCATGGCCCGGAGCAGGGGAGGGGCAACGGCGTTTTTTGGGGAGGTCAGGGGGTGACCTTGCGACGTGCGCGGACGCCTCTCGCCAGGATTTCAAAGATCTCCAGTGTCTCTTCCCAGCCCACGCAGGCATCTGTGATGCTTACGCCGTAGCGCAGAGGTTTCCCAGGTACGCATTTTTGGCTGCCGGAGCAGATGTTGCTCTCAATCATCACTGCGCCGATATGGGGGGAGCCTTCTGCAAGTTGAGAGGCGACGGATTTAGCGACGATTGCTTGCTCCTGCCAGTTCTTGTGACTGTTTCCATGAGAGCAATCAATCATGATACGGTTGGAAATGCCGGCTCGCTGCTGAGTGTCCCACGCTTTTGCTACGTGTTCGGCACTGAAATTTGTGCCTTGTGTCGAGCCGCGCAGGATGACGTGGCACTCCGGGTTGCCCATTGTCGAGACGATGGCAGAGAGGCCCTGCTTGGTGACGGAGAGAAAGCAGTGCGGATGGGAGGCAGACACGATGCCATCCACCGCAATTTGCACACTCCCCGTCGTACCATTCTTGAAGCCTATGGGCATAGAAAGACCGCTTGCCAGCTCGCGGTGTACCTGACTCTCCGTCGTGCGCGCGCCGATAGCCCCCCAAGTGATGAGGTCACTGATATACTGAGGAGTGATTACATCCAGGAATTCGGTAGCGGTTGGCACGCCCATTTCTGCAAGGCGAAGGAGGAGTCCTCGAGCCATGCGCAGACCACTGTTCACATTGTAACTCCCATCCATGAAAGGGTCGTTGATGAGCCCCTTCCAGCCGACCGTGGTGCGAGGCTTTTCAAAATAGACTCGCATGATGAGCATGAGGTCCTTTTCAAAACGCTCGCGGACAGCAACTATTCGCTGTGCGTAATCAATCGCCGCCGCCGTGTCGTGAATCGAACAGGGACCCACGATTACTGCCAGTCTGTCGTCCTCCCGCTGCAAAATTCGTCTGTAGGCTTCCCGCGCGTGGAAAACGACATGAGCTGCCTCATTTCCCACCGGGAAATCCTGAATCAGTATAGCGGGAGGAATGAGAGGGCGCGCCTCAGTAATGCGGACATCATCGGTAATAGGCTGCTGCTGCATCACTTCTTTGCCGTCTTTTTCCATGAGTATATATTGTCTTGGATAGCCTCTTCCTCCTCTTCTGCCGCCTCACGAGCCGCGCGGAGTTCTGCCTTGCTCTTCTTGCCGCCTTTAGCGCCCTTCTTCCTGTGTGCGGGCTTGTCTGAATGAGGGGGTGCTATTCCTTCGCCGTCCGGGCCCAACCCATACACCAGGCAGTTTTCGCGGCGGCGACGCTTATTAGTGAAGGGGTCGATACAACCATCATCCATTTCACAAACTACGATGTAATACGGATTTCCCCAAGGATCGTAGAGTCCCAGCTCATCAGGGGTTTCTCCGTACAGACCGTCACGAGGATTCTCCACTTTGTTGGGGTTAAGATAAGCTTGACTGTTCCTGTTGAGCTTCTCTTCGCCCTCTCCCTCGTAACCGGTGAGAATACCCAGCATGCCCGCATTCTTACCAGGTAAAGTTGAAAGGTAGATCTGATCATCGCGATTCGGCTTCGCCTCCCTGGTGTAAATGGGCAAAATGCCGTTGTAATCCTGCTTGAAGCTGGCGAAGCCCGATACTATGTCCATGCAGGTTTTGGAAGAGGCAGAGATGCGGGCACTGTTCTGCGTCGACATAATGGCCGGATAGGATATTCCTGCAAGCGCAGCCAGGATTGCAATCACCACGATGAGCTCTATCAGCGTAAATCCACTGCGACCGGCAAGTGCGTGATCTGTTCTTTTCATGAGCCTATGCTAACATAGTTTGAATCCTCAGGCAAGGAAAAGATAATTTTTCTGCCAGGTCCGCATTCGAATCGCAATAGGTGCATTGGAAAAAGGAACATGGCTTTCGCCACGAGAGTAACAAGGATATTCAAGCACAGTCGTAAGTGCGTTCTCATACTGCTTGGGAGGAGCAGGGAGAAGAGAAAAAACGCTCAGGGGATTGACTCAGGCACAGATTTCCCACGATAGATCAAGGCGCCGTCGGCGCCCGTGCGCGGTTTTATGATGCAGGAGGATTTGACGCGGAAAGGGAGGATTCTGCATCCTCCGATGCGGAGGGAGGGGAAAGAGGGGAGAGAAAACCCGCGGAATGGCGGGCTGCGGCTGTAGAGCGAATGCTCCTGATGAGTTTTCGATGAACGTCAGAGAGATCCTTTCTGTTGCCGAGAACACGGATGATTTTCAGATAATTGTTTACCTGGTGCAGGGAGGTGGATTGTGAGGTGTTGTGCAGGGTGTCGCAGAGTTTTACAAGCAAGGTGTCACTTGCCAGATCAAGCAATTTTTTGCGCATGTAGGGCACCTTGCCTTCCTTTTTGAGTTGCTCTTCATCATTGGTGAGCTCCTGCACGCGATCAGCGACTTGATTTCCGAATCGATCGGCGAGTTCTTTGTACGTCACGTGGCAGTCCTCCATGGTATCGTGCAGGTAGGCGGCGATGACGAGCTCGGGGTCGGAGGAATGCTTAGCGACGAGTTGAGCGACGGCGTGAGGGTGGGTGAAGTAGGGTACCTTGCCGGGTCCCTTGCGGAACTGACCGGCATGGGCGTTTTCGGCAAAGGCGGCGGCTTGAGGGATGAGTGCCTCGGCGTGGCTGAGAGCGGGGAGGGAGTCGTCGAGCTCGAAAAAACGACGCATACGGGGGAGTAAACCGATACTTATCCGGAACAGCAACTCAAGAACAACAGCTCCGATGGCAGTGTAGGCAAACAGGATAAACGGGAGAAAAATATGGATGAGAGCGCTCTGAGGATCAGAGTTTGCGTCCTCTATAACCCTGATGATATAGTACATCGTCAAGGGAGTCCAAGTGATGAGGATTTCCCATGCGTAACGACGGAAAGAGACCTTTGCGGACAGGGAGAGGAGCAGAGCCAGAAATGGCGGCACGGCGTAAAACGGAAAGAAAATGCAGCCTCCTATGCCCATGGTGTTCACCAGTGCGTTGAGGAGCGCGGCGAGGTCTACTGTTGCAAGTGCAGAGCACAGACCAAAATGTCTTTTCGGCGCATCGTCGGAGGTTAAATTCGCTGCGTCAACCGGGCTCTGTAGGGGGGGAGGGCTCATGCGAGGTTTTTTGACTCCATGGCACGGAGCATGTCAGCTTCCTGTTTGACGCGTACCTGCAGATCCGCGAGGGCGTTCATGTAGTATATGTAGGCGTCGTAGGGAGACGGGTAGGGAGTGAAGCCGTTGCTCTTTTCCATGTAGTGAAAGTGATCGGCGCTTTGGAGTTTGCGCCATACGTGAATCATATCGCGGTCGCAACTGGCTTTCACCTGATCCTCCAGATCGTAAATCTTCTTGATGGCTTCTTGCTGCATCACATTGGCATTCCATTGGGAAGTGGTGCCGAAAGTAGAGCAGGTGGTGGGCTGAGGACAATCAATGGTGCCGACGGAATGCAGAGAGCGCACGGCTTCCCCGGGTGTTAAGAACTCGTCCCCCTGGAAAAGAATGGCTGGAATGAGAGAACGCCAAAATTCGAACACTCCGGTAGAATCTGCCTGGCGTTCACCAAGCGTCTCGTAGTCCATGGAGATGTTTACGATCTGACCTTCCTGCTTGTGCAGCCAGCCGGAGAACGTATAGGGAGAGAGAGGGAACTCGACCCAGGATGGATCTACGCGGTTGACGGCGAGGTCGTTGGAGAGCTCCCGGTTACGCACCAGAGTTTTGGTGGCGGCAATGAGTGGGGCGCACTGCAGGTTATTGGGGTGCATGTTGCTCATCATCTGGGCATTGCCATCAGCCATGATGCCCTCCATGCCCATGTCATAAGCCTGAGCGGCAATGGCATTTGAGTAGAGCATACCCGTATTCCAGAGGACGGAGGGACGGACACCGAAAAGTTGCTCGATGAGGTCGCAATGTTCTTGTACCTGCTCTGCGAATTCCCCGGGAGAGTACAGAGAAGCCAGGGAAGCGTAATAGGGCATGGCAAGGAACTCCACGCAGCCGGTTTCCGCAAGCTCCTGAAAGGACGTGATAAGATCCGGGCGATGATGCTTAGCCTGCTCAAGGATCACACCGGAAAGAGCGAGAGCGAAACGGAATTGACCGTCGGAGAGGTCAATGAGTTGACGCATGAGCCGATTGGCAGGCTGGTAACAGCGCTCTGAGACCTGACTGAGAACCTCGCCGTTGAGCCGATCGTCTTCATAGAAGGCGTGCTCACCTATCTTAAAGAAGTCATAAGCGATGAGGCGGTTCGGCTGATGCGCATGGAATGTGAGCGAGAGTTTCATGGCTGCAATTCAGAGGAAGGGATAGAATTACCAACCCAGCACATGGTGATACACCCGTATCATCTTGTCAGCCGCAGTATCCCAGTTGGAGTTCTTAATATCCTGGGCACTCTGCTCGACAACCTGTCTGTAGAGCTCCTCATTTGTGACAAGATCTACGATATGCTTGGCCATCATGTTGACGTCCCAGAAATCTGCCTTCAACGCCCCTTTCATCACCTCTGCCACTCCACTTTGCTTGGAGATGACGGCAGGGATGTTGAATTGAGCCGCTTCCAGCGCAGAAAGCCCAAAAGGTTCAGAAACCGACGGCATGCAGTAGACATCTGTCAGCGAGAGCAATTCGTTCACCCTCTTTTTGTCGAGGAAACCAGTGAAGTGAAAGCGGTCTCCCACGCCGTGGAAGGCGCCGGTTTCAATAAGCTGGCGCAGCTTTTCACCTGTGCCCGCCATCACGAATCGCACATTCTGCGTTTGTTCCAGCACCCTGGCGGCAATTTGCAGGAAAAATTCGGGACCCTTTTGCGCGGTGAGACGCCCGAGGAAGAGAACAAGTTTCTCCGGGAACTTTTTCTTGCTGCGGAAGACATGTACGGGATCGGCACCGTTGTGCACGGGGAAGATTTTATCCGGGTTGATGCCGTAGTGCCCGGCGGCTACGGTGCCGGTGTATTTGGAGACGGGAATGACCGCGTCCGCTTGCTCCATGCCATACTTCTCGATATCGTAAATCCACCCACGAGCATCCGCTCCGGCGCGGTCAAACTGCGAAGCGTGCAGATGGACGACAAGAGGTTTGCCGGTAGCTTTCTTTACTTCCACTCCTGCGAGATACGTCATCCAGTCGTGGGCGTGAACGAGGTCGAAATCGTACGCTCGGGCCATGACGGCGCATATCTTGGAGAATTCGATCACCTTGCGCGCCAAATCGCCAGAATAGAGGTCTTCATGAGCGGAAAAGAGTGCGAGATCTGCCTGGTGCACTTTTGAGAAGAGAAGCTTCCCTTCGTGGGTGAAAGTGATGTTACCCGGTGTCCCTTCCTCACTCGCGTAGGGCTGCAGATCCACAGGGGCATTGCCGACGGCAGTAAAGCTTTCGTACGTGTAGCCGCTTTCGAGGGTTTCAACCTGCTTGTAGCAGAGGTTGTTGATACCGATGAGGCGGAACCCGTCGTACTGATAATCTGCCTGCGCTTTGGGGACAATGACCGAGAGATCTACCTTTTTAGCGAGGGCTTTTGAGATGCCCATGCAGGCTACACCCAAGCCGCCGTTGATCAGCGGAGGGAACTCCCAACCAAGTTCAAGCACTTTGATCCTTCTCATGATGTAATTTGATGCGAGGTGATCCGTAAGAAACACAGATGGGGCGATCTCTTTCCGTCAAGGAACTCGCCACTCGGACGCGCGACAAACAAGTCGAAACTGCGGGGACAACCCCCGCCATGAAATCTGAATCTGCGCACTGCGTAGGGCAGTCGATTCAGTTTTCGTTGTTGTTAGCGTTGCGGATATCCTGGAGAGCGGAGATGAATTCATCCAGGATTTCGGCCGGCACCATGATGCGGTCGCGGTTGGAACTCACCTTCTCTGTGATACGCACCACGCGGCCTCGCGCATTACTCTTCAGGTCGAGGAAGAATGTTTTACGGTCCGCTATGATTTTTTCTGAGCAAATAATATCGTCATCCACTGTTCTTAGTGCGCGCTGGTTTTTTACAGCCGCGGGGACATCCTACCATTTGTTTCCTTTGGAGTCAAGACATAAATCTAATTCTTAGCCGTGAATTTTTCCTCACAAAAATTGCGGTTGACAAAATGGGGGAAATAGGATGAAAAATTGCTCCGGCTGTGTACTCTGCACGTGACCTCTATTGAGCTGTTCCTACGGGCTTAGTTCGCATTTCAATGGTCTATCTCGACTGTTGTTGCATTGTGAAAAAATATGATTCTTTCTTGCAGAGAAAATCCCGACATTATCTTTGGAAGAGAAGAGGGAATTGCCTCAAAATACAGTCACCGAAGGGTTGCTAAAAGCGGAAAAAGAAATTTTTCGAGAACTTGATACCTCGGAAATAAGGCGCTAGTATCAAACACATACTTACGACGAAATTTCTTCCTTAGTCTTTCAGACTGGACATGCCTCTTGAAAAGAGATATGCTCACTACCATCCGACAGAGAAGGCAGGGTCGGAGCTTTGCACCTTTATTTTACTATGAAAGGAAATCACACCTTCAAAAGAGAGATTCGAAAAGTAATTCGTCGGGGAGTCATGGTGGCGATATGTACCCTGTCTGTCATGGTATGGGCAGAGGAAGGTACTCCTGCACCCTACAAGGAAGCGGAAGCCGGGCAGGCATGGGCGCAGTATGAGGTCGGCAAACGCTATTATGACGGCAAGGGGGTGAACAAGGACTACGCGGAGGCGGTGAAGTGGTGGCGCTTGGCAGCGGATCGGGGGGATGCGAAGGCGCAGTGCGGTCTTGGCTCGTGCTATGCGAACGGCGAAGGCGTGAGCCGGGACATGACGGAGGCGGTGAGGTGGTTTCGCTTGGCGTCGGAACAGGGGTACGCGGTGGCACAGTGCAACCTTGGTGTGTCCTATCATCATGGCGAAGGAGTGAGTAAGGATCTTGTTGAGGCGGTGAAATGGTACCGTCTGGCGGCAGATCAAGGGGATGCGCGGGCGCAGTACAATCTCGGGGTATGCTATGCGACGGGCCAGGGAGTAAGCAAAGACATGACAGAGGCGGTAAAGTGGTACTGCAAGGCGGCGGTGCAGGGACATGCGAGTGCGCAGTATAATCTTGCCTTGTGCTATGAGGACGGCGATGGAGTGAGCAGGGACATGACGGAGGCGGTGAAGTGGTATTGCAAAGCAGCGGAGCACGGGGATGCTCAGGCGCAGTGGTATCTTGGCTGGTGCTATGAAACCGGCAATGGAGTGAGCCAGGACTACGCGGAGGCGGTGAAATGGTA
>CANQJI010000086.1 GCA_947624205.1 uncultured Akkermansia sp. | reverse complement strand
AGCAGCGTGTTGCCCCAGCGACCGTTCTTCGCCTGGCTCCAGAAGCTCACGGTGTACGTATCCAAATCTCCCTTGGCATAGTCAGCCGCACGTGCCTCCAGGTCGCCATAGCTCGCCGAGAGGCTCACGCCAACGCTCCAGTGGGCATCCACCTGAGCATCGATGCCCACGGCGCCGCCCCAGGAGTTGAGGCGATAGCCACTCTCATCGCCGACGCTGTGCTGCTCGGAGAAGAAGCTGGTACCTTCCACCCAGACGTGGGAGTTCCTGCAGGGACGCTGCTGGGCAGTCGCCTCGTCGGCATTACCGGCGCAGCGCAGCCGTCCCGCCTGCAGGGCATGGTCACGCACGCGACCCATCTGGTTGCGCAAAGCCGCATTCTGCGCCGCGGAGAGTGAAGTGAGCGAGCTTCCCGCCACAGCGGCGCGGATGCGACTCGCTTCCGCAGGGTTGCTGTCGATCACTGAACCGATTGCCGTTGTCACTTTCAACACATCCGGATCGGAGTTGAGATGATGCTCGCTGACATGATGGTTGAGCAGCATTCCGCCCGCATATGCCACCGAGCTGCGGGCGCTATCGCGGATGTCTTGTAATGAGTAGGGAACGAAGTGCAAGTCCCCATTGGCAGATTCCGTCGTCAAGTCAACGGCGCGTCCTGTTTTGCTCATTTCGTCACTGCTAAACGAAATCCAAGCCTCTTTGAAAAGCCCCCGCAGCAAGTCGGACAGCCCAACGTCAACACGCTTTGCCTGCGCAAGTCCCCGCTCGCTACCTTGCTCATACGCGCCATTGCATGTGTATATGCCACTTCCGCCCACCATAATCCGAATATCTTTCAGGCTCTCGCCGGAATGATTTGCCACGATGTCCGTGAGGTTCTGCACCACGAACCTGGCCCCATCCTCGATGATAATTTTGCCGCCGCAGGTTATTTCTTGCTTTTCGTTCACGAATGTGCCCTTCTCACCCCATACTTCATCATTGTTGAAATCAACTTTAATGCTGACCGTACTCCCATTGCGTACCACAAGATCGCCTGTGACCGTAGCCCCATCGAGGCAATACACACTGCCCTTCTTCACTTCAGAAGAACCGGTGATCGTGCCGCAAAAATCACCGTTCCCGGTCAAGGTTGCCGCATTGGCAGTGATGCTCTTTTGCCCGCTCAAGTCGTTCAGCGTAACGTTCCGCCTTCCGAAATCAACTCCCTCTATTTTATTCCCGATCTCGAAAGTTAATTCCTCACCGAGGTTAAGCTCATCGCCGAATGTTACAGCGCCATCCAGTACCACTGTGCCTGCACCGACAAAGTTACCTTCGGCAAGGTTACCTTTTCCGGAAAGAATGAGTTCACCGTCCACCTGTAACGTACCCTCGCCGCCAATACTCAATTCGCCGTCAATGAAGCTCTCGCTGCCTTCGCCAAGCACCAGTGCACCCTCTGCTACGGTAACGTTGCCATTGGCTTGCAAGTTGCCCTCCACGGTCAAAGCAGCATCGCCGGTCTTTTTCAGATTTACACCTTCCTCGGAAGTCATTGTCCCCTTGAATGAGGTATTGCCTGCCTTACTGTCTTTCACAGAAAGCGTGAGTTCGACTGACGGCACGCTCTCGTCTTTCACGAAAGACAACGTGCTATCGTTTTCTCCTTGAAGTTGCTCCAAGGTGGCGTCTGCATCGGCAGTAATGCTTGTATCTTCATCGATATCAATCTTTCCATAGCCGGTGAGATCGCTGGCTTTGGCACTGGCGTGCCCTTCTTTGTTGAGATCTCCGTCTGCTGTGGACACCCAGACTGCCGCCACGTTGCCGCTAAGGAGAAGTGTGCCCTTTTCCGCATCATAATTGGACACGTGCAGATTCCAGCCTGTACCCATCTTAAAATACTCCGACCAGTCTTTCTTTTCTGTGTCCAACGAACCGTTCGTGACGAAAACCTCCAGCGTAACTTGCCCATTCTCATCGGCGTTTTCCTTCAGCAGAGAGCCGGAGAAATCGAGCAATACAGTTTCGCCTTCCTGAACTGTTACCTTGCTTCCTTCTTTTTGCGCAAACTGCAGTAGCGCCGAAGTCGTCGAACTCTCGCCACGCTTGCTCACGTTGGCATCACCGAAAGTAAGCACATCACCCTGATGCAGTGTAAGAGTGTCGCCGCCGATGTTTTCTACTGTAACGCTGGAAGAATGGATCCGGATTCCACCAATCTCTGCAGCGTTCAATCCTCCCATGTCGATTTTGCCCTTAAAATTCGGAGCTGTATCAATCAACGTATTTCCCAAGTCTAAGCTGGCAATGCTCGTTCCTTGCAGTGAACCGCCGTGTACAGTGAGCACGGTGGATGAAGCAAACGTGGTGGAGCCATTTACTTCAAATACGCCCCCATCATACAGATCAATGGCAACGGAATCTCCTTCTATGAATGCTCCCCTGCCTGATCCCGTCGTCGTGAACGAACCGTATATCTTCAAGCTAAGCGATGCTCCCTCCTTTGCTTTCAACCTTCCCTGGGTCAAATTATATGTTCCTCCTTTCTCCACGAGCACAGTTCCGACTGATGTACTGTTTGTAACAAGCAAATCATTGTATTCGAAGGTTCCCCCTTCTTGAATCACAATTCCCGAAGCGTTTAATTGTCCACGCATTTGTTCCCATGTGCTGCCGCTGCCGATAGTTATACTCCCATCTACCGTGAGGACAGCGCCAATATTTCCGCCTTCTTTCCTACTCTGTCCTATCAGAGTCACATTGCCAGTGACATGAGTGATGCCTAATTCTTGTGTCCACCTAGTGCATAAATATGGATTGGATGTAGGATTATTTGTGCCATCAAGGATGACGTTGCCATAAATGGTGCATTGCACGTCTCCCTTCTCTTGATGCCAGTAGGCGCTATCAGAGAGGCGCACATCACCATATATGGTACAGATGTTGTCCCGCCCCTCAACCTTCGATTGGGTCCATTGAGACCATCCATATTCCACTGCTTCATTCGATTCATAACCGGAAAGCGACACTCCGCCGTGAATGGTGCAGGTACCCCCATTCATTACCCACTCAGCCCCCTGTTTAATCTGTACGGAACCATCTACGGTTGTGGTTCCCCAATCAAGAGTCCACGTGGAACGGAAGAAGGTTTCGCCGTTTGAGTTGATGAGCGGATGATCAGGTGTACTGTACAAACCGGATTCAAGGATGATATCGCCCGCCACCTCGACAGTGCTGACAGAAGAGTCCGTGTACTCTGTTAACCCATTTCCCTGAAACCAGAGACCACCTTTCCGGATAGTCACTGAACCGCTTATCACATCCTTTCCCGTGGTTGTCATCCATCGCGTCAGCCAGTTACCACCGTTGACGTTCGTTCCATTTTCTTGTTCAAAAGCTCCGCCCTTCAGGATTACGTCTTTTACGTTGTTGATCGCCTCATTATTGTGTACCCACCATGCGGATCCTTCTAATTGCACAGAGCAACCATCGAGAGCGGCGGAGTCTATGCCGTATTGGGGAGTTGTTGGATCTTGGTTGTAGTGCGTAGCGCTCTTCAAATTCAAGTTCCCATCCTCGTCAAATCTCGGATCAGCAGCGTAGGTAATGGCTGCCGTCATCAGGCATGTCCATAATGCGACAGGTAAGTGAAGTTTCATAATTGTGTTCAGTGAATTATTAGCTGTTTATTACGGTACATCTACTGGTAATAGATGACTCGTTCGTGGAGAATGTACGTATTTGGAATACGTATCTGAATCTATCTAAAACATTGAAAACAATCGATCAGCAAAATTATTCTGAACGCATTTTCTCCGCTCTGGAGTACTATTGCTTTCAGTAAATCGCAGGGAAGACAAAGAAAAAATTATCAAATAGGGGCTTGACATACGTATTCCAAATACGTGCCTGGGGGGAGGGGTATCAACTGAGGTTGGTGGGGAAGAGGAAGCGTACCGGGGCAATTTTTTCGGGGAAGATCCACGACCTCCCGTCCCTTCTGAGAGAAAGGTAGTTAGTTTTTCGGGGGAAAAGACAAGGAGCTCATCAGAGGATCAGACCAAACGCATTAGGAAATGCGTTCGTCTATGTACGATGTACGATTTTCGATGTGCGATTTATTAATAATGTGCGCGTTTCGCAGATTTTTTCGAATCATTAATGTATGCTGAGATTCCTTTAGAGCCATCAGCATGATGACCGCTTGTTGTCATGATTTTTGATGCGTATAAACAATAATATCAGTCAATAAGGGCACTTCCTCTGTTGATTGACTTCCCTCAAATGCGTTTGCCCCGATCAGAGGATGAGCATGCAGTCGCCGTATGAAAAGAAGCGATAGCGTTCTTCCACGGCGCGACGATAGGCTTCCAGAATGAGTTCGCGTCCTGCAAAAGCACTTACGAGCATGATGAGCGTACTCTGGGGCAAGTGGAAGTTTGTGAGCAGTGCACCGGTGACTTGGTATTGGAAGCCGGGGTAGATGAAGATATCCGTTTCACCTTCGCCGGATTGGATTGGGAGACCATGTCGTACAGCTTGTGTTTCGAGTACGCGCACACTGGTAGTGCCTACGGCGACCACGCGTTTAGCTGCATTGATGGCATCCGCTGTGGATGGCGGGAGGTAGAAGGATTCCGTGTGCATGTGATGCTCTTCTACGCGGTCGACTTTCACCGGACGGAAAGTACCGACGCCGACGTGCAGAGTGAGGAAGCAATGGGGCAGGGAATCGAGTAGATCCCGACTGAAATGCAGACCGGCGGTAGGAGCAGCAATGGCGCCCTCGTGTGCGGCGTAGATGGTTTGGTAGCGTTCGCGGTCGGCGGGGTCGCTTTCTCGGTTCATGTAGTGGGGCAGGGCGAGACGACCGAAAGTTTCGATATCCACCGGCTGATCCCAACGGATGAAACGATAGCCCTCGGCATCGATGCTTTCGACGGTGCCGGAGGAGGAACCAATCTGTACGCAGCGACCGACTTTCATTTTGCGCCCCGGGCGCACGAGGCATTTCCAGACGAGCTCGCCCATCATACCGGCGCGCACAAGTTCGATGCTGCCGTCGTTTGAAAAAAAGCGGGCGGGCACGACCTTGGTGTCATTGAGCACGAGCATGTCACCGGGGAGGATGTAGCCCGGCAGATCACGGAAGTGGCGGTGTTCAATGAGCCCCGAGTCACGGTGCACCACCATCATGCGCGAGGCGGTTCGTTCCGGCAGAGGACGATCCGCGATGAGTTCGGGGGGCAGGGAGTAGTCGAAGTCTGCCGTGCGCATTGGAAAACACTCGAAGTTTACGTCATCAGCATGGGAAGATGTCCATACGGCGCAGGGTCTCCTCCTTTCCCAGCACAGAGAGCAATACATCCATACCCGGTCCCACATGGCTGCCGGTGAGAGCAAGACGCAGGGGATACATACCGGCACCGACTTTTACGCCGTGCTCCTTGCAGAGGGGTTTGATGAGAGCGAAAGCCGTCTGCGCGTTCCACTCCGGCAGACTGCGAAAGGCATCGGCGATGAGGTTGAGCATTTCGCGCGCGTTGTCCTGGAGTTTTTCCATGGACTCTTTCTCGTATACCGGCCCTTGCACCCAGCGTACCCATGTCGGCACCTCAGAGAGAAGCTGCACTTTCTCCTGCACCCCTGCGATGGCCTCGCGCAGGGCAGGGGTATCTTCCAACCCGGCGGCGGTGCAGAAAGGGAGGGAGCGCTGCACAAAATCTTCAGGCGTGAGCCGCTGGATATGCTGCTGATTCATCCACTTGCACTTGGTGATGTCGAACTTGGCGGCAGCGCGGTTCACGTGTTCCAGGGAGAAGAGATCGATGAGCTCCTGCATCGAGAAAACTTCGCGCTCATTTTTTGGATTCCAGCCCAGAAGAGCGATGAAATTCACCACAGCTTCCGGCAGGAAACCTTCCTCCGGGTAGCTGCCCAGCTGCGCTCCCACATCACGCTTGCTCATTTTCGAGCCGTCCGGGTTCTGGATGAGGGGGATATGGGCATACACCGGAGGTTTTTCTCCGAAAGCCTCGAAGAGCTGCAGGTGTTTGAAGGTGTTCATGATGTGATCCTCCCCGCGGATGACATGGGTGATCTTCATTTCGATATCGTCCACCACGTTGACAAGATGAAAGATGTATGATCCATCTGTGCGTTTGAGTACCATGTCCGGTGTGTTTTCTACATTTGTGTAGTCCACGCTAATGTCGCCGCACACAGCATCGTGCAGGGTGATGACGCCGTCGCGCCGGAAGCGGAAGCGCCAGACAGTTCCTTCGCTCGTGTTGGGAATCTCGTTGCCATCTGCATCCCGCTTATTCGGGGCAGGGCATTCGTATACCCTCCCGGCATCCACAAGCTGCCGGAAGTAACGATCATAAATCTCTCCGCGTTTGCTCTGGTAGTACGGTTCGTACGGTCCGCCGATGCCTTCTCCCTCGTCCCAGTTCAGACCGAGCCACTTCATGCCGGTGAAGATAGCCTGCATAGCTTCCTCCACGTGCCGTTGCTGATCCGTGTCTTCGATGCGCAGCACAAAGGTGCCCCCCATCTTGCGTGTGAAGAGGTAATTGAACAGAGCTGTGCGTGCTCCGCCGATGTGCAGATAGCCTGTTGGCGACGGCGCAAACCGTGTGCGTACCTTCGTATCCATGCGCGTTCTTATACACCCGAGCGGTTTTTTTTTCAAGCATAATGCGAAATGGGGGAGAGAGGATAAATATACGCTCGTTTGATTTTCTTGCCTGGTGGGGGAGAGGAAGCTATAATGAGGCGCATGGGGACAAGAATTGCGAGGCAGCAAGTGAGACGAGCGGGCATACTACTGGCCGCAGTTGTTCTTTTGGTTGCTTGCGGTGAGAAGGGAACGGACAAATTGACGCCGGAGGCCGTGCAGCAGTTGGGGGAGATCAGCGAGGTGGATCTGCCGGCATTGGAGCAGGAGGATATGATGGAGCCGGAGTTTATCAGTATGTTTCAGCGGGTCGTGGAATGGTATAGGAGGAGTGGGGATATGACGGCGGGGAGGCAGCGCGGAGAGCCGGATATCTTACAGCTCGCCTGCCTCTTCAAGAAGGCGGAGCTCGTGCGAAATTTGCTGGAGCAGGGAGCGGATCCGAATGAACATGCACCGGATGATGAATCGCCTCTTTTGTCAGCGGTGAATACCTATCTATTGCCGGAGACGACGGTGGAACAGATTATTCCGCTGGTCGATATGCTGCTGGCAAGAGGGGCGGAATTCAGGAAATCCGGGACGATGGAGGGAGATTTTCTTACCCGGGCAGCTTTTGTCTGCGAGCGGGAGGAAGTGTTGTTGTATCTGTTGGATAAAGGAGCGCAACCGGATGAGGAGACAACACTGCCACCGGCGCTGCACGGTTGGGCGAAGGTTTTGGAGCGTCTTTTGGATCTGTCGGGGAAGAATACGGCGGGATTGCTTCATGCGGTGGCGGTGGGTAGCTGCCAATTTGAGGGGGATCATGTCCGCTGTGTACACATCCTCCTGGAGGCAGGGGCGGATATCCATGCTCCGGAGGCTCCGAATATGCCCGGAAGCACGGCACTTTTTCGTATGGCGGCGGAGATGAGTGCGCTGGACGAGGGGGATCCGCATTTGCCTCATGCCATCGAGGTGTTTTCCTGTCTCGTGCGAGAGGGAGCAGATCCCTATCTGCGTGCGGATGCAGACGAGAATTACCCTGGTTTTTGCCCGTACGATTTTTTGGCTCAGAGACCGAGACTTCTCACGGAATTGAGAGGGAGGGGAATTGATTTACAAGCTCCTGCGCTTCGAATAGATGGCGGGAAGAACCTGTTGGCGGATATTTGTCGCGCATCAGTATATAAACCTGAAGGCAAGGTGATAGCTCCGTTCTTTGAAGCTATTGCGGGGGTGCTGAAACCGACGCCGGAAATGCTCAGTGCAGAAATATACACGCAGGCATTGGAAGCGGGGGTGCGCCTGCTGGGGAAGATTGATCCATCGCGTGCGGCGCAGCGGATCATGGAGATGCCCTTGTGGCGAGAGGCGGAGGGAGTGAAGAAATCCGAAAACATCCTGATACCCCTTCTTGCCGCTCTGCAGGATACTCCGCGCATCAAATTCCCGGCGGATTTTCTCTATCGTCAGGCTGAGCGTGCGCAAAAGACGGGACTGAAAGAGGAAGCGGCTCTTCTCATCGAGCTCATGGAACGAAGTGAGGACGGAGAGGAGCTTCTCCGCCAGTGCATGGAGGACTCTCGACTCCCCCTCTGTGCCGGAGCTTATGCCGCGCGGTTGTGTATTGATGGACTGCCCGATGCACGCAACGACGGAGTGTCCGCCTGGCTCAAGGAACACGGACGAGAGGCAGACACGGATTTTTTGAAAGAGGCAAAATTGCTCACGTCTCCGGAGCGATTATGGTTCGGCAATATGAATGAGGCGGATATTCGCAAACTCGTTGCCGCTATACGCCGCATCGGGGCACCGCACGCCGCAGACGCTTATGAGCAAATTGCAGCAGCGCTGAATGACCCGGAAAAATTGGATGCTATCATGGAGAAGGGCGATGATTGGAAATACGAGGCGGAGATCGCCATCGCTCGCTATTTTCTCAAGAATAAGACTCAGTTCTTTCATCCTCACGATCTATGAAAAACAATCTTATCACTCAACCGCGCACATGGCACTACATTTGCTGCACCGTGGCGCTACTAGCATGCCTGCCCTTGTTGTGGCCGCGTATGCTGCCGAGATCATGGCGAGCAGATGCTCCGGATATTGCCGGCGCGCTTGTGTTGGGAAGTTTGCTCCTGTCACTTACGCTCATCATCATCACCTCGATTGCGATGTTACTGCGCCTGCGTAATTTGCGCACCCTCGTGCAGCTCTTCGTCTGGATGACACTGTGGGGCGTTACTGCGGGTGCATTCTGCGTGTTGGCGTACTTTGCTGATGTTCCTGATATTTCTCGGGAATCCGCTACTGCTGCTACAAACGAGCAGGAAGAGATTGAGCAAACTCTTTCTCTTCCAACAGATGAGCTCACCGGACCCGATTCCCTCTGCATTCCCATCTTTCCAAAAAAATATGCCACGGATACCATTTATCCTCTCCCAAATCTTAAATCGCTGGAAAATGAGCATAGTGATATTCTGCGAGCCTATATAGAGACATCGCCTCGATGGTCTCTCTACACCGGCGACAGCACCTTTTACGCGAAACCAGGGCACGTTGTGATGCAGCCTCCCACGACCGGCGGTATCCCCGGATTGGTGCACGTGGCATTCCACCGATTGGTGGGAGGGGATCGTCTGCCCTCCGGTTACTTGATCGTCAGACCCGGCGATCCGATGCCCCCCACCCCGGCGGGTAGTGAGCAAGTGCCGGATCTCGCTGTGGAACTTAGCCCGGGGCACTACCTTTTGCTAGCCTGGCGAGGAACCTCCCATACAGAGACGGCGCACCGAGCCTTGAATGCTGCGCTGGTTAGCGTGGATAGCATGGTACGACCACTGGCGGAATCCCCGACGCAGCAGACTCTTCAACAGGTTCTGGAAGGGAGACGCGAGCTGGAGGCATCGGAGCCTTCGTTTCTACTTTCTGAGCCGCCTTCGCAGTTTGGCACGTACCAGGCAGAAGCGTACATCAATCCCGGTGAGCCGGGGACGTGTATTTTACGCATCGTGGATCTTACGAGCAACACCTCTTTGCGGTTGTTTTCCTTTCCTGCGCAGTTTTCCAAAAATTCGCGCGTGTTGCTCCGGCACGATATCCCCGGCTCCATTCCGCCCAATCTTCTCACTGCCTCCTTCGGATACGAGCCGGGTTTGTTGCCTGAAAAAGCGCCTCTTTTTGCCATTCGAAGGGGGGCATCACACCAGACCTTTCCCGTTGCTTTTGAACTTTGGTTTGTTCCGAGCGATGCCTCAAATAATGAACGCCTCCTCATTCGGCGTTGCTTCATGGTCCAGGCATGCGAAGGAAGCTAATCCAGGACAAATGCGAAGCGTTAGTTAGAGAGCGGTTGGAGCCAGACCATGCCGACGCCGTCAATTTGATAACGGGCTTTATCTTCGGCTTTTTCCATTTATTCTTATCCCATACTGCACGACGTTACCATGACGTGTACATCGTTCGGAGCAGAACTCAGGTGTTAGGGTAAAATCGAGACATGAAGGCAGAGTTGCGTTCGGCGTAAAGAATCTCCGCCACGGCATCAGCGGAGTGAATGCACATCTTTTCGCAGTTGCAGAGGAAAGGAGAGACCTGGTCCCATTGCCCAGATGAAGCCATGTTGGTGCAGCCGCAGGAGTTCAGACACCGGTGGCGCAATTTGCAAACGGCGCAAGCAGGCGTGCGATTGCCGCGGGCAGCAATGAGCCGCAGCTGAGCCGAACGGTCAATGCCGCGTTGCACATCTCCGAATCGTATGGCTTTTTCCTCTGATTGTCCCACCAGTCTTGAACAGGGGAAGAGCGAACCGGATACGCTGACGGCGATTTCCTGCTCGCCGATGCGACAGAGCTTGCAGGGTTTATTTGTTCCCTCGCACAGATGGGAGCGGACCTTATCTTCAAAATTATCCAAGAGGAGAGGATGTTCGCTACGGTACGAGGCAAGCAGAAATTGCATGACAAGCTCGTACTTCTCTCGCAGCACAGCGAATGTTTGGTCATCCCATGGACTCCAGTAGTCAAAGTTGAGTCCGATTTCGCCTTGATAGTGATCATGCAGCCACTCGATACCCTCGGCGAGTAGGTGCGCATTGTTCGGTGTGACCACGCAGATCACTCCTGTGCGAAGTTTCGGGTGGTCCCGGAGCAGTTCCAGCGCATGTGCGACAGTGTTATGACTGCCTGAGCCATCTGGAAAGCGGCGATTGATGTTGTGCATGCCCGGGGAGCCGTCCACGGATAGACCGACCTTAAAGTCGTGCGCTTTCAGCCATTCGATTTTATCCGACGTGAGCAGGGTGCAGTTGGTGGTGACACCGAAGCGTACCGGTCCGGGCAGGTCGCTGACATTTTGCGCCTGCATCCACTCTGTGCAGCGGCGCAGGAGTTCCCACTCCAGCAGAGGCTCGCCTCCGAAAAAGGAGAGATCGAGCGCATCTCCGGTGCGGCGCGCTTCCGCCAGTCCCAGTTGCATGGCTGCCTCTGCCGTTTCCCAAGTCATCGAACGCGGTTGCTTTCGCCCGGCGTAGCAGTAACGACAGCGCAGCGTGCAATCCTGCGTGAGACAGAGCGTGAGGGTGATATTGCGGATCATCAGAAGACGAAGTTTGACGCAATAACCGGCCTATTTGCACTCCGGCGGGACCTCGGGAGGAATCTGTCCGGGAAGCTGTTGTTGGCAGGAACTGAGCGCCAGGATCGCCCCCACCGCCGCGACGGCTATCACAGGGTAGAGCGGCTTTTTATCGTTTTTTTTCGGTTCAATTTTCATGGATTCGTTGAGCGGGTGAGCGCATAGGCTTTTTATGGGAGTCCTACTTTCCAACGGTTATCATAGGAATGCGGTCGGGAGTTCCTGACTGTTGGCAGGAGCTGAGTGCGAGGATCGCCCCCACCGCCGCAACAGCTACCACGGGGTAGAGCGGCTTTTTATCGTTTTTCTCCGGTTCGATTTTCA
>CANQJI010000085.1 GCA_947624205.1 uncultured Akkermansia sp. | reverse complement strand
GTGAGCGTGCTGCCTGCCACAGCGGCGAGAGCATTGCGCACGCCTGCCGCGTTGCCTGCCTTGTCCATCGTCTGCAGGGCGGTCATCACGGCAAGCACTCCTTGATCCATGTTGGCTCCCTTCGTTTCGGCATCAAACCATAACATGTTCGAGCCGGCTCGCGAGTTGGCGCTCGTTGCGTATTGCGCAAACTTGCTCTCCTTGCGGTGGTAGAGGTTCAGGATGGTGTCGTACCTCTCTCCTCCGTCGGCAGCATAGGCAGCTGCGAGGGAGTAAATACCGATGCTGCGTGCGGCAGCCGGTGTCTCCTCACCATCTTTAACGATTTGCAGCTCGGCATTCTCGTAGAGCAGATCCAGGATGCCATCAAGCAAGATTGTTACGCCCTCCACGGCAGCGTCGTGAGCTTCTCGAATTGTATCCTGTTTGTATTGTTCGTAACTCTCATTGAAGATACCGGCTCCCTTCATGATCACGACGCTGGTGAGATCGCCCTGCGTTTGGGCAACGTCTCCATCGATGCTGCTGAACTTGATAATGGCCCCATTCTCAATGATGATGTTCTTGCCGGTTTCCAGCATGAGCGTTTCATCATGCTGACCGCTCCCCTCCCAAAGCGCCGGGTTGCTCAGATTCAGCTCCATGTCGTACTCGTTGCCTTTGCGCAGCACGATGTCGCCGGAGAAATGTCTGGTCGTGCTCCCCTCAGCATCTTTGCCGGTGAGGATGTAGGTGTTGCCTCCTGTGACCTCGCCCACCTCGGCATCCAGAGAGTTGAAGGTCGAACCGGCTTGGAGAGTGACCTCAGCGCCATCCGTAGCGCCGATGTCGGCTCTACCATTGGTTCCCCCGAAGGTACGTTTCGAACCGCTTGCCAGGAACTTGCCCGAGCTGCCGCTTCCTGTGAGGGAGCCATCGTCCTTGAGCGTAACCGTTCCCGTTGTGGAGACCGTCCCCTCACCGGTGAGGTTGCCGGAGAAGTTGGTGGCTTCCCCGAGATCGAGGGTTCCGCCTTTCCCCACATTGAAGGAAAGCCCATTCCCCTCCGCGAGTGTATCATCTCCCAGTGTCAAACTGCCGCCACCGACGGTGATCTCACCTTTGCCGGAGAGTGTACCGCCATCGGACAAGTCGCTCGTCACACCATTCAGCGTGAGCTTGCCATCCACCTGAAGCCCGGCGCCATCCTTGACGGAAAGATTGCCGTCAATGGAGCTCTCACTGTTCTTTCCGAGTACCAGGGATCCATCCTCCACGGTTACATTTCCACCGGCCTGCAGGTTACCATCCACGGTCAAATCAGCATCGCCCGTCTTCTTCAGGTCGACTCCCGCCTTAGTGGTGAGGTTGCCGGAGAATGTGGTGGCTCCGGGACTTACGGCTGTGTTCATATTCTCCAGTGTCACTTCGCCGCTGCCTTCAATGGTGAGATCTTTTGTGCCTTCCAGTTGCTTGATGGTGCCACCGTTTTCATCCGATGTGACGATGAGATCCTCGTTCACAACGACTTTATTGAACTGCCCAAGTTCACTTGCCGCCCCTCTGGCGTGACTTGTTCCCGTTCCATCGTCGTGTTTATTGGCAAACCATACGCCCTCAACGTTGCCTGTAATGAGTACCCTGCCGGTTTCAAGGACATCATCGATCGACTGGGTATCTACCTTCAACCCCCAACCATTTCCAATTTTGAAACGATCCTTGAGCTGGACGTCTTCCTCAGTTTCCTCTAATTTCCCGTTTGTGATCCATACTTCAATGGTCACCAGTTCAGAACCTGATTCAGAAAGCTCCTTGAGGAGAGCCTCGTCCCCACCAAAGGAGAGGGTGACCCATGTATCGGTTTCCCACGTGATTTTACCGTATGTCGCCTCCGGATTTTCCACCTTACCTTTCTTACCCTCGAACTTCACCGTACCATCGTCACCGTTAAATCCAATGAGAGGTTTTTTATTTGTTCCCTCCGATGTGGAACCTTTTCCCATGCCTGCGTTTGCGGCACTTACGGTGAAAATATTGTCCTCGCCGCCCAGCGTGAGCGTGCTACCGGATTTCAAATTCTTCACTGTAACTCCCGCTCCGTTGATTTTGAAACCTTCGGAAGTTTGTACGTTATAATAAGATGACCAGCCTGATCCTATCTTTTCTTTCAAGATTCCTTCTTTGATGTGTTTGGCATCCAGACCTCCCATATCCATCTCTCCGGTAAAGTCCTTTTCTGTGTCGATGGCTATCAATGTTTTGGCATCGGAGGACAGATTCTCAGCGTTTTTGAGACCACCCCCGTGCATGATGATGGGAGGAGCAATGGCATTCTCGGCAAATTCCACCATTGCTTCATCGTACAAGTGGATGATAGCATCAGTCTCCGTCAAGGGGGAAATTGTTACGGGAAGGTTAACCAGTAGTGTTGAATGACCATGCAAGTTAATGGTTGTATTGGTGAAGGAATAGCTGTTCGAGTACGGAGTAAATCCTTCCGGCACGTCTAGTACCATCTTTCCGGTGCCGGACAAATTAATGACAACACCAATACCTACCGACTGGACAGGTCCCCCAGCCGCCCCTCGAGCTCCACACCAACCCAGTTTTCCTCCCTTCATTTGAAAGAGGCCGCCGTCTTCTACATTGATGATGGTCTTGTTTTTTCCGTAAACTGTCCCACTTTCGGAAGCGAAGCCATACACATATGCTGAACCGATTTCCGGCGTCTGGTCTTTCGAGGTGGCGGACATCTCAAGGATGCCCCCATTTCGTACGGTGATATTCGTTTGATACTCTGCGTGTCCACCTACCTTGCTGCTGTTGTAAACAATACCGAGGTAGGCTCCATTTTCCATGGTGATCTTACCTCCATTATCCACGGTAACGTTCAGACTGGAGGAATTGCAAGTTGTCCCTTCCTTTCCGCATTCAGCTACACCAATAACAACTCCTTCCTTTAGAACAAAATGGCCTCCATCCACTACATTGACTGTGGTAGTGACACCACTTGTTCCTCCAGAGTAGCCCACAAGAATGGAACCATCCAAATCAGCTCTGTATGGTCCACCAGTCCCTCGTCCGGCAAGCTCCACCAAGCTTTCGCTTCCTCGAATGGTCAGTCCCAGCTCCATAGCCGCGCCATTCTCCGTGGATGCTCCGAAGACGTAATACGCCGGAGGATTGGGGTGGTTCGATTGATACTCCACTGTAAGCTTGGCACCGTTTTCCACGACAACCTGTGTGTTCAAAACTCCGAAGGAGGATTGATCGGATATGCTCATGTTACCGCTTACAAAAGCGTCAGGATTATTTCGATCGTAACTATATTGCAGCGTAAGCTCACTTCCCGGACCTGATACGGTTACGGATGAGTTTCCGTTCTTACCAACGGAGCCATAGATATCCAAGTGATCACCGCCATCCACATTGAGTGTGATGTCGCCCGTCAGGGTGGTTTCTTTTGGAATCGCGTCCTCCTCCACTTTCACCGGATCTCCACCATTGGTGATGGTGATTTCCGCCATGGCAAGAGGAAGATAAGACATTACGGTCATGAGAGCCGCGAATAGCGCAATGGGCAGGTGCAGTTTCATAGTGAGATAAAATAGTTTCAGGTGGGGTAAGTCTACGTATTTGGAATACGTATCCGGAAACATCTAAAATTCTGATATTGCAGCATTTAGAGAAAACAAACAGCCTTGTTTTTCGGTTAAGGGAAACTATTGTTTCTTCTAAGCTTTTGAAAAAGAAAATAAGAAATTTTTAAATGAAGGCTTGACATACGTATTCCAAAAACGTACCCATCAGAAAGAAGCAAAGAGACGAGAAGGATTGCAACAGAATATATGAGGGAGGCAGGGCAACCGCATTGAGGGAAGTCAATCAACAGAGGAAATGCCCTTATTGACATGATATCCATGTTTATACGCATCAAAATTCGTGACAATAAGAGGTCATCATACTGATGGATCTAAAGGGATCTCAGTATACATTAATAATCCGAAAAAATCTGCGCAACGCGCACATTATTAATAAATCGTACATCGTCCATCGTAAATCGTAAATGAGCAGCCGTCCTGCGGCTGCTTGGGGCCGTCGTGCGTGTTGTACATCGTACATAGGCAAATGCATTTCCTAATGCGTTTGCCCTGGCCCTGATGAGAGGAATTGACTCTTGTTCGGTGTTTTGCCATAATGGGTGAGGGAGGTTATGGCATGAGATTAGCGCGATTAAACGAGAGAGCTGAGGTGTTTTATTCTCTGCAGGGCGAGGGAGCAAGTGTGGGAAGTCCGGCGATGTTTTTGAGGCTTGCCGGTTGTAATCTACACTGCGTGTGGTGCGACACGAAGCATGCATGGGGGAGTGGAATTGAGCGCACACCGCAGGAGGTAGCGAACATGGTTGCGCGTTCGGAGGGGTGGGATCGTCTGGTAGTGACGGGGGGAGAGCCGTTGTTGCAAGCAGCGGACCTGGAGGAGTTGTTTTCCCTTTTGCCGGGGGAGGTGAAGATTGAAGTGGAGACCAATGGAACCGTAGCGCCGACTCCTGCGCTCATTGGGCGAGTGACGACGTGGAATGTATCACCGAAGTTGCCGCACGCGGAAAGTGGATGTGCAACGCCGACGCTTGAGGCATTTCGGGGGTTGCCGAACGCATGGTACAAATTTGTTGTGCGAGGGGAAGAGGATTGGGAGGCAGTGGAGGCGTTGCAACTGCCACGAGCGCGGGTCATGCTCATGCCGTGTGCGGTGGATCGCGCGGGATACCGGAGTTTACTGCCGGATGTGGCGCAGATGTGCATACGGCACGGGGTACGGCTTTCCCCGCGGCTGCATGTCGAGATTTGGGACACGGAGCCGGGACGTTGAAAAAGCTAAGGGAAGAGAGAACGGTGGCTCAGACGGCGGCCATGGGGCAAGCGGTTTTTCGGTTTTTTTTGCGTACGCGAAGTGAGCACGCGCAGCCCGATTCCGCGCTTCTATGCTATTGTTCAAATGCGTCTGCGCCGGTAATGGAATCTGCGTGTTCCGCGACGTGTTCTCAGGATGTAGGCGCGGCGGAGCATCTCCTGCGCGGCAAGCAGCTCCAGCCAGCAAAGAATCCAGGCACAAAGGCTCATCCAGAGTCCCTGGTGGTACCAGAACACGGCGAGAACCGGGATGACGAAGGGACCGGCAAGGAAGAGAAAGCTGCGCAGGAGCCAGGACACTTTGCCCGTCAGGCGTGGCAATAGAACCAAGGTAATCAAGCAGCCAACTGCAAGTGCGAGGAGACCGGGCAACGAGTGTTGCAGCGGGGTTAACTGCAGAGTTCGCTCCTTAACAGGGCGATTTTCTGAGAGGTAACTGACGTGATCTTTTGCAAGAAGGAGGGAAAGAGTTGCGGCGAGGAGGGAACCGCGGTCTTCGATTGCTAAGGTGGCAGTGCTTGGACGAATGATGACAGCGCCAGGCAGAGGAGAGGAGGCTGCCGGTGAGTCAGGAGCTGCGTGCTGTGGTGGGGCAGAGAGGGCAGCGGAGAGGGGGAGAGGTTCTGCGTGCGCGGAACCGAGGGGGGTGCGTCCCGTGACGTCTAAGGGCAGGATGCGCTCTCCTATTTGAAGGCTTTTATCTGGGCGGAATTTGATGTCTTTCTGGGACAGCCCCAGGGCATCCATAGCCAGTTGGAGGGGGAGAGTAGGGAAGATGCGATCATTCCAGCACATCAGCAAGGGCAGGGAGAGACCGCGCTCTCGTGCTTGTTCATGCGAGAATAGTTCATTGCGCACGAAGTCTGGGGCAAGATTGAAGGGATACTGCGTTTCGTCCGGGATGCTGTCCGGGGGTGTGTAGGAATTAGCTGTCGGTAGTTGAGAGGTGTCGCCCTCGATGTTTTCCCGGGGGATGGCAAGCGGGAGGATATCTTCCGGGATGGGGAGAGAGTGGGAGGAATCCGTTGTTTGCAGTCCCAGGCGGAGGTGGCGGATTTCTCCCAGACTGTGATGAAACATATTGCGGACGGTAGGATCGGCGGCGTCCGCCCACTTTGGCGCGGCGGAGATGCCAACGACTTGCACGTGCCGCTGGGTAGTGAGGCAATGCAGAATGGTGGATAGTTCTCGCAAGAGGCAGGAATCATCCATCGCGTCGGAGGGTGACGTGTTCTCCCAGAGGATGCTGTACACGGTGGGATATACCGGGCTATGATGGGGAAGAAGCACACGCTGCGTGGGGAGTTTTTCGCCCGGGAAAAGGAGGGCGACCTCAGCTTGCGGTGAGCGAACGAAAAGATTGTAGAGAGCCGCATCCGTCCCACGCAAAAATCGTGCGCAGGACCAGGCTGTAACGGAAAGGCAGAGCAGCCAGGCTAAAATGACGGCAATAGGACGGAACGAACGCATGCAGCGAAAGAGGCGGCAGGTGAGGAGGATGCGATGCACGAACAATGCTCCAGCAGGATCTTTTCAGCCGTTGGGATGAATTGCAGGTAGTGCGTTTTTTTCTTGTTGTGAGCTATGTTAGCATAAGCTCCGAGAGCTTGCAAAATTCTTTGAATGGCACACAATTCCACGAGCTCCTTGCGCAGGGGAATAGCATGAGACATATTCAATCTATACTCCAGCAAGGCGGTGCGCAGTTGCACGCTGAGATCTACGTATGGGTCATAGAGCAACGAGGCGATATCGTACTCCGGAAGACCGAGCCTCATTCCCTGAAAATCGACGAAATAGGCTTCGCCGTCACGCAGGAGAATGTTCTCACTCTGACAATCGCGATGAATGGGGTGGCGCGGCAGCGAGGAGAGAAAAGAGACGACTTCTTTGCGGGGAGTAGCCTCGAGGAAGCGTTGTGCGAGATCCGGGCGATTGCTGTGTTGTCCGAGGAGATACTGAGCGAAATATTCGTGCTCCCAGTCGTAGAGAGATGCATTAAATGCCGGCTGCAGAGGCCAGGCCGGTTGCGTGCGGTGCAGGGCATCCAGACAAGACAGGACCTTCTCATAGGCAAAGCGCAGGGCGGTGTTTCCTTCCCCTCGCAAGCTCAGCAGAGTACGATCCCCGAGATCCTCCACGGCGCAGATGCCGCAACCTTCCTCTAATTCGCGGCAGGCGTACAACCGCGGTACGTGCACACCGGATTCCAGGAGCCCCCGCAGAGTTGGTACAAAGGAAGCGTTATCCGCGCGATCAGCAGTCCAGTATATGCAGATGATCCCGGAACCGTTCGGACTATTGCAGCGCATGATCCAGCGTCCGCTCGCTCCCCGGCTGATGCACTGCAATTGCTCCGGCAAAACCGGCATTGCCATGTCATGCTGCAGGAAATCAGCGATGAGATGTGCGATGCTTTCAGTGGAAGCAGCCATCATGGAGGGGGAAGAGGCAGGAGGAAGAGATGATAAAAGCCTGCGAGACGGGGCGGAACCGAGGAAGCAAGTGATCCTTCCGGACGACACCGCAAAATGGGAGGCTCAAAAAAACCACCCGTTCCTCCGGAGCGAAGGAGCGGATGGCGACAAATGGAAAAGGGATCAGAACTGACTGCGGCGGGAGTAGTAGTACTTGCTCTGGAAGCCGAGCTCCTGGGGGAATTCCGAGAAGCCGGACCAGGTGTTGTACTCCTGCAGACCGCTGCGGCCGCAACTCCCCTGGTAAGGCGGGCGATAGGTGCACTTGTAGGTGGGAGCCCAGAAAGTGACCAGTTCGTAGAAGCCGTAGCCCATGCGGGTGAAAGTACGGGAGAAGCCCTCGACGATACCGACGGAGTAGCCGGAATAATCGCCTTCGCGCTCACCCCAGCGGATTATCGAGACGGGCAGTTCTTCAATACCCCAAAGAATGTTACCCACAGCGCGCCCGAGCTTACGCGTGGCCGTATATTCGGAAGCCGGCGGCGCCTGGATATCGGCATACACGGTGCCTACCATCGCCAAAAGCAATGCTGAGAGAAGTGTGCGCTTCATGGTATAGACAGCATTAGCACAATGTGACGCCTCTTGCAAGCAAAATTTTTCCATTTGCTTCCGAATTTGGCGAAAAATTACACTTCGGCTGTTGAGATGCCGTAAAATCGCTGCAGGAAGAGAGTGTTTTTCTCGCCGAAAAGTTGTTCAACCACCGTCTCGGCGCTATCTTTTCCGTTTCCGGAGAGATTTTCATGGTCGCCTGCGGAGTCAATTTGGGCATGGGACAGAGAAATGGGTTGCTGAGACCGAGCACCGGTTGTTGAAGATGCTGCTTTGAGATCGAAAGGTCATTTTTGTATCGGAACACCACCGAATATGACGGGTTCGCGCTGCTGTTGGCAGGAGGAGAGTGCAATGGCTGCGCCGAGGGTTGCCACGGTTGCAAGCGCTGGGTAGAGAAGCGCCTTCTTTCCTGTTTCCGGAGAGATTTTCATGGTTGTCTGCGAGGTTAATTTAGGCATGTGATGGAGGACCGTGTTGCTGAGTTTGTGCATTGGCAGATGAGGTCGTTATTTTGAGCTCGTGGGTGAAGAGGGACTTTGCCTCCGTGTCTAACGGGTTCGCGCTGCTGTTGGCAGGAGGAGAGTGCAATGGCTGCGCCGAGGGCCGCCACGGCTGCAAGTGCCGGGTAGAGAAGCGCCTTTTTTTCTGTTTCCGGAGAGATTTTCATGAAGATGGTGAGTGGAATTCCCGCTATCGGCGAGGAATAGCAACGCGTCCCGGATCCGGATTCACAACGGGGGCAGGGATTTTGTCTGGCGGCGTTGCGGACCGGGAGGGAACAGGGGGCAGATTATGCTTGGGCACGGAGACAACTCGCGGGGAAGGATTTACAGCATGGTGCCCGGTTACGGCAGGCGGTGGCATTACGGGTCCGGGGGCAAGCACGCGATGATGGTGCGGCACGGATTCTCCACAAGAGGAGAGGGTAAAAATAGCCGCCGTCGCCAGCAGAGGGAGTGTCGTTCGGTTTGTATTATTCATGACTTTAGGCAGTGGGTTAAGTTTTTTCGGCGTGGACTTTTGAATTCTGAGAGACCTCCTTGCCCTTCGCGCTCAGATATTCTCGTGTAGTTCACAGTTTGCCGGAACAAAAACGAGGACCTATGCCGGCATCATAGCATATGTAATCTGTTCCCGGCAAGGCAAAAAAGTGGCAAACTGTTTCAGTTCAGCGAAATATCGGTTTGACGTTCGTCAAGGGAAAGGTAGCAGGCAGGATCAGAGCCGTACCAATGACCATTTGCAATAGCGGCGCGAGTGCGGTAACCACCGCCGCAGAGGGAAAAAAGCTTGCACGTTGCGCAGGGACCGGAAAGCTTTTGCTGGCGCTCAGCGGGATCGTTACTGCCGCGCAGCTCGCGAAGCCGGTCTGCAGCCGCAGATTGGTCGGCGGCCTCCCAAATTCGGGAGAAAGGAGTGTCCTTGACATTGCCCAGGGTGAGCTGTTGCCAAAATTGGTCAGGGTGAATGCGACCCTGAGTATCGATATTGGCAATGCCCCGACCAGAGCTGTTGGCGCCTCCGCCGTTCCATGTGAGCAAGCGCAATGTTTGCTGCGCGAGAGGATTTTTTTCTTTCAGCTGACGAAGGAGCAGATAAACGCCATCAGCCGGTTGGGTGACGGTGAGTAGCTCCCGATTGCTCCCGGCAGCGTGCCACTTTTCAACGCGAGCAATGAGCATGTCGAGCGCAGCGCGTGATTCTTCCGGATGCAGTGCCGCCACATCTACGCCACGTCCCATGGGCACGAGGTGGTAAAAGCAGACGCGCGGGATACTCTCGCGCTCGATATAATCGAGGATCTGTGGCATGCACTGCACGTTGTTGCGGGTGAGGGTGAGGCGCAGACCTGTTTTTTGTCCGACTTCTTCGCAGAGCCGAAACCCGCGGATAGCGGCATCGAATGCGCCCGGGACGCCGCGGAATTGATCGTGCACGGAGCCTATGCCATCCAGTGAGATGCCCACGTATGCGACGCCGACCTCCTTGAAGAGGCGAGCCCATTCCGGGGTGATGCGGGTGCCATTGGTCGAGATGGTGATCTTCAGACCTCGGGAGGAGGCTCTCTTCAGCAGCTCCGGCAGGTGCGGATGCAGCAGGGGTTCTCCGCCGGAGAGAAGCAGGGCGCTTGCGCCGTAGTCCGCAAGGTCATCAATTACTGCGCAGCACTGTTCAAGAGTGAGTTCTCCCGGGTAGATTTCTGCATGAGAGTCGGCATAACAGTGCACGCAGCGCAGGTTGCAGGTGCGGGTGATGTTCCACACCACAATGGGTTTGCGCTTGCGGGCAGTGGATGGAGCGCAGGTTTCAGCGTCGGAAACACCGTAGCGGAGGTGGTCAGCGGGTTGCTGGGTGCCTGTCCAGAGGCGTGTGATGTTGATCATAGGTGCTCAGGAAGATGGGGTGCGCATAGCGATTGGGGTGTAGCAGCAGAGAGGTTCCGCGGCGAACATATCACCGGTCATCTCGTAAGCCCTCGCACGAGAACCGCCGCAGATGTGACGGAACTCACAGCGACCGCACTTACCGCCGAGTGCATCATCGTCACGCAGCTTTTGCATGATTGGATGCTCGCGGTAGGTTTTGATGAGATCCTCGTGCCGCACGTTGCCGAGGCTGATCTGCAGGAACCCACTGGGCTGCATTTCCCCGGTGTGGGAGATGAAGAAAACGCCCTTGCCGTCGCGCGTAGGGATAAGGTGGCGCGGCGCAGGAGCTTTACCTTCTGCCGCTGCTTGCAGCAAAGCGCGTCGGAAGTGGTGCCCCTCCGTGGTTTTGATGACGAAGGGGAGATTTCCCTTGCGGAGTTCAAGCACGCGCTGCCAGACAGTTTCTAGCTGTTCGGCGGTAGGGAGCTCCTCCATCGTGGCGCGTCCTGTGGGCACGAGAACGAAGAGGCTCCAGACATCCGGGAGGATGCGCTGCATGAGTGCCTCAAAGAGGGGTAGCTCTCGGATGGTGCTCCTGGAAAGGGTGGTGTTCACCTGCAGCATGAGACCTGCCTCCTTGGCGCGCCGAGCTGCTTCCAGGGTGCGGTCAAAGGTGTGAGGCACGCCGCGAAAGCGGTCATGCGTCTCCGCTGTGGCGCCGTCCAGACTCAGACTCAAACTGCTCACGCCTGCAGTGCGCATTTCTTCCCAATTCGCCCGCAGCAGCAGGGGCGTTGCCGCCGGACTCAGCGCCACACGCAAACCGGAACCGGCCGTACGCCGAACGATATCCAACAAATCTTCGCGCATCATGGGGTCACCACCGGTGAGCACGAGCATCTGCGGATGCAGCTGCGTGATTTGGTCGGCTAGCTTCATGGCTTCCGCATGCGTCAATTCATCCGGAGCTGGTTTTTTCTGCGCCTCTGCGCGACAATGGCGGCATGCCAGTGCGCAGGCACGTGTTACCTCCCAGAAGAGAATGAAGGGGCGCTCGCTGTAATCAGTGGAGTTCAAGGCGCTGCCATTGTACACTACACCGCACAAAAAGCAAGCAATGAGAAGGTCGATTTAGGGCAAACGCATTTGGGAAGAGATTAATCAACAGAGAAAATTTCCTCATTGACTGATATTATTGTTTATACGTATCAAAAATCATGACGACAAGTGCCCCTTCGTGCAACGCGCGCTATAATCTAAATCGTACCTCGTCCATCGTATGTCGTACATAGGCGCTGCCAAGCGCCACCGTCGTACATAGTCCGTCGTAAATCAGGCACCTCTAAAAACTACAAAGGGGAAAAACTCGGAAAAAGCAGGATGAAAAAAGAAGGAAAATAACATGATAAAAAGGTTGTAAAATAAAGCAGTGTGTGGTAATATATCTGTATGAGAATCAATGGATTTCTTGACGAAGCCAA
>CANQJI010000084.1 GCA_947624205.1 uncultured Akkermansia sp. | reverse complement strand
CGCCGTCTCGTCGGCTCCCTCCGTCGTCGCCATGCCCGCCACAATCGTGCCCGTGAATCCGCTCAGGTCGCCCGTCAAGCTGTGCTGAGCGCCGGTCGCATTGGCAAGAGTGCCGTCGCCGGTGACGCTGCCCGCCGTGATGGAGATCTCCTTGTTGACCCCATCCGGCATCGCACCGCCCATCAGGTTCGTGCCCTTCACGTCGATGCTCGCCACATTGACATTGGCATCGCTTTCGAACACGAAGCTGCGTCCGCCCAGCACGAGGTTCGTCCCCCCGCCGCCCAAGGCGCTGCCGCTCGCAACATTCACGGTGCCGCTCTCGCTGGCCACGATCTCGATCGTGCCGGCGAAGTCGCTGTTGTTGCCCGTCATCGCATAGGTCACGCCGTCATTCTCCGCGCCGATCACCACACGTGCCTCGCCGTACTTCTCCACGACTTCCTCGCGCGGTACGCTCACCAACTTGCCGATCTCCACCGTGCCCGCCGTGGCATGCACGCGGAAGGTGCCGCCGTCCGTGACGGTGATGGCTTCGCCGAAGGTGTAGGTCGCGTCCGCCTCGCCGTTGATGGCGTACTCGAGCTCGCCCTCCAATACGTCGATATCGCTGTTATAGGCTTCAGGATCGGTCTCGCCGTCTTCCGTCCACGCCATCACCATGCGGCGCTGTCCGCTCTTCTCGATGCCGTTCTTCAGCACAGCAAAGACCGTGTGACCACTGTTCGCACTGCGCGTCACATCCTTGCTGCCGAGCAGGAAGTCCTTCGCCACAACTACCGGCTCATCCGTCGCCTCGCCCGCCGCGTCGTCCACGGCAGTCATCATCGGCTCCGCCGCCAGATCCTCGTAGGTCTTCCCAACCTGGATCCTCAGCTTCGTGTCGTCGCCATCCAGCGTGACGTTGTCGCCGTTCCCCATGTAGAGATCGCCGTCTTCCTTCTCGCCGATGGTCAGCTTGCCATTGCCGCTCAGCTCAACGGTCGAACCGTTGCTCACCGCGCTGTCATGCGATACGGTCAGCTCGCCTTCCACGATGTACTTATCGACGTTCTCCGTCGCCACGTGCAGGTCGAGCGAGGCGCCTTCCTTCACCGTGATGTTGTGGTCGGTACCTTCGGGTTCATCCTCCTTCTCCTTGAGTACGATCTTGTCATTCTCATCATCGCCGACGAAGCTGTAGTCGCCGCTCTCCACCTCGATGGCTCCCGGGGTCACCGTGCCTTCCACGGTCACCTCACCCGCACCATCCGCCGTGAAGTGCACGACAGGCGCTTCGTTTGGTTCAGTTGCAGTTTCTCCTCCTTTGCCGCTGCCCATCTCCCAGTTTGCAACGTCACCACCCTTCCAGGTCATGCCCTCGTCGTCGCCATCCACGCCACTGCCGTTCCAGTACAGGGCGTTCTTGGCGCGGTACTGCAGATCCAAGATCAGGTTGCCGTCCTCGAAGTAGAACCGAGACCCGAATTCCTTCGCTCCTTCACCGCTGATATCTCCGAGAAGCTCATTCAGTTGTCCGTCCAGAGCTTTGGTCAGACTCTCCAAACCGTCGAAGAACTTCGCTACCTCGGCGTCATTCGCCACAATCCCTCCATCCACGGTCAGTCCGCTCGCCAGGAAGTACCTCTTGTTCTCGTAGCTCGCTACGTTGCCTGCGTCGACACCGGTGATTTCCAAACTCAGACCCAGTTTCTTCTCCGCAGCAGGCTCCAGCACAATGTGGCCCTCGCCCGTGACCTGCAACAGAGCGCCGTCCGCCGGGTTGATACTGCTCAGATCACCGAAGTTCAGTCCGCCCGTCAGGGTCAGCTCTCCGCTCGCGACGAGTTTGCCGCCGCTCAGGTTGAGCTGTCCGATGCTGCCGCCGCCGATGGTGTGCGTGCCCTTGTTGACGTTCAGCGTACCCAGCGCGACCGTGCCCTTGAAGTCGCTCGAATCACCGGTCAGGTTCAGGATCTTGCCCTCGGCGTTGAGTGTGCCACTTCCGCTCAGGGTTTCGACGTTCATGGTGCCCGTCCAGGCAAGTGTGCCGTTCACCGTGGCTTCCACAATACTCACATTCTCACCCGTGAATGTTTGCGTCGCCGGCTCGTTCACCGTGAGGCGCAGATCATCCGCCACGCCGGCGAAGCTACCGTTCGTGCCGGTGATGGTGACCTTGCCACCCAAGGTGCCCGCGCCGGTCACGCCCGCCACGCTCAGGCTATCGCCCGTCACGGTAGCATCACCGCTCAGGTTCAACGCGCCCGCGATCCCTCCGCTCAGGTTCAGCGTACCTTCCGCGGTCAGATCGCCGTCGCCGCTCAGGGTGGCGGTCAAGCTCTTGACCTTGCTGCTGGCCAGCGTGTTGTCCTTGCCCGTCACCGTCAGATCGCTCTTCAGCATGCCGGTCGCTGTCAGGCTGCCGCCGTTCAGGGTGATGGCGCCTTCGTAGCTGTCGATCGCGCTGCCCACGCTCATCGCGCCGTTCAGCGTCAGGTTGCCCTTGCCGCTCAGCGCTCCCTCCACGGTGGTGTTCACATCGAAGGTGGTGGTCGTGTCGCTGCCCAGGACAAGGCTGCTGACCGTCAAGCTGTCACCCTCATCGCCGGTGAAGCTGTAGCCCGAGGCCTCAACGCTCATCGTGCCTGCCGTGATCTGACCATCGATCTCCACATCCATGTGCTCCGCAGCCTCGCCCTCAAGCTCAACGAACTTCACGTTGCTTCCTTCTGCGAAGCCGGTCGTGTGTTCTTGCTCGCCGCCGATCCAGTCGTCGTGGTCGTTCATATCCCAGACGCTATCCTGTCCCCTCCAAGTCAGGGCATCCATGAGTCCGTAGTGGAGCATGCCGTCCTCGCTCAGCCACAGGTCGTAGCCGTCAGGCACCAGCTCGGGCTTGGTTTCGAATCCGATGCTGTCGATCCAATCCGCCTTGAACCCTTCGCCGAAGAGCTGCCTGCCATTCAGCGAGGTCATGTCAAATCCGGTCAGGTCGATGGTGAGCTTGCCGTTCTCGGCGTTCAGGTCGCTCAGTGTGAGCTGCGTGAGTCCGCTTTCCGCAGTACCCACCTTGATGGTGGCATTGCCGTCCAGACTCACCGCGCCCAAGCTCGCGCTATCCAACGCGCTCAGGTCGAGGTTCGCCTTGTCCGCCAAGCTCAGGCTCGTCAGTCCGCCCTCCATTGCGTTGATGCTCGTGCTGCCCGCCAGCGCAAGTGTGCCGTTGTTCGCGTTCAGTGTGCCGATCGTGCCGCCGCCCGCCAGAGTCACCAGCCCTTCGCCAAGCGTCAGGTTCTTGCCCTCCGCTCCGCCGAATGCGCTCTTCAGGGTCACCGCTCCGGCTTCCGTGGTCAGGTTGCTGTTGATGGTCACGTCGCTCGTCACCGCCGCATCCGTGCCGTTGTTCAGCGTCAGCGTGCCAGTACCGCTCACCGTGCCTTCACCCACCAAATCGCTGGCGCTCATGGTGCCACCCAGCTCCAGGCTGCTGTTCACCGTCAGCGTACCGACCTCTGCCGCCGCGCCGTTGTAGGTGAATTCACCGCCCACGGTCAGTCCGGTCGTCGCGCTCAGCGCGCCGCTGTAAGTGCCGCCGTTCACGGTCAGGCTCTCTGCCATCACGCTTGTGTCCTCATGGGGCTCACCGTCGCTCAAGCTCGCCAGTGTGGCATCGCCCAGGCTCAGCGTGCCGGAAGTCATTGTGACAGCCGTCTGATCGCCCGTCAGCTTGTCCACCGTCAGCGTACCCGTGCCGTTCACCGTCAGCTCGCTGCCGCTGAACTCACCGCTCAGCGTCGCATTTGCACCCGTCCAAGTCAGATTGCTGCTGATGACCATGTTCACAGCCTGCTCATCCGTCAGCTCGCTCGTGTTCGCCAACGTCAGCGTGCCGTCGCCGCTCACGTCACCCGCACCGCTCAGGCTCTTCACGGTCAAGGCGTCCTCCGCGTTGGTCAGACCCACACTGCCGGTCACATTCAGCGTACCAATGCCGTTGTTCTCTCCGGTCACTTCCACCGTACCCGTCACGGCCAACTCACCCGTGCCGGTCAAGCCCGTCACCGAGCCGCCGCCCATGCTCAGCGTGCCGCTCACGTTTGCCGCACTCACCGTGCCGCTATTCACCGTCAACGTTCCGGTCTGCTCCACCGTGGCGTTCGTGATGGTCACCTCGCTTCCCGTGAAGCTCTGACTCGCGCCGCCGCTCACGGTGATGTCCAGGCCGTCCACCGTGCCGCCGAAGGTGTTAGCATCGCCCTCGCCTTTCACGATCACCTTGCCGCTCAGCGTTCCGGCGCTGCCCTTCACGCCCTGCACGGTCAAATCGCTCTCAGCGCCGCTGGTCTCGCCGGTCACATTCAGCATGCCAGTCAGCGTGCCGCTCAGCGTAACCTTACCGTCCGTCGTCAGCTCGCCCGTGCCTCTCACCTCAGCTGTCAGGCCTGCGCCCTCGCCGGTCAACGTGCCGCCGCCGCTCACGAGGATAGCCTGCTGCAGCTCGCCCGCCGCCGTCAGGCTGCCGCCGCTCAGCGTAATCGCTCCGGTGTAGTTGTCCACTGAACCCCTCACGGTCATATCGCCCGTCAGGACCATGGCGCCCCCGCCGGTCAGGTTGCCCTTCACGGTCGTGGTCACGCCGAAGGTCGTGGCGCCGCCAGCCGGCTCGCCCGCGCCCAGCGTGAGATCCTTGACCGTCAGTCGTGCGTCCGTGTCGTCCCCGTTGAAGGTGTAGCCGCCCGCTTCCACGGTCATGTCGCCCGCTTCCACAAGACCGGCCACGGTCACGGTCATCTTGTCGGCAGCAAGCCCGCCAACGAACTTGACATTGTCGTTCGTCTTGAAAGCCGTGGTGCCATGCCCACCTTGCTCATCGTCGACGTCCCAATCCTGCTCCGTGCTGCCGCTTTCCCAATCGGTCGTGCTGCCGTTCCACACCAGCGGCGCCGAGGTCAAGTCCGCATAGTGCAGCATACCTCCATCATCCAGGAACAGGGCATGACGATCCGGCAGCGTGCCGTATTCCAGCACAATGTTGTCTTTCCAGCCATCCGGCCCAACCAGACCACCCTCGAAGAGCTGCTGTTTGTCCAGTTGCTCCAGGTCGAGGCCTCTCAGATCGATCGTGAGCTGCGAATCATCCGCCAGTTCCGTCACATTGAGCAGGGTGAGCGTTCCGCCCACGAGGCCCACCTTGATGGTAGCGCCTTCGCCACTCGTCACCGTCCCCAGTGTCGCGCCGCTCAGCGCGCTCAGGTCGAGGTTCGCATTGCCCGTCAACGTCAGGCTCGTCAGCCCGCCGTTCATCGCCACGATGCTCGTGCTCGTGTCGTTACCCAGCGTGAGATTGCCTGCGGCTCCGGTGGTCAGCGTAGCAATCTTGCCGCCACCGTTCAAAGTCACCACGCCCGCACCGAGCGTCAGATCCGCGCCGCGCGCTCCGCCGAACGCGCTGTTCAGAGTCACTGCCTCGGCTCCCGTGACCAGGTTCGTCTCAACCGTCACAGCCGTCTCCGTCGCGCCCGTCAGCGTGAGCGTGCCGCCGCCGGTCACCTTGCCCGTGCTGTCAGCCAGACTCGTCGCGCTCATCGCGCTATTCAGGGTCAGGGTATTCTCGCCCACATTCAGTGCGCCATTGACCGTCGCCTGCGCGCCGTTGTAGGTGAAGCCACCGTTCAGAGTCAAACCGCCCGTCGTCATCGTGCCGTTGAAGCTCCCGTCGCTCACCGTCACCGTGCCGGTCGCCGTCAACGCGCCGCTGCCCGTAAGGGTACCCAGCGAAGCCCCATTCGCGCCCGTCAGGCTCAGCGTGCCGCCGTTCAGAGTCGTCGCAGTCGCCGTCACCGTCGCGCCGCCCAGCACCAACGTGCCGCTGTTCACCGTGACATTCGCGCCCGTGAAGTTACCGTTGATCGTCTGCGTGCCCCTGCCGCTCATCGTCAGGCTCACACCCGCACCCACGCTCGCCGCCGATGTCGCCGTCCCCGTCGTCAGCAGCTCCAGTGTACCGTTGCCGGTGATGTTACCCGTTCCGCCCGTCAGGCTCTTCACCGTGAACGTACGGTCGCCATTCAGATTCAGCGTGGTGCTGTCACCCAGCGCGATGTCGTAGTTAGCCAGGGCATCCGTCGTCGTGTAGGACAACTTCAGCGTTCCTCCCGCCACATCGATCTTGCCGGAATCTCCCTCCGCCGTGGTGAAGGTATCTCCAAGCTCCAAGGTGCCCTTCTCCGTCTTCTTCAGGGTCACTCCGTTCGAAGTGAGTGTTCCTTTCAGGACTCCTGTCCAATTCTCATTGGCTCCATTGTCACCTCCGAAAATGACCGGATTCTCTCCCGCAAGGGTAATGTCGGTAACTACATTATATGCATAACCATAGCTCATGAAATGGATGGCCTTCGCAGTACCATCGGCATCACCGTAAAGCAGGAGATTCGGGGCCTTGGTTGAATTGAACACATTGGTGGCTCCCAACCAGAGTGTACTGCCGCCCTCAACGACGAGGGTCTCGATACCGGAGAGAATGTCCAGATCATTTTGAGAATGGAGCGAGAGGTAGGAATCACGCAACACGAGCTGACCGAGATATTTCTCCGCAACACCGTCTGGATGGTAACCTGCCGTGTGCAAAAGAGCTTGCAACAGTGCATGTGAATCATTAGTAGTACCGCCACCGGCAGCCCACTGGAACACGAGTCCATCCAACACCAGGCTGCCCTCCAAACCACGCACGTAGTTGGCACCTCCGGTAGCCCACTCGTTCAAAGCATCAGCCGTAATGATCAGCTCACTGCCCTTGCCGAGCGTGATGCCAGTGCCAAAGCTCTTCGCACCACCGGCATAGACGGTCACCGTTGCGCCGTCCGCCACAGTCATGCCTCCGGTCAGGGTGATAGTCTGCTCTCCGGAAGCTCCGCTTGCGCCGAGATCCAGCGTCCCGTCGGTCACCTCGATGCTCCCGGCATTCACAGCGCCCGTGAGGGTCTGCGTGCCGGAGGAGACAACCGCCAGATGGCCGTCGCCGACCGCGCTGCCAAGGTTGCCCGTGCCCGTCAGGTTGAGCGTGCCGTAGCCGTTGATCGTGCCGCCGGTCAGGCTCGCGTCCTCCAACGTGAAGCTGACGCCGTTGTTCGCCTCCGCCTCGCCGATGGTCAGCGTGCCGCTCAGGCTCAGCTTGCCGAGGTCCACCTTCTTCTCCGTGTTGAGCACGAGTGCAGCGCCCTGCTCAATCGTCGTCGCGCTTGCGGTGACCTTTCCATCCGCCATCGTCAGGCTGCCGCCGTTCAGCGTCAGGTTGCCAGCGGTAAGGTCGCCGCTGAGGCTATGCCCCGTTCCGCCCTGCACGGTCAAGGTATCCAACGTGAGCTTGCCGCTGAAGTCACTGGCCAAATTATCACCGCCCGTGATGGTCATGCTGCCGCCGGTGAGGTTGCCCTCGCCCTTCAAAGCGCCGACGTTCAGGACGCCGTTCCAATCCAAGTCGCCATTGTTGTAGGTCAGCGTACCGGAGATCGTGGTGGTGCCGGACAAGGTGACCTCCGCATTTACGCTCGACATCGTAAGGTCGGTGATCGCGTTGGTCGTGCCCTCCATCGTGAGCTTGCCCCCCGACACGGTCACACTCCCCAGCGTATTGTTCGCGCCGGACAAGGTAACTTCCGCATCAAATCCCGACAGATCGAGCGTTTCGGTGATCGCGTTGCTCGCCGTGCCCAGCATGCGGAGCGTCCCTTTCACCGTCAGGTTGCTTCCGTTCACACTCACCTGCGAGATGGTACTCCCGTCACCCAAGGTGAGTTTGGCATCCGAACCCACATTCACCGTACCCGTCAGGCTCAGGCTGGTGCCGTCACCCTGATTCGCGCCGGCGATGGTGAGGCTTCCTCCGTTCACGGTCAGGCTCTTACCCGCCGTGAAGGCTCCTTCAAGCGTGTAGCTCCCGCCCTCGAAGGTCAGATCCACGTCGATAGCGCCGGCGAAGGTGCCTCTGCTATCAACCAACTCGAGCGTACCGTCTCCGGTGATGGTGCCGCCGGCTTGCTCACTGGTCAGGTCGTTCACCGTGAGGGTCATGTTTTCCGCGATGTTCAGCTCGCCGCCGTCCACCGTCAGTTTGCCGACAAGCTCGCCGCTCTGCTTCACGTTCACCGCACCGCCGCTGACAATCAGCTTGCCCCCGAAGTCACCGGTCAGCGCCGCCTCCAGATTCAGCGTTCCGTTGCCGCCCACCGTCACATTGCCGGTGCTCGTCAGATCGCCTTTCAGAGTGAATGTTCCGCCGGTCACCTCCACATTGCCTTCCCCGGTCAACTCACCATTCACGGTCACTTTGCCGCTCCCGTCGAAGGTGGCTGTCGTCCTGCTCCCCTTGACGTCGAGGTAACCGCCCTCTCCCTTCTCATCGGCGGTGATGACGATGTTCGCCTCCCCATCCTGGCCGTTGAAGGTGTAGTCCACGTCATCCACGGTCATACTCTTGACATTCAGCTCACCGACATACGTGATGCTCTTTTGCGCCTCACCGCGATCATTGAAGATCACATCCTTGCCCGCCTCGAAGCCCGTGCGGTGGTTGTGACCCCGGAACCAGTCGTTCGCATCGGGATCATCAGCCTCCCACTTATTGTCGCTTCCGCTCCAGACGAGCACGTCGCCCACCCTCTCGTAGCAGATGTTGCCCTTCTCATCGAGGTACAGCATCCAGCCGTCCTCGAGCTCCTCCATCCCCTCCACGGTGACCTTCACCGCATCGGTCCAGCTCATATCGCCATCAACATGGAACAATTTGTACGATGCATAGTCGTCCTTATCGAGGGAATCCTCGAAGAGAGCCAGCTGCTCCTGCGTCAGCTGAATCTCGAGGCTGCCGCCATTACCGAAGCTCACCGCTCCGCGGATCGACGTTCCATGCTCCAGCCACTCCTGGATGTTGATGCCCAGCTGCATCGCCCCGTTGATCTGAATCGCGCCGAAGTTGTAAGCCCCGTTGCCCAGCGCCAGTCCCGTGGCTGCATCCCCCGTGCTGTTAACCGTCAAGCTGGTCAAGCTGCCGGTCATCGCGCCCAGCGTGGTCTTCCCGCCGTCCAGCGTCAGACTGGCATCGCTTACAACAGTCAAACTGTCAATCGTGCCGCCCGTCTTCAGCGTGAGCACGCCGGTGAGCGTCGCCTGAGCCAGCTTGCCGTCCATCGCACCGATGGTGGTGTTGTCGCCCATGGTGAGCGTATTGCCGTCCGCAGCCTGAGCCGTCAGCGTGCCGATGGTGCCGCCCCCAGTCAGCGTCAGCGTGCCCGCATCTGCACCCATCGTCAGGTTCGAGCCGCCCACACGACCGAACTTCTGATTCAGCGTGACATCCTTTTCGCCGGTGTAGTTCAAATCGCTCTGCACCGTGACATCCACGCTCGACTCATCACCCGTCAACGCCTCTGTGTTCGCCAGCGTCAGCGTGCCAACGCCGTCGATCAGGCCGTCACCCTTCAGACTCGTAGCGGTCATCTTGGCGTCGGCAATGTCCCCACTGCCCAAGGTCAAGGTGTCGTTTACCGTCAAGATTCCGACGGTGTTGCCCTCACCCGTGCCGTTGAAGATGAATGTAGTCGGGGTCTCGTCCGCTTCGTCTCCCACAGTCAGGCTGCCGGTCTTCAGCGTACCGCTGTACGTACCCGCGATCACCTGCAGATTCTGATCCGTGGCATCCACGGTACCGCCCGCGCCGTTGAGCTCTGCAATCGTGCCGCCCGCAGTCAGTGCCAGCGTGCCGCCGTTCACCTCCGCGGTCCCCAAGTTCACATCACTGGTGAACTTCAGCGTGGCGGTCTCCGCAACGGTCTGGTCAATCGTCACATTTCCGGTGTAACTGGCTCCGAAGACCTGCGTGCCAATCGCGCTCTCACCCGTCATCGTGATGCTGCTCACGCCGGTTAGCGTACCCGTATAGGTGGCATTGTTTTCCTCCGCGCCCGTCGTGATGGTCAGCGCCAGCTTGTTGTCAGCGGTCAGACCAGCCTGCGTTCCTGCATCCTGCAACGCAAAGCTGCCATTCATCGCGCCCACGCTCAGCGTCGCCTTGCCCGCTTGCTCTCCCTCCGTACCGAAGGTCAGCTGCAAGTTGCCGCTCTCGCCGCTCATCGTGCCCGTCACCGTGTTCGTCGTGTTCTCGAGAGCAAGCGTGCCACTCGTCAGCGTCACATTCCCCGTCGCGTTCACCTGATTGTCTGCAGACCCCAGCGTCAAGGTACCGCTGCCGTCCACCGTGATGTCCGCGCCATTGAACGCCCCCGTGATGCTCTGCGTGCCCGTGCCATTCATGGTCAGACTCACGTTCGCACCCACGCTCGCTGCCGTGCTCTTCGAATCCGCCGTCTTCAAGTCCAGCGTACCCGTGCCCGTGATCTGCCCGGCCGTGGTCACGCCTTCATCGTCAGCCAGACTCTTCACCGTGAACGCATGATCGCCATTCAGATTCAGCGTGATGCTGTCACCCAGCGTGATGTCGTAGTTAGCCAGGGCATCCGTCGTCGTGTAGCTGAGCTTCAATCCACCCTCCGCCACATCGATCTTGCCGGAATCTCCCTCCGCCGTGGTGAAGGTATCTCCGAGCTCCAACGCGTGAGCACCCTTCTTCGTGAGTGTATGGGTACCACTTTGGAGCATCCCAAGGAATTGAAGGTCGGAAGTACCTCCTGCCTCAATAGTTGCATCACCCTCCAGAGTAATTCCCCAATTAATACGAACAATCTGCGAATTCGTAGCAGCACCCCTCAACGCAGCACCTTCTCCTCCTTTCCCGGTTCCGGAAAGGTGCAAGGTGTGCCCCGCATCACCATGATCCAAGATCAGGTTGGCTCCGACCTCAAGCGTGCTGCCTTCCGCAACATAGACATTCGTTGCCGATCCCCAATAACCACTATCGCCGGAACTAGAGCTGAGAACCAGTTTCGAATCCCGCAGTACGACACTGCCCAACGTGTTAGCTGTTGTACCCAACGTTGCTTTGTACAGCGTCTGAGTGTCCTCAGTACTCAAATCCAATCCCTCGTACACCAGTGCGCCATCGCCGGTAACGGTGTTCGTTCCACTCCAGCCTGTTGCGTTCTTCACCACGAATTTGGAACCGGCATTCACGGTAACTCCACCCGTCGTCTTTGTGCCGGTGGTGCTGATCTCCACCGTTGCTGGTGAATCAATCGTGCCAACCGTCACGCCGCCGGAGACATTGATGGCGTTGCTCCCTGAGAGGCTCAGCGTTCCACTGTTGACCGCAATGCTCGCCGCCGCCACATTGCCCGTGAGGGTCTGTGTGCCGGTGGAGGTAATCTTCAGGCTGCCGCCCGTGATCGCGCTGCCGATGTTGCCCGTACCGGCGAGCGCAAGCGTGCCAGCGCCGTTGATGGTGCCGCCGGTCACGGTCGCACCGGTCAAGGTCAGAAGAGCGTTCTCGTGTCCCTCACCACCGATGGTCAGCGTACCGGCATCGCCGAATGTCAGCGTGCCGATCGTGTTGCCCGTGCCGTTCAGCGTGGTGTGAGCACCCACCTCGAGCGTGCCGGTGCCGGTCAAGTTGCCGCTCACCGTGGCGTCGCCATCGAGATGCAACTCACCTGTCACATTCGCGCTCGCGAAGTTCACATCGCTGCCCGTGAAGGTCTGGGTCGAGTCATCCCCCTGCAGCGTGAGATCCAGCCCGCTTACCGTGCCAGCGAAGCTATTGTCGTCGCTCGTACCGGTCACGGTCAAGGTGCCGCCCAGTGTACCATCGCCCTTCACGCCGGTGACGTTCAGGTTGTTGCCGGTGGTCGTGCCGCCGGTAACGTTCAGCATGTTGCTCAGCGTGCCGGCCAGATTCACAAAGCCGGCGGTAGACAACTCGCCCGTGGCGGTTGCTCCCAGCGTGGCGCTCAGTGTGCCCGTCTCATCGCTGCCGCCTTGCAACACGCCGCCGGTGGC
>CANQJI010000083.1 GCA_947624205.1 uncultured Akkermansia sp. | reverse complement strand
TTTGTGAGACAGCGGATATTTTGCCAACTTTGAGGAATTGCTTTGTGAGGTCATTCCACAAAAATATACGAAGAGCGAAAAATCTGCGCAATGCGCACATTATTAATAAATCGTACATCGTACGTTGACTCACCGGCACCACCCTGCCGGTTTGCCCTGCGGGCAGCGCATGCGCGCTGTCCATCCGCACTTACAGACGTCGTGCGTGTTGTAAATCGCACATAGGCAAACGCATTTCCTAATGCGTTTGCCCTGAGTCCATAACGATGTGCCCATCATTAACATCCAAGCGGATAACACTACCTTCCGGATAGTGTCCCTCTAGGATGGCGACGCTGAGCGGATCTAATATATCCCGCTGGATAGCACGCTTGAGGGGACGTGCACCGTACACGGGATCATACCCATGAGATGCAACGAGGGCAGCAGCGGCATCACTGAGTTCCAGCTTGAGGTTGCGCGCTTCAAGACGCTTACGCACCCGTTGCAGTTGAATTTGCACAATCTGCTTGAGTTCCTGCTCGCCAAGTCGGTCGAATATGATGATTTCATCCACGCGGTTGAGGAACTCCGGACGGAAATGACCACGCAGAGCATCCAGTGCCTTTTCATTGCGAGAAGCAACATCCTGCTCATCCAATATAAAGCGCGAACCGATGTTACTCGTCATGATGAGTACCGTATTGGTGAAATCCACTGTGCGCCCCTGCCCATCCGTGATGCGCCCATCGTCCAGCACCTGCAGCAGCACATTAAACACATCCGCATGAGCCTTCTCAATCTCATCGAAAAGAACCACGCTGTACGGTCGGCGTCGCACTGCTTCCGTGAGTTGCCCCCCTTCATCGTATCCCACATACCCCGGAGGAGCTCCGATGAGGCGCGAAACGCTGTGCTTTTCCATGTACTCAGACATATCAATGCGCACCATCGCCGCCTCATCGTCAAACAAAAACTCTGCGAGTGCCTTTGCCAATTCAGTCTTGCCCACGCCGGTGGGACCGAGAAAGATGAAAGACCCCAGCGGACGGTGTTCATCCTGTAAGCCAGCTCGGGAACGCCGCACGGCATCTGCAACAGCCTTCACAGCATCTTTTTGACCAATGAGACGTCGCCCGAGGCGTTCCTCCATGTGCACGAGTTTCTCGCGCTCGCCCTCCGCGAGTTTGGCAGCGGGAATACCGGTCCAGGTAGAGACCACTTTGGCAATATCTGCCTCTGTAACCTCTTCCTTCAACAACCCCTCACCTCTGCTCTGCAGATCAAACAACGCTTTGCGGGCATCAGCGGAAGCTTTCTCTGCCGCGGGAAGCTCACCGTATAGAATCTCTGACGCCCGACCAAGGTCACCTTTGCGCTGAGCCTGATCCGCCTGGGTGCGTAGGGCATCGATTCTCTGCTGGGCGTCGCGCGCTCGCTTCACCACCTCCTGTTCGCTCTTCCAGCGGGCAACCATAGCCTTTGTCTTTTCCTGGTTGTCCGCAAGTTCCTTCGTGATTTTTCCGAGTCGCTGGCGAGAAGCCTCATCCTTTTCTTTCTCAAGCGCCTGCCTCTCCATCTCCAGCTGCATTCCGGTCCGGGTAAGTTCATCCACCTCCGCCGGCATGCTGTCCAGTTCAATCTTAAGCCTTGCTGCAGCCTCATCCACCAGATCCACGGCTTTGTCTGGCAGGAAGCGGTCAGAGATGTAACGATTGCTCAGGGTAGCAGCAGCCACCAATGCGCTATCCGTGATGTGCACGCCATGGTGTACCTCGTAGCGCTCCTTGAGCCCGCGCAGAATGGCAATAGTGTCCTCTACACTCGGCTCCTCTACGTATACCGGTTGGAAACGACGCTCCAGAGCAGCATCCTTCTCGATGTACTTGCGGTATTCATCCAGAGTGGTAGCGCCGATGGTGCGTAACTCGCCACGAGCCAAGGCTGGCTTGAGCAAATTAGCAGCATCCATGGAACCATCCCCCCCCGCGCCGGCGCCCACCAGTGTATGCAGCTCGTCGATGAAAAGAATAATCTGCCCTTCAGAAGCAGTAACTTCCTTGATGAAAGCTTTCAACCTCTCCTCAAACTCACCTCGATACTTTGCTCCGGCAAGCATAGAGCCAATGTTCAACGCCACGAGCCGTCTGTTCTTCATCCCCTCCGGCACATCGCCATCCACAATGCGTCGAGCGAGCCCTTCCGCAATAGCAGTTTTACCCACACCCGGCTCCCCGATAAGTACCGGGTTATTTTTTGTACGTCGCGAGAGGATCTGCAGCACGCGGCGAATCTCCGCGTCCCTCCCTATTACCGGGTCGATCTTCCCCTTGCGGGCGCGTTCAGTGAGATCCGTGCCATACTTTTCAAGCGTCTGGTATTTCTCTTCCGGCTCCTGATCAGTGATGCGCTGGTTACCGCGTACGTCTTTGAGGGCTTGCAGGTACGCCTGCTGCGATAAGCCGCACTCCGCCAGAACACGTGTCAAAGCTTCGTCCGCCTTATACACCCCAAGCACAAAATGCTCCACACTCAGGAAATCATCCTTCATCGCCTTGCGTTGTTCCTCCGCCGCTGTGAGCACACGATCCAGCGCTGCACCGATACCGGGACTTCCCGCCACACCTCCCTGCTGCCGCGGCTGTCGAGTGAGTTGCTCCGTGAGTACCCTGGCGAGACGAGAGGGATCCGCTCCCGCTTTCTGCAGCACAGCAGTGAGCACTCCTCCCTCCTGCTCTAGCAGAGCGAGTAACACTTCCATCGGCGAGATCTCCGCGCGACCGGCAGATTGCGCGGAACGCTGAGCCACCTGAAGCCCCTCCATCATTTTAGTAGTCAAATTATTATTCATCATGCCTGTTCGACGACAAAGAAGCTCGGAACGTTCAAAAAAACGGGAAATTGACCGGGGAGAAAGGGTAAAGCTGTCATGGAATTGCGAATTTACTTTTCAAAACGACTGAGTGGGTGTATAAGTTTGCCGTCTGCTTTCTCTGTTCCGGAGGAAAGACCTAACGAAAGAGATTACCGAAACCCATGAGTACCACCTCCTTCCTGCCCGCGCAGTACGCCCATCCGTACGAAATTGACCCGAAATACAGCAAATCGGTTGCCTATTTCTGCATGGAGTATGCCATTGACAATGTTTTCAAAATCTATTCCGGCGGGTTGGGGTATTTGGCGGGCTCGCATATGCGCTCCGCCGGAGCTCTGCGCCAGAACCTCGTCGGCGTCGGTATTCTCTGGTCCTACGGTTACTACAACCAGATTCGCGCAGAAGATGGCTCGATGGCCGTGCAGTACCGCCGCCGAGATTACACCTTCCTGGAGGACCACAACATCAAGTTCCTCATTCGTGTGTGCGATGCGCCGGTGTGGGTTAAAGCCTACTTCCTTCGCCCGGAAACTTTTGGCACGGCGCCTATGTTCTTCCTGACGACTGATCTGCCGGAAAACGATGCTATGAGCCGCAGCATCACCCAGCGACTCTACGATTCCAACCCCATGACACGCATCTCCCAGTACATTGTGCTGGGTCAGGGAGGAGCACGGCTCTTTGAAGAGCTGGGAGTGGAGCCGGAAATCTACCACATGAACGAAGCGCACGCCATCGGAGCCGCTTTCAACATGCTCGCCCACAACGGCGGTGATGTCGAGGAGGTGCGCAAACGCTTCGTCTTCACAACTCATACCCCGGAAGAAGCCGGCAATGAGAAGATGGATATCAACCTCATGGTCAACTTCTCCTTCTTTGATGGTCTTTCTCTGGATCAGGTACGCAGTATGCTCAAGCTTGACCCAAATGAGCAGATTTTCAACTACACCCTTGCTGCCTTACGTCTCTCACACATCGCCAACGGCGTTTCTGCCCTGCATGGTGAGGTTTCCCGCAAGATGTGGGAGGGGTACTCTGATATCTGCCCCATCACTCATGTCACTAATGCGCAGAACCGCGAATACTGGCAGGATCCCGAACTTGCCGAGGCCTTCAAGGAAGGCGATAAGAAGGCTTTCCGCGCCCGCAAGAGAGCGTTGAAAAAGGATCTCTTCCGCGTGGTCGGCGAGCAGACAGGACATCTCTTCGACCAGGACACTCTCACCATTGTTTGGGCTCGTCGTTTTGCTGCGTACAAGCGTCCGGCGCTCATCACAGAAAACCCGGTTATGTTTGAGCGTATGCTGCAGCGCACTAATCGCCCGGTGCAGATGATATGGGCGGGCAAGCCATACCCCACGGATTTTGCCGCAGTTGATATTTTCAACAAACTCAATGAGCTGAGTACTCGCTTCCCGCGCTGCGCTGTGCTCACGGGCTATGAACTTGAACTCTCTCGCCTGCTCAAAAATGGATCAGATATCTGGCTGAATAATCCGGTGGTCACCCGCGAGGCATCCGGCACCTCCGGCATGTCTGCCACGATGAATGGTTCCATCACTATCTCTACCAATGATGGGTGGGTGCGCGAGTTCGCCCGCGATGGACAGAACTGTTTCATCATCCCTGAGGCCAAAGCCGGCTTGCCCGTGGAAGCTCGCGATCGTTCTGACCGTGACAACTTCTATAATCTACTGGAATCCAAAGTACTCCCCCTGTATTATGATTCCCCGGATGAGTGGACTAATCTCGTCTTCAAGGCGATGAACGACATTGTCCCGGCGTTCGAATCCGATCGCATGGCGGATGAATATTACACCAAGATGTACAACGCGTAACTGCGTCATGTTATGAAAAAAAGCGTTCTGATCATCGGCGCTGGTGGTGTGGGGCATGTGGTTGCGCACAAGTGTGCTCAGATGGCACATGTAATGGGGGATATACACCTTGCTTCCCGAACGAAGAGTAAGTGTGATGCTATCGCGGCGGATGTACTTGCGCGCGAGCAGGTGTCTATTACCACGCACCAGGTGGATACCGATGACGTAGATGCCACAGTTTCCCTGCTGCGAGAACTTCAGCCTGCGTTGGTGCTGAATGTAGCTCTGCCCTACCAGGATCTCCCGCTCATGGAGGCTTGTCTGCGCGCAGGCTGCCATTATATGGACACCGCAAACTATGAGCCGCGCGATCTCGCCAAATTTGAATACGGCTGGCAGTGGGCGTACCACGATCGCTTCCGCGAAGCCGGTCTTTTTGCTCTGCTGGGTAGCGGTTTCGACCCCGGAGTTACGAATATCTACACCGCATGGGCACTTAAGCACGAATTTGATGAGATCGAGCTTCTCGATATCATTGATGTGAATGGAGGTGACCACGGGCAGGCCTTTGCCACAAACTTCAACCCGGAAATCAACATCCGGGAGGTCACTGCCACCTGTCGCCACTGGGAGAACGGCGCCTTCCGGGAGACGCCACCGATGAGCCTGCACCGCCCTTTCACCTGCCCACAGGGGGTCGGAACCTATGAAATTTACCGTATGTACCATGAGGAGATGGAGTCCCTCGTGAAGCACATCCCGACCATACGTCGCGCGCAATTCTGGATGAGCTTCTCCCCATCCTATCTCAGTCATCTGCAAGCCCTGCAGGATGTCGGCATGACGCGCATTGATCCCATACTTTACAAGGGTGTAGAAATCGTACCTTTGCAATTTCTCAAGGCCGTGCTCCCAAATCCTGGTGACCTCGGTAGAACGACTCACGGCAAGACCTGTATTGGCTGTGTGCTGCAAGGCAAAAAAAACGGTCAGTACAAAGCCTTGTACATCTACAACATCTGCGACCATGAAGCCTGCTTCCGCGAAGTGGGCTCCCAGGCTGTTTCATACACCACAGGCGTTCCCGCCGCCATTGGGGCTTCACTCATCCTTTCCGGCACATGGTCCGGCAAAGGTGTTTTCAACATGGAGCAAAACGACCCGGATCCCTTCATGGATGCACTGAACCGGTATGGACTCCCCTGGCAGTGTATCGAGCTTTCCCGCGAGCAAGCAGAGTCTCTCTGTGTGGATTGACAGATCCCCCTACTACAGAAAAATTCTCTTGGGGTGTAGTCACGACTACACCCCGTTTTTTCCCCCTCGCCTCTGCGGTGAAGTGATGAAGAAAACCGCTCAGTTCGCTTTCGCGCCTTTGCTGTAGGCACCGCGTGCGCAGTATCATCCATTCCCGCCACTGCCGTCGCTACGAACATCGGATTTCCTTCAGGTCGAATTGTGAAAAAAGCAGTTCTATTCCTAAAATTTGTCTTTACAAACGAACCGATGGGGGTATAATGCCCGCGCCAAAAACGAAAGGAGCCCACAACGAGCGGGCGCTAACCCCTAACAGACCCGAGTATCATGAAAGTTCTTTCTTCACTTGCCTCGATGAAGCGCCGTCACGCCGATTGCCAGATTGTGAAACGCAAGGGCACTCTCTATGTTATCTGCAAGAGCAATCCTAAGTTCAAAGCTCGCCAGGGAGCCACTTCCGGCACTCGCCTCAGCAAGAAGGGCGTAAAGTGAGTCGCACGAGACTGGTGGATTCGGCGGGTTTCTCTGTCTGCAGTTTTCACCTTCCGGTTCGCTCCTGCAAAGCGGGAGTCCGCCGCGCTGCAATCTCTTCCTTGTGGCGGCTTGATTTCGGGGCGATGGGCTGAGTGTTGTCGCTGACGTGTGTTTTCTCCTCACTGCTCTTCGCGTCTTTTCGTAGCCATGGAGCGCGGATTCATTTGATCACTCAAACTTCGCCGACTCCGCGCGACGTGCACGGATTCCCGAGTTCGTAAGTCTGTCACCTCAGTCAGGTTTTATGCAGTCGATTGTTCATAGTAAAAATTTCCCATTGGGTGACTTTCGCTTCTCCAGCGGAGAAGTGGTACCAAACGTGTCCCTAGCGTACGAGACGTATGGAACGCTGAAGGAACGTGGCAAAAATGCTCTTCTATTGCTGCATGCGCTCACCGGTAGCCACCATGCTTTCGGAGAGAACAGGGACCTGCCCGAAGCCGGCAGCTTCTGGCAACCGGAAAACTTCACCGGCTGGTGGGAGGGTATGATCGGTCCCGGCAAACCACTGGATACGGACAAATACTTCATCGTCTGTATCAATTACCTGGGCAGCTGCTATGGCAGCACCGGTCCCGCCTCTGCTGCACCGGACGGTTCGCCATGGGGCAGCCGCTTTCCAATGGTTACTGCGGCAGATCAGGCTCATGCCCAGGTGCAGCTCCTTCGTGCACTGGGAATTGAACAATTCAGCATCGTGGGACCGAGTGTGGGTGGTCTTGTCGGACTGGTACTAACCGCTCTATATCCGGAACGCATCCGCGGCATGGTACTCATTGGTGCTGGTCACAAACCCCTCATCGAACAAAAGCTCTCTGTTCTGGAACAAACTCTCGCCATTGAGCTCGATCCTCGCTTCCGACGGGGTCTCTATCCCCTGAGTGATCCACCCCGGGATGGACTGGCTCTTGCACGCATCATCTGCCACAAGCTTTTCGTGAACCAAGCGGGGCTGACAAAACGCGCCAAACGCGGTGGCGTTCAACCTGTGAAGGGCTCTTTCCCGGCATGGTACCACCCCCAAACCAGCATGGAAAGCTACATGCTTCACCAGGGAGTCAAATTCGCCCTGCGCTTTGATGCCAACGCCTACATCCGCATCGTACACATGTGGACAGACTACGATTTGCAGCAGCAAGCGGGGGCGAAATCCATGAAGGAAGTTTTCTCCCGCTACGCGAAGGCGTCCATTCCTTTCCTCCTTTTCTCCATCAATACGGACAGTTGCTTTGCACCCCGTACCGTGGAGACTCTGCACCGCGCCCTTCAACGCAACGGAGTGGACTCCCGGCACGTTCGCGTTCGCTCTACCAAGGGTCATGATTCGTTCCTGTTGGAGCCCGCTCTCTACGAGCAATCGCTGGTAGAATTTTTGGACTCCGTAACACGCAACTGAATTTTCCTCGAGCTCTGTAAGAAGATTTTCTCTCACCTCGGCATTTTCTTCCTTGCATTGGAAGGGACCTCGTGGTAGAACAGGTATTGAAACTTTACACACCTCTTTATGAAAGCACCTATTTTGAAGAAGCAGCGCAGGAACGGCTTTACCCTCGTTGAATTAATGGTTGTGATAGCCATCTTGGCTGCGTTGGCCTCCGTTGGCTATGGTCCCATTCTCGACCACATGAATGATGGAGATCGTCAGAAAGCCAGCAGCAACCTCAAGAACGTCTTTACCCTGCTCCAGCAATTCCACACGGATCACAATCAGTATCCTTGTGATGCAACGGCTGAGACCCTGAGGGAGGAGAAATCGGATCTCGATTTCGGCGAACTCACAGGCGATAACTCCAATGCCTATTTTCGCCAGCTTTTCTACAAGGGAGACGTAACTTCCGAGAAACCCTTCTTTGCCAAGGTCTCTACAGGCGTTCTCAACATCACTACCGAGGCTGATGATAAACTCGCCGGCGGGCAGGCGCTTCAGGCTGGAGAGAATGCCATGTCCTACGTTATGCTTCGCGATAAGCATGACTCCGGCGTGAAAAAATCGGTGAAGGTGAGCAACGCTCCTCTGGCAATGTGCTCCGTCCTACCGAGCAAAACTCCTTACTCCGGTGACAAGCTGCTGATAGATATGGATTCCTTCCGCGGACACCTCTTCGTGCTCTTCTGCGATGGTTCCGTAAACGACATGGAGAAGGCTCTTGAGGAAAATCCGGATGATGAGACGACAGGTGTGATCAACAAAAAGAAAAGCATCTTCCCGGAGACGAAGAAAGGACGCGACACGACGGGGGATTACCTGATCCTCACGCCGGAAGTATGAGTAAGGTCACTTGCAATGCGCTCTGCTCAAAGTTGATTTTCACGACCCGGCGTGCCCCCACGTGAGCACGCCGGGTTCTCTTTCCCCTTGCCAATTATCATATGGAATCCTACACCGTTAACTCTCTCCTCACCGCTCTTACCAGGCAACCCGAATTGAGCGCGTCCATCGCCATCCAACTCACTCAAAAAACAACCCGTTCCACCAAATCCGGCAAACCCTACTTAGAAGCCTATTTATCGGACGCCGAAGGATCAATCATCATCAAAGTATGGGAGTCTCTTCCCTGGTATCCGGAGCTCGATGCCGCCGCCCTGAACTCCGCTTTCATGGTGAGTGCCCTGTGGAGACAAACTCCTTTCGGACCAGAGCCCTCAGAACTCTCTCTGCGTCCCCTTTCCCCTCAGGAGGAGGAGACGATGCTGTCTGGCAGTAATGAGTTGCGCAGTCTGCAGCAAAAAGATTGGGAGGCTATAACACATTTGTGCTCCACAATTAAGGATCCTCGCTTCTCTACTCTTTGTCGTACCTTCCTGGAACAGTATGAGGGACGTTTCCGCCGCGCAGCTGCTGCACGGGGCTACCATCATGCACGCCGTGGCGGACTCGTAGAACACACGGCTGGCGTCATGCGCACGGCAGCGGCCCTCTGCGAAGCCTACCCGAAACTTAACCGCGATCTCCTGCTCACAGGAGCGTTGTTGCACGACTGTGGGAAAATGTGGGAGAATGGCTATGCGGAACACGCTCTCGCCATGGCGTACACGGATGTGGGTGAGCTGTTGGGACACATCACTCTGGGAATTGAAGTGGTGAACAAACTGTGGAGTAGCATCTGCACAGAAACTCGTCGGGCGGAGTGGGAAGTGATCAATCCGCCAACGGAACAAGCACGCTTGCATTTGTTGCATCTCATCGCCTCCCACCACGGCAGTCTGGAATTCGGCTCGCCCGTCCCTCCCAAAACCCCGGAGGCTTTTGCTCTGAACCATGCCGACGACTTAGATGCAAAATTGGAGATGATGAGAGGCGCGTATGAAACCTCCCCGGCACTCTCGTCGCATATCCGTCAGCGCAAAGCTCCTCTGCCCGGCAATGTGGCAGATCCCCTGCCGCGCGTCTCTACCACCTCGAGTGCATCCTGATGTCGGAGATTATCCTCAGCATCCTGTCAGTATGTGGCATGATGGTTCTTTCCCAAATCAGCCCGGGACCGGATGTCTTTTTCGTCTTTCGCACCTCACTGGCCCAAGGCTACAAACGCGGACTCGCCGTTGCTTTTGGCATCAATATCGGCGCTTTTATCCAGGGTGTCGTCGTCTGTACACTCGGTGCTTATGTGCTGGAGCAACGCTGGAGTCATTGGCTGATCTACGCCGCAGCAGCGTGGCTTACATACCTCGCGTGGAAAATCTTCCCTAAGCCGCACTCTGCCGCCGCCGGCGAACTTTCCTCTCTCCCAGCTGAAAAGGAGTCTATTCCGAGTCTCCTACTGCAGGGTTTCCTCTGCAATATATTTAACATCAAATGTTTGCTTTTTATTATGAGCTTGAGTGCCAATCCTCTGCGCTCACACGCTACTCTCTCCTGGTATGCGCCTGCTCTCGTCGGCAGTCTCTTCATTACTAATATGCTTGGCTGGTGCCTGTGGAGTGGTCTGTTGCAGCTGCCTCCATTACGTGCCGCTTACCTGCGACATATCCGCTTCATCGATGGATTTTTTGCGCTGTTCCTCTTTGTCTTTGCTTTACTTCTCATCGTGCACTGAGTGATGCCTCCCGCCCCGCTCATGACCGCCTTCGGCTCTCCGCCCCTGCTTGCTCTCGCCCCTATGCAAGATGTGACGGATCTCCCTTTTCTGCGCACGTTGCAGCGCCTGCACTGTCTGCCTGATTTTATCGTGACACCTTACTTGCGCAGTACCACGACCTCTTGCGTAATGCCGGATTCTATCATCCGCTGTATCACGGATAACCCAACACCCTGCCCCATCTGGGCACAGCTCGCCGGCAGCGAAGTTGAGCCGCTTCTGCGAGATGTCGCAACCCTCCAGAAGCTTCCTATCGCCGGATTCAACCTGAATGCAGGTTGCCCTGCTCCCCTCGTGAATCGCCACGGCGCAGGGGCTGCACTGCTGAAAAATCCCACGCATTTGCGGCGTATCTGTCGAGCCATGAGGGATGCTATCCCTCCGGGACGCTGGAGTTTGAAGTGCCGCATCGGTTGGGAAAGTTCTGAAGAATTCCCCCAGATCCTGGAGGCTGTTTGCTCAAGTTCCCCGGACTTCCTCGCCATACACGCCCGCACGCGCCGCCAACTCTACGCAGGCACGACAGATGATGCCTCCGTGCGTCTGGCTGTTCAGCTGGCTCCATGTCCTGTACTCGCCAACGGGAATATTACCTCCCTCGCCGAGACTGAACATCGCTTGAGGAATACGCAGGCGCACGGTATAATGATCGGACGCGGCATCGTTCGCAACCCTTACCTTTTACGAGAACTGCGCGGCGGAATCAGTCCCTCCCGCACCGAGATGTCCCTCTACTACACCACCCTGCTGGAAGAGACAGGACGAGAATTGTCGCACCCTTCCCCCGCTGCCCACTGCCATCGCATGAAGAAATTCCTCTCTTTCTGCTACGCAGACTTTCCTCCGCAGATCGACTATTCCCTGCGCCGTTGCACGTCCCCCGCAGAAATGGAGAAATTGCTCCTCATCGCCGCAAATGCATCCCCTTCCCGTTGAATCCTGCGTCTGGAAATCGGCAACCTATGCCTGCAGGGCAAACGCATTTGAGGAGAAGTTAATCTCAACAGAGGAATACCCTTATTGACTGATATTGTCGTTTATACGCATCAAATATCATGACGACAAGAGGTCATCATGCTGATGGTCCCAAAGACTCCTCTCGTTCGCCAACCTCGCGCGCAAGCGCGGGAACTCTCCAAATTGACTCACCGGCACCACCCTGCCGGTTCGCCCTGCGGGCAAAGGCTGCGCCTTTGTCCATCCGCACTTAGCCCGCTACGCGTGCGCCCTCAACGGGGCCGTCGTGCGTGTTGTACATCCAACATCGTACGTCGTACATAAACAGACCTCGTCTGCCCCCGCCGCTTTCTAACTACGCCCGCGCATGATTTCGAAAGTTCCGCTTCGCATCCCCGCGCCGCAGGCGCGCGAACTCTCCAAATCGTACATCGAAAATCGTACCCGGTTAATTAGGGGTGTTAAAATACGCGGGACTGAGGTAGAATAACCGCAGTT
>CANQJI010000082.1 GCA_947624205.1 uncultured Akkermansia sp. | reverse complement strand
GCCTGGACGCCAACATCGGCTACCGCGTAGAATTCTAAGCAACCGCCGGGCAAACGCATTTGGCAATGCGTTTGCCCGGACGGCCCCGCAGGGGCGAACCGGCAGGGTGGTGCCGGTGAGTCAACGTACGTTACCGCAGAATATCCCTCAGGCTCCCCTCAGCATAGTCAACGGCTTTTTTCCCGTTGCGATCCACAGCATCGCGGTTTGCCCCGGCTTTCAAAAGCATCCGAACCTTCGTTTCATCGCGACGCTTTGTTGCCCGGATCAGCAGCGGTTCATCCGCAAAACACGCAGCGTTCACATCGATACCCGCATTAAGAATTTCCTCAAGCAGCTGTGGGTTCTCCCTGTTGATGGCCATTGTGACCGGGTATCCGTTGACACCGCCGTTCGGGCTATAATTGCAATCCTTGTAGTAGGGCAAAAGCAGTCTGAGCATTTTCGGCTTGTTGTTCCACACGGCCTCATGTATCGGATACGCCCCATTACCGGATTGAGCCTGCAAGTTTGCTCCGGCACTTATGAGCTCGCTCGCTATCGCCGTGTTATCCAGTCCCGCGGCTACGTGCAGCATCGTCTTGCCGTCCTGCTTCCGCGCGACATTCGGATTCGCCCCTGCCTTCAAAAGCGCCTGCACGCAGGAGAGTTTCTGCGCTTCGATGGCTGCATTCAGCAGCGTATTGCCCCCATCATCGAGCGTAGCATTAACATCTTCCACCTCCTTGAGCAATTTCCTGAGCGTCTTAACCTGCCCCGTTTCGATAGCACCACGAAGCTGCGACAGCAGTACTCCTCTTTGCCACCTTTCGCGAGTTTCTTTATCATTGGAGAGGCGCGCGATGGTAATGCGTTTGCCGTCCCATTGCACCGCCTTCAGCGTATCGGTTTCCGGCGGGCAAATCACGGTTGTCGTCGTATTATCCTCGTGGTTGAGCCCAAGCAGAGAAACACGCAGGAGCCTGGCGCCTCTGTACGCCTCAAAAGCCACGGCATTCTTCCACGCATCACCCGGGACATCTACGCGCCCAACCGGCAGCTCGATCTTCGGAGCATTCGGAGAAGGTTTGATATTAAGCTTATCACGGTAAATATGCACGCTGTTTGCCGTGATATAATATATGACATCCGAATCCGGCTTCGGGTAGCGGGAGATGTAGTCAAGCACACCCTGCACCATCTCGTCCGTAATGGTCAGGCACGATATTCCGTAATCATCCACCTCCCGATCCACAGGAGCCGCCATCCCCGTCTTCCGGAAATAATCCGTAAGGTTGAGTCTGGCGGCATCACACGCCCGTTTCATGAAAAGCGTCCGCAGTTCTCCGTTGGTCATTTTTGATTCATCCGTAGAGCGTACGCTGTGGTAGATACTCGGATAAAAGTCTTTGTTGCCACGAGCCACAGTGTTGTAGAGCATGAGCTGCCAAAAAGGAGCCAGCCCCACGAACACGTCTCCCGAGTCGTACCGCGCGAGCGGGCTGAACAGGCCGCGGTCCCCTCCTGCCTGAAATTGCCAGAGCTGCCGTTTGACAATAGCACTGTTTACGAAACAATCGAAACGTCCGCCTCGCATTCCCATCTTATCAGCATTCGCGCAAACCTCATGCTCAAGGCGCATGTGCTCCGGGAAAAGTTTGTAATTAACCCACGCAGAGCAGATGTTATTCGTAATCTCAGTGGTACCCGCCCAAAGCATACCGGGTCGGGTCTGATTCACATGCCCGAACTCATGCGCCACCCCCCAGGAACTCTGGCGCAGTCGATCGGCATTTGCCAGGTCTTTCATAGTCCAATTCACGTACGCAGCGCCGTAACCATCCGCGTGCATAAATCCCGTCCACTGCACTCGCCCGTGGATGTGATTGCCGGGGTGTGATCTATCCTTCTTCCAACCGAGCACCTCATCCTGCTCCAACTCGATAATATGGTCGTAGAGGGCCAGCAATTCCGGTCCCCGTTCCGGACAATATTTGCGTAAAGATTCCACCTCAAACGTCAGCTGACAGCGCTCGCCCAGCATATCAAACACATCGCACACCGCCCCGGCAAGGAGCCGCTTCCATGTTTCCTGGCTGTCCTGTGGGGTGAAGACGCCGTTAATGGCGCCGCCCCCAATATCAACGGTGATGACAGGCGTTCTGCCCGGATTCACATCGCGATAATCAATGTAGGCAAGACCCGGGTTTTTCACTGTGATGGAATTTTTACCTTCATGGAGAGGGTATCGATCTTGCCCCCTGCCCGGTTTGAAATCCCAGATGAGTAGATTCAAGGGATGATCGGACAAACCGCTGACGGTAATCTCTGCCGTTTCGCCCGCTTTGAAGAAGATGCCGGTAGGATTCTCAAACGAGGAATAGTTGTTGGTCTTCATGCGACGACGCACCTCTTCGTTACTGAGGTAGGCGCGAATGAGACGATGGCGGTATTTCTTCTCAGCATCCCCTTGATTGATCCCGGTGTAATCGGTAAACCGGGGAACGGAAGGGTCGTGCGTCGGCGTGGTCCGTCCGGTATCAGTTACGGCGTGGACGGCAGAGGCAAATCCGAGGAAAAGAACCGGTACGATTCCCTGAATAGTACGAGTAATGAATGCGTGAATCATAGCACGTTGAAAAATTAGCACAACTTGTTAACCATTAATTATCCGCCGCAAAGTATCATCGGCAAGATCACTGGCGGTGCGCCCCTGCTCATCCTTGCTGTTTTTGTCGGCCCCGGCATCCAATAGCCGCTGCACCATACCGGTTCGTTTTGCCTTAACCGCCTCTATCAACAAAGGCCGCCGCGCAAAGTTCGGGGCATTCACCCTCAAACCGGCCTTCAGCAGCTCATCGAGCATCTGCGCATTGCCCAGATTGATGACCATGTACACCGGAGAATCCGCCTTCTCCGGACTGAAATTGACTTTCGCGTAAACCGGAAGCAGAGCTTTGAATGCATCCGTCTTCCAGTAATATACGGCTTCGTGGAGGGGACATGCCTTGTTGTTTGCCAACGCCATAGGATCAGCCCCGGCTTTCAACAGCAAATCGATCGCCGGCACATTCCCGATACCGGCAGCTATGTGCAACGGTGTTTTACCATCACGACGCCGTGCATCCGTCTTTGCTTTCGCTTTCAGCAGCATGGCGAGCGCCGCGTTGTTATTGGCCTCGATAGCCGTGAAAACCAAAGTATCTACTCCATCCTCCGCATAGATATCCGGTCTGCAGCCCTTTGCCAATGCCTCACGCAGGGCATCGCTTTCACCGGCTGCCACACTCTTGAACAACGCCAACTCCCGAACTCGATTATCATGGGCAGTCTTGAGCGCCTCCGCGATAGCCCCATCCTTTGCAAGGTCAGCCGGTATGCGCCCTTGCTTATCCTTGGCCAGAACGTCGCCTCCCTTCTCCAAAAGCAGGCGTACCATCTTCAAATGCCCTCCCGACACAGCGAGATGCAGGGGAGTCATACCCATTTCATTGCGCATATTCACCGCATAGCCTTCCTTCAGGCACTTGGTAGCGATTTTTTCGTTGCCGTCACGAGCTGCCTCGCACAGTGAAAAAACCCCGTTGCTACAATGCGCGGGGCGCGGCGCACTCTTACCTGTGTTCGCCTTTGCCGCGCCGGAAGAAGCCCCCCACAAGCACGGTACAAAAAGCCCCGCTAATAAGGCGAAAGAAATATTACGGAAAGACGAGAAACGTATCATGGTGCTCCTCTCGTATCTACGCATTACGGTCTAACATAAAATCCCCCAACAAGCAAGCCGATTCTGCCAAGGCAAACGCATTTGATCGAAGTCAATCAACAGAGAAAATACTCTTGTCGGCTGATATTATCGTTTATACGCATCAAAAATCATGACAACAACCGTTCTTCACAAAATTCGCGCGCAAGCGCGGGAATTCTCCAAATCATACAGCGTCATCGTCGGGTCAATCCTCGCGTTGCGGTGATTGCGGTGGTAGAGTATCTTCATCGTCCCCGCTCCTGCCGCATACCCGGCTCCTTCGCCGCTCATAATACCCTCCTGTCGCGTCTCATACGCCACGTCAAAGAACGCGCGGAAGTAATTTTCCACCTCCGGGAAAGGCATCCCGTACACCCTCTCATACATATCCCGTATCTCCTCCGTCCTCTCGCCCATCTTCTCCCTCAGCGCGTACGCCATCCGCATCACCTTCTCCCCGGCAAACTCCCTCAGCCTCTGCACCACCGCCGGCGTGTACCCCTGCATAATCAGGTTATCCGTATAATCCGCCTGCTCCCAGAGTAACACCCGGTACGCCGCCTGCGCCGGGGATAGCACCAGCGTCCCATTCTCCTTCTCCTTCGGCTTCCCCTCCTCCTTCCTCTTTGTCTCCTCTTCCTCCCTCTCCTTTTGCCACTTCTCCCTCGCCGCCTCTGCCCGATTTTGCGCCGTCTTTACCAAATCGCTGAACCGCGCGTACTCGTTATCCGTCAGCAACACCATCAACGCCTCCTTGCCGTGCAGCCTGCTTGCCTTCGCGTCGCCCAGCGTCCCGTACTTGTCCAACGCCTCCCGCGCCACCGCCTCCGGCATCAACCCATCCTCCTCCGTCAGGTAGCGCAACGCCTCCGCAAACGTGTTCGGATTAAAATTCTTCTTGTGCGTTTTCCTTCTCAGCAGCCCCATGAACTGCCTCCGCACCGTCTCCGTCTCCTGCGCGTCGAAATCCGGCTCCTGCGGCGCCAGCTTAATCCCCGTGTCCCTGTTCCTCCGTGTATCATCCAGCCACTCGCGCACCTTCTTATCGTCCTTCTCCCCGCTCGCCTCCCGCGCCGCCTGCGTCATAAACTCCTGCCTGTCCCTCTCCTTCGCTTCGATATACGTATGCGCGCTCGCAATGCGATACACCGCATCCTTCGTCCACTTCTCAATCTCCGGCACCTTCGAACACGCATCGAAAAACTGCGCATCATTCAGCCCAAAGCCCAGGAAGTTCAGCGTCTTGTTCACCAGCGGCATCGCCTTCCTCTGCTGCCCCTCCCTCCTCGCCTTCAGCTCGTTCTCCGTCTCGCCGTACTTCTCCAACGCCGGAGCGCACAACGCCTCAATCCGCTTCCTCGCCGCCTCCTGCGCATTGTCCCATGCCTGCCGCCCCGTCGAAATATACTCGCCCAACGCCCGGCTCGCCGCCTCCGCCTGCGAAGCCGTCATTGTTTCGAAACACGCATACGTCTCAAACTCCTCCTTGCTGCATGCTATCTCAACCTCCTTCCCCTCCCCGTCATACGTCTTCACCGTCACCGTATCATTCGGCTCCAAGTCCGCCCACGCCTTCTCCGTCCCTTCCCCCGTGTACCTCTCCCGCTCAAAAAGCTCCTTCTCCCCGCGCGTCAGCTCCATCAGCCGCACCATATCCACCACCTTCCTGTACCTCTCCGCATCCATCCGTCCCTTCACAGGCTTCCCATTCTCCTTCGCACCCGGCTTCAGCGCGCCCACCACGCGGCGAATCCTCCCCAGCGTCTTATCCTTCCGGAACGCATCCAACTGCAGCGCCACCCTCTCCATAAACTTCGCCATCAGCTTGTCCGCCCGCACCTCGCCCACCGCCTGCATCAGCGTCCGCATCTCCTCCGGCAGCTCATGCCTCAGCTCCCTCCATGCCGCATTGATTGCATCCTGGCGCGCTTTCCCTCTCAGCAGCCCGCCCACATACATCTTTTGCAGCTCCTCCCACTTCTCCTGCAGCGGCGGCAAAATCCTCTCCACCTTCTTCCAGTGCTCCCCCCAGAACTCCATATCCCCCTTGTAAAAATGCCCCTCCACCGCCATCCGCGCTATCTTCTCGTAAGCCCCCTTCATCCTCTCGCCCCACCCCGTCATCGGCACCATCCTCCCAGCCGCCGCCGCGCTCCCGCTCCCCGCCAGCTTCGCATAGCTCGAAAAATACACCTTGTACGCCTCCAGCCCGAACCGATACGTCGCAGGCAGCAAACTCTCCAAACTCTCCATCGTCGCCAACGCCTCCGCCGCAAGCTGCACACCCCGCGCCCGCTCATCCTTGCTATCCCCCAGCATCCGCAGCTCCTTCATCCGCCGCACCACCGCCTCCTTCATCTGGTACACAGCCCGGTCATAATTAAACTCCCCCGCCGTCCCCAGCCTGCTCTCCAGCAGGTACGAAAAACGCCCCATCCCGCCGAACGTCACCCCCCCCAGCTCCGTCGCCTCCCCCGGCGCCGCAATCGTATACGTCGTCGGGCTATTCTCCGTCAGCCCGCTCCCCTCCGCCATCGGGTCCCCGTCCTTCCCCGCCCCCGTAAACCTCGCCTCCTGCTCCCCGTGGGAATACCAGTACACCTGCGAAATCGCCATCTCCTGCATCTTCCTCCCCTCCTTGCCCATCACCATCCCCCTCATAGCCTGCAAATACGCCAAATTCTCCCGGCTCCAGGCATCATCCCCCGCCGCCTTCATCATCCCCCTGCGCGCCGCAATCGCGCGGTCCAGATACTCCAGAGCCTCCTCCGCATTCATACTCCCCGCCCCCATCGCGTGCCCCTCAATCGCCTGAATCGCATGCTGACTCTCATGCAACAGCGTCTCCATCACCCTCTCCGGCGTCACCTCCACACCCGTATTCAGCGCCAAATACCCCGCCTTCTCCCCCCGCGGCCTCGCAAAAAAGCCGCCCACCCCCTCCTGCAACCTCGGATTATACAGCCGCACCCGCATCCCCTTCAACTCCGGGTACGCCTCGTAAAGCTCCGGATACTCCAGCACCGCCCCAAGCGTCACATCCTTATGCCCCCCCACAGGCGCCCTCAGCTGCCCCAGCGTAAACCCCGTACTCAACCGCGCATTCGCCGTCGGAATCACAAACTTCTCCTTCCCATCCGCCGGGTCCCTATAAACCCTATCCATATTCGCCCCCGCCGTCCTCGCCTTCATCCCCGCCACCGAGTAATCCGTCACCGGACTCGCCCCTCTCCCGTCATCCAGCGCATCATTCCTAATCTTATTCCATCTTCTCGCGTAATAAAAATCATTCACATCATACGCAATCGCCCTCTCCGCCGGTGTATCCAGCGTCCGGTTAAACGGAAACCACCTCCGCTGAAGCGCCGTCATATCCGCCCTCTGTGCCACATTCCTTGCCTCAATCTCTCCCGCTGCACGGTGATACAAAGTATCTTTCTGCTCAAACCTCTGCATATGTGCATCAAAATCATCCGGATCAACCACCTCTTCTGGCGGCAACTCATCCTCCCGACCCAGCTCCCTCATAATCATACGCACCCCTTCATCATTCGGCGCTCCTGCCGCAAAATGCTCCACCTGCTGAATCAAATGCTGCACCTCGTGCAACAGCGTCCTCCTCATCTCATCCTCCGTCTCCTTCTCTCCAAGCTTGATACGCTTCACCCTATCACTATCCAGAGGCGTCATCAACGCCCCGGAAACCTTCATCCCTTTCCCCCTCTTGTCAATCGCAACCCCCTTCAACCACGGATACGCCGCATACAACTCCGGATAACTCAGCAACTCCCCAAGCGTGCAAAAATCTTGCTGCCCATACTCCGCCGCCTTATACATCGCCCAGCCCTTCTTCTTCACCTTCGCCTTGCTTGCATCAAGCTCAGCGCGCATCTTCCCATCGTCGCGTCCCTTAAACGCGCGCTTCTTATACTTCTCCCACGTCACCGCACCCTCCCCTATCACCGAGTAATCCGTCACACCCTCACCAAAAACCTCCTCCGGCCTCTGCCAGTCCGGATTATCCTCCGAGTACTCGCTCCACGGATGACGGTTATTAATCGCAATCACCTCAATATAATCCGGATTAAAAATCGCGTAATTATGAACCTTCTCCCCCTCCTTATGCCGCGTATTCCCGTCATAATACTTCACACCTCTCACCCCATGCTCATCCAGCCACTCACTCGCCGCCCGCGGACTCCCCAAAGAACGAGCAAGCGCATTATAAACCTCCTTCCCCGTCATGCAGACATTCGCTATATACTCCCCCCAATACAGCAACGTCTCCATATCATAATCCGCCGCATCAAACTCCTTCGACGAAAACTCATATTCTATCGGCTCAATGTTCACGCTTTCCTTGAACGCCACATATCCCTCCTCCGGCACCTCCGGCTGCTTCATCATATTCCACAGCGCACGCACCAAATCCTCCGTCGGCTCCTTCATATCCAGCCCCAAAATCTTCTCCACCATCTCCCGCCCATAATAAGCCCCGCCAATATCAGGACTGCTCAAATCTCTCCCGACAAACTCCGGCACATCCCAATGCAGCAAATTGCTATCATCCACATCCGCCCGCATCAGATAATTCACCGGGTACCTCACACTATCCTCCACCTTGTGCACCTCATTCTTCGCCAGCCACTCATACGCCTCTAGCTTACTAGTTCTATTCTTGATAGCACTCTCCAAACGAGCCTTTTCTTCTTTGATTTCCGCCTCACTCCGCTTCTTCCCATCAATATACCCTCTTTCGGCTTCAGCAAGCCTTTCCTTATCCTCCTCAATCCACCCTCTATTTTCTTCTATGAGCTGCCGGTACTCATCCGCATTGCTTCGGAAAGCCCCGTTCAAAAACTTAAGCAGATACTCCTTCCCTGTCTCCTTATTTAACTGCTTCAAAACAGCGCGCTCCGATACAACCTTTCCGTTCAATGAAAAGCCTCCTCTTACCTTTTGAGTAAAATTCCCATGATAAAACTTATTCGTCTCCCAACTCTCCGCGCCGTAAATACACGCCCAGCCAAACACCTGCACACCCTCACCCTTTCCAACGTGCTTCTTATCCGGCTTGCGGAAAAGCTCATAACTAGCATGCGAAAAATCCACGCTATAATCCGTATCCGGCGCCACAATCACCCCATTGCTCACCTCCATCACCCCATCCTTAAACATCCCCCTCTCCTGCGCCTGCGTCACAGAAATCGAATTTTCCCCCTTGACATTCTCGCTCCTTATGATAGTATTCTCATTGAAGCCCTGGTGGATTAGTAGACGCACAAGAGCAGGGGTCATCGTACCGCCTGACGCGTTGCTACTGACGTTAGCCAGGGCTTTTGCATTATATTTGCAATAACGCAAATTCCCCTGCCTGAGCTGGTCTTCTATCTTCTGCAAATTATCCAGCGGATAAAGCGACGCCATAAAATGCTCCCCATTCTTCGCCCGCTGCAACCGAATAGCAGACATCATATCGCTATCCTTCCCCGCCTTATTCCTCGCCAGCATCCCCGGCAAAACAATAACAGCATTCCGGTTCTCCACAATCACCCCAAGAGGGTCATCAAACCGCAGCACCGCCTCCGCTATCTGCTCCTCCGATAACTTATGCGCAAGCCGCAACTTGCGCACAATTCTCTGCCGCGTCACAATCGGTGCCGGTACAATCCCCAGCACACGAAACAACCGCGGACTATCGCACAAAGGCAAATCCTTATCCTCGCCATACCTATTCTCAAAAGCCTCATGCAAATCCTCTTTCAACGTCGGCGATACGCTATAATCCGTCACCCCTCTCTCCCTCTCCCGCAGCCTCTGCGCATACCGCTCGAACACCTGCGCCGCCGGCTTCACCTCGCCCTCCTGCCTCTCCTGCCACGCCTGCTTAATCTCCTCCATCAAATCCGCCTCCACATACGGATTCTTCCACCTCTCGCGCAGCATATCAATCTCCTTCAACGCCTTTTTGAGCGACTCCGGGTCCTTCAAATCCACCCCGTACTTCTTCTGCATCGCCGAGCTATTGCGCTTCCCCACATTCGTCCGCAAGAAAAGCGCATCCTTCGCCAGCTCATTGCGACGCCCCACCACATACTTCGCCACAAAATCCCAAAACGCCTCATCCTCCAGCGCATTGCCAAACAAATCCGTCCCGCCTTCCACGCCCACCTCCCTCGCCATCTTCTGCTTCGCCAGCTCCGCCTCCATCCTCGCTCTCGCCTCCGTCTTGCTCCCGCCATCCATAATCACCTTCAGCCCCTTCCCCTGCACGCTCTCATTCCCCGGGCAAAAATCCGCAATCGCCAGCGCGTCCGTATCCTCAATCACCTTGTTGCGCAGCGCGTCCATCACGCTGTCGCACGCGTGCCGCCCTATCCGGTACCCAATGCTGCCAATCTTCCCCTCGCGCGCTATCCCCGCCGCCGTCACCTGCGCATCCGTCAGCGGCTGCTTATCCTCCGCAAACTCACCGCGCACATACATCGCCACCTCCAACGCCGTCGCCTGGTTGTCGCGTATGTTCAGCTCAATATCCAGCCTCCGCGCCCACGCCTCGTTGTACACATTGCTCTCGTCGTACACGTACGCTGAAATCCTGTCCACCCCCGCCCTCTTCGCGTGCGCCAGCCTTAATCTTCTGCCTCAAAACTCAATCGACCTCGCCGCAAACCTCCCCTTCTCCACGCAATTTTAGTGCGCTCCATGTGTTCCTTTGGTGAAGTTCACCTTTTTATTTACGCGAACATCCTTTGCTATTCTTAAGCTGAGACGCTGTCATCGCGCCGTGCTGCAGGAGGAGACTTATCACTTTTTCGTACCCTGTTCCGGGTGTATTGCATCGCCGTGCTACATCGAGAGGCGTCTCGCCATATTGATTGAGGAAGTTTGGGGAAATACCGGCTTGAAGAAGTACAAGAAGAGCTTCTTCACAACCGTTTGCCGCAGCTACATTTACGAGGTTCTCGCGCTCATGTAAATTTCCGGTACAACTTTTCATAAGCATTCGAACGATCTCGGGATTGTCACTTTCAATGGAGTGGTAGAGCGCATCGTCTCCATCGCTATCATGTTGAGTTGGGTCTGCCCCGCGATCAAGCAATTCTTTCACCATAGCCAGCCTTCCGAATCGCGCTGCCTTCATGAGCGCCGTCACTGTGCATCGCGAATCGCTGAGTGCATTCACATCGGCTCCCTCCTCCAATGCATTCATCAATTTTTCGGTGTCATCTTCGTCGATTGCTGTCAGCAAGCATTCATCCGGTGTATCTTCCTGTGTATCAGCTGGTTCCATGTAATAGCCACTGATAGCCCCGTGCTTACGGAGCAGATAGATTGTCCTCTCTCCCATCTTCGATGGTGATGCCTCGACGTCATCATAAGCTATGTCGAGGGCCGTATCCTGCTCCTCTATACCTCTTAAGTTTAAAGGAGCCCCATATTTCAAGAGAACCTCCGTTCGTTCCGGCTCCGGTGAATTAAAAGCGGCAAAATGCAATGCAGAATAGTTATTCTCATCAACTGCGTTTACATCCGCACCCTTTTCAAGAAGCCAACGCATCATAGAAATGGACGAGAATTGCGTTGCGGCTAAAAGGGGAGTCATCATTTCACCGTCACGAGCCTCCAAATCGGCCCCGGCACGCAACAATTCCTCTCCGATTTCAATCCATTTCGCGCTTTCGCTTTCGTCCGACATATCCGCTTGTGCAACGTGAAGCAGAGGAGTCATCATGTCTTCATCCCTCGCATTTACGTGAGCGCCTCGCCTCAAGGCTTCTCGTACCTCCTTCACATTCCCCGCAGATACAGCACGAAATAATTCACGATCTAAGATGTCCATATGCTTCTTTTTATCATAAAACGTTCGACTTAACAAGTCCCTTCATTCAAAATGATTTGTCTCAAATTCAAATTAAACAGAATAAAACTCTTTGAACCGCCTCTAAGCAGTGAGAAACCTAATTACTTCATCAACGTGACCCTTGACCTTCACTTTGCGCCATTCTTTGACAACGTTCAGGTGTTCATCCAACACGAATGTTGAACGTTCGATGCCCATGTATTTGCGTCCGTACAGCGATTTTTCAACCCATACACCAAAGTTGTCGGCAAGGGCGTGCTCTATGTCGGAGAGCAAGACAAAATTGAGGTTTTGCTTTTCCTTGAATTTCAAATGACTCTTCACGCTGTCCGGACTCACCCCGATGACGGTTGCATATTGGGTCAGTCTGTTGATGTTGTCCCTGAAGTCGCACGCCTCCTGCGTGCAGCCGGAGGTGTTATCCTTGGGGTAAAAGTAAAGAATCACCTTCTGCCCTCGAAAGTCATTCAACGAGAATTCCTTCTCCTTGCCGTCTTGATCAATGCCTTGTAATCGGAGGTCTTTCATATTGCTTCAAGTCTGTTTCCGCAGGTCCGGAGCCACTTTAACACAGAAGACACCCACCGCGCAAGTCTCATGAGCGGTCAAACTCCGAAAAGATACGTCTTAAAAAGCGGATGTGCTTAAAATCTATTTTTCTATTTTAAGTTGTTTTCTATTAGCCATTTCTCAAGCAAATCAG
>CANQJI010000081.1 GCA_947624205.1 uncultured Akkermansia sp. | reverse complement strand
GCGTGCTGCCGTTGCCCAGGGTGACACGCCCTGCCAGTTTGGCGTTGGCGCTGTTGTTTTCCTTCGTGGAAGTTACGGTCAGCGTTCCACCGGTGCTCTTCAGGGTGACAGAGTCTTGCACCTCGCCGCTGTAGGTTGCGTCCCCAGCGAATTCCACGGTTCCGCTGCCCTCCACGCCGGCTTGGATAGACCCTCCTCCCAGCGTCCACGTGTTCCCGTTTCCGGTGTCAAGGGTCCCTGTAAATTCACTGAGGTCGCCGCTCAGCCCCGCAGTGCTGTCTTCCGCCACGGTCAACGTCTTCGAGCCGGTGACGGCGCCTGCCAGCGTCACTCCGCTCAGCGTGCCGGCTGCATTGACCTCCACGTGACCGACATTCAGCGTAAGCGTAGTATCGCCGCTGCCGCTCAGCGTGCCGCCGGCAAGCGCAAGCGTCGCATTCTTGCCGCCGAGGGCGTCGGCTCCATTTGCCACCACTTTACCAGCGGCAAGCTCGATTGTTCCTTCGAAGGCGCTGTTGTCCCCGCTGATCGTCAGCAGGGAAGTGGCTTCTTCATCGGTAGAGAACACTGCCGTGCCCGTCCCGGAGAGCTTGCCGGTGTATTCCGCCGCTCCCGAGGCCGTCAAATTCCACGTTGCTTCTTCCTCCACATTCGCCGTGCCGGCCAGTGTCGCCGTTGCGCCGTTGTCCGCATGCACCTTGTAGGTCAGCGTACCCTCGCTCACTTTGATGCTGCCTCCGTGGGTGTGGGTATCTCCTGTCGTTTCTTTCCACTCGAGGGTGAGAGCGCCAGTGCCGGATTTCTCAATACCGTTTTGATCCAGCGCAAGAGTCAAGCCGCCGTTGCTTTCTACGGTGGTGGTGGCGTCGCCCCAGGTCACTCCGCCAGTGGCATACACCTTGGAATCCACGCTCACCTTCGCGACCTCCGTACTTCCCTCGCCCGTTCTAGCTACGAAGCTGCTCAGATCGGTCTCGGTTAATTCGTTGTTGCTGTATTCCAGCACGCCGCCCTTGAACTTGATCTTGGTGGTCTTTGTCAGCGCATCATTCTTTGCCAGCACCAGTGTGCCGTTCACATCCAATTCGATGCTCGGCAGGCTGGTGTTCGTGGTGCCCAAGGTGAGCTTGGCAGCACTCTGATAGCCACCCACAACCAGGGCGCCGTTCCCGTATTCATCACTGGTCAGCTTCAGCCCACCATCTCCGGAGAAGGTATACTCGCCCTCTTCCACATAGACGTTGCTCGGCGTGACTGTTCCGTCAACATTGACGGTGTGAGAAATGTCTGGATGCTCATTATCGGCGAAGTACACATCCTGACCGTCGGGCGTCAAGCCCTCTTCGCCTTCTCCCTCCAGACTCCACTGCTTCCCATCGTCGTTTGACCATGTTTGTCCATCTTCGTTATTCCATTTAAGACCGCCTCTCTCCGACCAGCACAAGTTGCCACTGTCATCCAGGCTCATCCTCTTGTAGGTGTGCGTGTTGTCGGTTGTGATCTTGAAATACCGAGACCAGTTGCTATCCCAGTTCTCAATCCCGGCGAAGAAGGACTTCTCTCCACTCAGCACCCCATCCTTTGTGAATTCCTGCATGAATTCATCCGTGACGTGGATGGTGAGTTGCCCCGTCCCGCTCAGACCGAAGCTCTGGTCCAAGGTGATTTGATCTGAACCCGTCAAGTTCAGAGAAGCGCCACTGCCGGCCAAGGTCAGAGCTCCGTTCAGGGTCAATTGGTCGGTCGTCAGGGTTGCCTTGTCACCGAGCGTCAGACTTGTCAAGCCACTGCCTTCAAAGGTGAGTTCTGTCACCTCAGCCGACGCCCCCGCTGCCACGCTCAGCCCGCTGTTATTCGCCGTCAAAGAGGCAATCTTGCCACCGTTCAGCGTGGCATCCACGCCCTCGAGATTCAGCTTGCCATTTTCCAATGTCAAACCGCTGTCCGGTCCCAGGGTGACTTTACTCCTCGTCTCCCCGGATCCGGCTCCTTGAACGGTCAAGGTCTGTTCTTTTGTGAGCGGTGTTACACCCGCCAGTGTCCAGTTCGCAGACTCCGCCAGGGATACTGTTCCTTCCGTCACACCCTCTCCCAGACTCACATCCTGCACCACGCCTGTGCCGCCCAAAGTCACCACGTTTTTCTCAGCGGTCTCCAGACTCACGCTCACGTTCACGCCCTCGGCATTCGCATTCATGGTTAGTCCGCTGCCGCCTTGGACTTTGATCGTTCCCGAGTACCCGCTCATGTCTGCTCCCTCATCCACTTGCAAGGAGCCCTCGCTCACCACGATGACCGCCGTCTCCGTGCCGACAAGTGCGCCACCCAGCTTCAACGTTCCCGTCCCTGTCTTCGTGAGAGTGTGCTCTCCCACGTTCAGCTCTTCCGTCAGCGTCCAGTCTGCGGATTCCGCCAAGGATACTGTTCCTCCCGTCGCACTGCCGCCTAAGCTCAGGTTCCCCAACGACATGTTCTCGCCGCCCAGATTTACCACGTTCCCCTCAAAGGTCTCGTTTTCCAGGCTCACGCTCACGTTCGAAGCATCCGCGTTCAGGACCAATCCGCTGCCGCCCTGGACTCTGATCGTGCCCGAGTACCCGCGCATGTCTGTTCCTTCATCCACTTGCAAGGCGCCTTCTTTCACCACAATGACCGCATCCTTCGTACCGACAAGTCGTGCATCTTCCTCCCCGCCCAGTTTCAACGTCCCCGCTCCACCCTTCGTGAGGGTGTGTCCTCCCACGTTCAGCTCCTTCGTCAGCGTCCATTCGTAGGCGTTTTCGTTTTTGTCTGCCAGCACACTGATGCTCGTGTCATCCTCGGCCACGATGTCCCAGTAGATGTTGCATTTCGTACCATCATAATCCGATTCGTTTTCCGTCTGGTTCGATCCCAGCACCAGCGCCGCCTTAACCTGCACCTCGCCTTCCGGATTGAGGTCTCCGGAGGCACTACTGTATGAAGCATCGGAGCCGTCCCCGGCTAAATGTAAGGTGTGAAGGTGGGTTTTAGAGACAGCGCCAAGCGCTCGGCTGCGTACCACCAGTGAATTGTTTTCCTCCACCCACAAATTTTCGACAACGCCGATGCCATGCCTCTGCGCATTTCCCATTTCATCATCGAGAACCAGTGTGGTTGTCTTTCCCCCGTGCGAACGGAGTTTCAGGTGACCGATAACTTGCCCCTCATGCTGTTGATCACTCTTCCAGAAGAATGCCCACAGGATGCCGCTTCCCGAAACACCGTTTCTTAAAACTTCCGTACCTTCCAACACGATGGAACCTGCGCCACTCGCGTAATTGTTCTCCGTGGCACTTGCTTTCACATCCCAGTATCTGAAGTCCGCCGCCCCAGCGCCCTGCAGCACCAGCTCGGTTCCCTCTCCCAACTCCATGTGCCCGAAATGGAATTTCCCATTTCCACTTAGTCCAGAGGTAATGGTGAGCTTCGTCCCCGCACCCTCCAGCGACAGACCTTCGGAGCGCACCGCCCCCGTGCCGGAAAGCGTAAGCTGAGCTGAGCCTCTGCTGCTACCCACCTGTATCTGCCCGTCTTCTTCTCCTACAGTGAGAGCTCCGCTGCCTGTAAACGTGGCATCGACGCCCTCGTTCACCTTCAAACTCCGTCCAACAGAGAGGTCATGTGTGCCCAGTTCAAAAGTATAACTCTGCAAATCCTCATCCCCAGTCCAACCCCTTTTCACAGTCATACTACGCTGCAACCTAATAGTTTCTCCAAGAGTCACTGTAATCGCCTTGCTTGTGCCGGCGAAAAACACATCCCTGTCTGCACTAAATGCGCCATTGTGTTCTTTTCCCCAGACGTGGCCGTCCGGCTGAGTCGTCCAAGTCATTCTCGCTTCGTCCTGGCTCCAAGTATTTGTGGGATCAACTGTAATCGTCAGCGTTCCGGTCTCACCATCCAACACGCAGTGAAAACCATCCACGTCCATAGTTTTGTTTTCTATGGCAGCCATCAACGACTTCGCGCCCTCACCCGAGAAGAGCGACTCAAGTTTGTAAGTTTCGCGAGGCTCCTGTCCGTCAACCCAATCTGCCAACCCGTCCAGAGCCAGCGTCAAAGTCTGCTCACCAGCATCGAATGAGTCAATGTTCAACCGGGCATAGTCTGAAGCACTCAACTCGATGCAAATCGTCGCTCCCGTTTCATCCTCCGCCTCCGTCAATACCAAGCTGCTAAGGCTCTTCTGCCCCACGCCCAGGGTCATAGTAGTTCCGCCAGAAAGCTGCACCTTCATGCTCTCGCTCCCTGTCGTGGTAGAGTCCAGCTTCAGTGTGCCGTCTTTTGCCACGCTGACGGTACTCTCCTGACTCACGTCCAAGGTGCCGCCCAGTATCACTGTGCCGCAGGAGATGTTAAACTTACCGTCTCCCTTCAAGGTCATACCACCATTTGCAGTGAGAATGCCGGCACCCCACTCCAAAGTTGCCGAATTAGACACGCTGATAGACACGTTGCCCGTGCCCTCCTTGTCGAGATCTGGGTACACCTCCTCATTTAAAGGAATAGCAACTTCTGTTCCACCGAAGTGCAAGACACCGCCTTCTACGGCAATAGACCCAATGTTCAGTTCTCCACCGTAGAAAGTTTGTTTGCCGGCGCCCTTCTTCGTGAGCTTCCCGGGGGTGGTGAGTTCCCCAGCGTCGCTGAATTCCCCAATATTGATATTCCCAGCGAATGTCGCCTCCCATTCTCCTGAGGTTTCATCCCCTACTACCAGCTCGCCCGCACTGACGCTGGCATCAAAGTAGAAGAGTCCGCTTCCAAGTCCTTTTTCGAACGTGGCTGTTCCGCTCACATTAACATCGCCGGCGGTCTCGAGAAACCCTCCCATCGTACTTTCTCCTTTCACCGTGAGGTTGCCATTCTTGATGTTGAGTGAACTCTTGTAATACAAGTTGAAATTCCCTCCCACGGTCACATCTCCACTCACATTCACCTCGAACTTTCTTTTGCCAGGTTCTTCAGCGTCCAGATCCCCCTGCGTATAATCGCCGGTTACGGTCAATTCCCCGCCCACCGTCACAGTTCCATCCGTCTGCGTATAGTACTTCAGCTCTGCGCCTTTTTCCAGCGTCACCTCGCCGCCTTTCACCTCCAGCCCCGCACTGGTCAACGTTAGCTTTTCCTCGAAAGTCGTGCTGAAATGGGATTCATCAAAGGTGATGTGCGAATATTTGTCTACGGTCTCATAATACTCGTTCTGCTCCTGCCAATATTCGTCAAATTCCTTGGCATCTACTGCCGTAATGACATTCGTGCCCTGCAGCACAAGTTCCGTGCCGTGCAACTCCAACGTTCCGGAGATGTCGAGATTCTGGAAGTTACTTCGTCCATCATGCTCAGCCCCTTCATATCCAATCAATTTCACCGTCACTCCTTTGCCGAATTGGACATTCTCTGCGTTAAATGTTTTCCCATTCGCGCTCCCCAGATCCACCACAAAGGTACCGTTGCCGTTAACTTGCAATTTGGCATCAGGAGTACCATCATTATTATACTCCCAAAATTCCCCAGGATTACTAGCGCCGGGAGCCAATGTGAGCGTGGACTCATTGCCCAACTCAATACTACCCTGCTTGAAATGCAGCTGGAAGTTCCCTCCGAACGTGAGACTCTTGCCCGCCTCAAGCGTCAGTGCGCCGTTTTCTATGCCCAGGATTGCATTATTCCATGTCACATCCGTGTTCACCGCCATCCCGCCGTCGCCCACCGATAGGACGGCGAGGACGCCCGACGCCTCAACGGCAATCCTCTGCGAACCGCTTAGGGTGAGAGCTTTGACTGCTAACCCGTACGGGGCACTAAATTCTAAGGTGATTGTTGCGTCGGCTTCATTCGCGATGAAGCAAACGCTCTTTGTGGTGTCGTTGACGAATTGGCCCACGTCGTCATCCCAACCGTTTGAATTCGCCGTCCACGTGAATGCGTGTGATCCCTCATGCTGGCTGTCCGTCCAAGTGAAATCAGCGGGCATCTCAACGATCTCTACGGTGATCTTGCCGGTTGCGTTGTCGAGCGTAACTTGGTACTGCCCGACTTTGGCAAACCGAACGAGGTCCCAATCTCCCGCGTCGAAGAGTTGGTAGCCGGTGTCGCCCAAGTCCGCCACGGTTTTCAGGAACTCACGTGTCAAATGGATCGTCAAGTGATGATCCCCTGCATCACTCTGAGAGATGCCGGTGATGCCCAGCTTAATGGCTCCCTCAGTGCTCTCGGTCTGCAGCCAGAGATCCGCATCGCCATTCAGGGTGATTTGCCCCAGGGTAATCGTCCCTCTATTCACGTCGGCGCCGAATTTCAGCGAGCTGCCACCGCCCAGAGTGAGAGAGGTAAGCCCGTTGCCGCTGAAGGCGTTTGTGGCGAGTGTGACGCCTTGTCCCAGCTCCACGGCGACGTTCTCATTGGTCGTAAGCCCGGCGGAGAAGGTGATAGTGCGGCCAGAGCCGGTCGCTTTGAAATTCCGCATGAGCGTTGCGGCATCGGATATCGTCAGATCCCCGCTGCTCATATTCACGCCGTAGCCGACGCCCTCGTCCAGCTCGCCGGAGGAGCCGAAATGGGCGGTCAGATCGCTCCACGCTGTGCTAAGCGTCTCTCCATTGTCCCAGAGAGTGTACACCGTGTTGTCCGTTGCCACGGCCTCAGAAGCCTTCTGCACGCTGTTTGCATCGCCGGTGATAGTGCCACTGAAGATCATATCCTCGCCGAGGTAAAGCGTGCTGCCCTCTCCCAGAGTTACATTCCCGGTCACGGAGAGCTGCACGTCTTCGGAGAAGGTGAGATCTGCACCGTCGTTGGCACTCATGTTGCCGCGTACTTCCAGCTGCCGTGACGTGCCATCTGCATCAGACTTGAAGGTGTAGCTGCCTGCGGTCCCCGACACTGTCAAATCTCTGGCGACAATATCCGCGCCAAGCTTCACGGTGTCTTGCCGGTCCGCCTGAGCCACAAAGGTTACGTCCTGCGTGCCGTTATTCTTCCAAGTCACGCTACCGCCCCCGGACGCATCCGTATCAAAGAGACCACCGGATGCACCGCCCCAGGTGAGTTGGCTCTCTCCTTCGCCGCCGCCCCAGAATACTCTCGTCGCCTCTCTCGTGATGAGCAGGTGCCCATCATCCGTCAGCGTGAATTCATAACCTTCGTTTCCCAGGAACAGGTGCCCCGCGTCAATCATGGCCTGCAGCGTTTGCCCGGCGCCGGTAGTTTTATTAGTCAGGTGGAACAAGTCGAAGTCCCAGCCGGATGTCTCCCCTTCCACGTGCGCCGCAACGTAGGTGTCCAACCCCTCCAGAGTGATGGTCAGGTACAGATCATTTGCGTCCAATCCGGACAGGGTTATCGAAGTGTACCCCTCCCCATTGCAAAAGAAGGTGATGCCGTGATCGTTTTTGTTGGCATAATCACCGCTGCCGGAAGAACGAAGGCTCAAGGTGCCCAGCGTGTTGTCTGCAGACGTCCCCTCATGAATCTCCAGCTTGCCGTTCGAGTACAGCGCGAGCGTGCCCTGCGAAGCCTGCAAGTGGCCATTCAACACCAATGTGCCGGCGAGGCATCCATCTTGATATGCTCCATTGGCTGCGTCGCCGCCCACGTTCAGGTTGCCGCCGTTGCCAATCGTCACATCTCCGTTCACAGTCAACGTATCGTGTCCGAGATTGCGGAAAGTAGCACCCTCCTTCACATTCAAGGATTGGAGAACAAAATTGTTGCTTCTGTATCCGTTCTCAAATTGCAGGATGCCGGAATTTACCACCACATTCCCCATTTCGTGGGTTTGATCCTCATGTCGCAGGCGGATCTGTTGGCGCCCGCTCCCACCCTTGGTCAACGTCCCCCCGATGTGAATTCCCGAGCCGTCAAAGTCCGCATCGGCGTTCCCAAGCAGCTCTAGGTTCTGCACATTGAGCGTCCCCCCTTCGCTTCCAAATATCCCGTGCACTGTGAGGGTTCCCGACGTCACAGTGAGCGTCGAATTATTCAGAGTGAAGTCCCCCTGCACCTCCAAATCTCCCGCGTTCACCGTCGTCGTGCCGCCCGTCTGGTCGTAGTAGAGCGTGGTCAAGCCATTCTGCAGGGTTACGGCGCCATTCGATACAGCAAACCCGGCGTTCTCCAACACCACCTTGTCCACAAATTCTGTACTCACATGATCGTGATCGAAAGTGATGTGCGAGCGGTTCTCTCCGCTGTCCCCCCAGGTTTCATTGAATGCCGAGGCATCCACCGCTTTGATGCTGTTCGTGCCCCTCAGTACGACCTCACATCCGGACAAAGCTGCCGTTCCCTGCACATTCAGGTTCTTGAAAGCATCCCACGTCTCAGTGGCACCGGTGCCGGACGACACGAGTTTCACCGTGATACCTGAGCCGAAGGTAAGAACTTCGGCATCGAATTCGCCGTTCGACGGAGAATTGGTGGCCAGATCTACCTCGAAGGTTCCCGTTCCGGTGACGTTGTGGTTTGACGACACTCCATGATTCATCACCACGGCGCTCGAAGCGTCGATGCGCAGCGTCGCGCCCTCTCTGAGGGCGATGCCGGCGTCTTCCTCCATGAACACAAGCCCGGTTAGCCCCAGCGTACTCACTTGTTCGCCGGTGCGCGAGAAGGTCACCGTCTTGCTCGCCCCAACCGTGAAGACGCCGCCAATGTAGGTATCCACGCTGATGTCCGCGTCCACGTTGACGGTCATATTGTCCTTCACCGACAGCGTGTCCCGGTCGCGCACGGCTCCCTCTATCACCTGCAGCACGATCTTGCCGGTGCCACTCAGGGTCAGGCTGCCGGTCACAATGCCGGCGTTCTCGGTGTTCGAACCATCCACTTTGATGGTCAGATCTCCCTCTTCGTCATTCACGATGCGCACCTTCGCGGTCTCATCGTTGGTGTACGGCTTGTCCGTATCCCAACTGTTCTGCGTCGCCATCCAGGTGAACTCGCTCCCCTCGTGCCCAGAATTTGTCCAAGTGTAATCAGTGCCACCGGGAACTACACTCGCATCCCAGGAGAGGGAGCCATTCGACTCTAGCTGCAGATTTTTACTCGCCCAGTCGTCACCGAGCGCGTTTGAATCCAACTCGAAGTAATCCTTGAAGTTGAGTCCGCCAACCTGTGTGAAAAGTTGGAAGCTGTTACCTTCCACTCCGTCCAGGAAGTGCTCGCCCAGCTTGATGCTCAGCTTCTGCTGCTGCGCCGAGTTGAGAGATTCGCCCAACAGGCTGTTCCAATCCGTTTCGCTTCCGCCGAGAGTGATGGTCTGCTGCGTGCCTCCCAGTTCAATGGTGCCATCGGCGCCCCAAGTCAACCCGGTGGCCAGAGTCAGATTGCCGGAGTTGATGGTTAGCGTATTGCCGCCCAGAGCCAGCGCCCCTCGCACATCCAGCCCCCCTTTCTGCACGATCAACGTACCGGCGTTGATGTTCAGGTTTCCACCAAGCGTATTTGTCGCATCATCTCTTCCCGCGACAGTGGTACTCGCATGTCCATCGCCCAAGGTCAATGCGCCCGTCATTTGCACCCCATCGAGGACGCCGATGGTGTTGGTGCTTGTCAAGGATTTTCCATTCGCTCCCGAGAGCTGCACGGTTCCTGCGGCCTGCAGATTCGCCACCGTCGTTGCATTGTTCCCCAGAACCAGGGTCACGCCATCGGTGAACGACAATTTATCATAGTTGACGGCAGCTCCCACTTCCACGGTACCCCCATCACCACCCACTTCATACCTGTCGCCTCCATTGCCATAAAATCCGGCATTGCTGACAATCGTCAGCGTGGCACCCTTCCCCAAGTACACGGAGCTCCCTGCTTGCATCGTCAGCGAAGCGCCGGCGAAAGTGACCGCTTTGTGAGCCTCAATACGCAGCTCTCCTGTCGGATTCAAATTCGCGCCGTTATTAAAATCCGTGTTAGTCCCCAAATTCAGGCTACCGGCCGCAATATTTGCGCCTGTGAAAGTAATCTTGCCATCTCCCTCTCCCGACGTGACCAGCTTCCCGGCAGTCAAACCTCCTCCCAAAGTAATAGTAGTCGTTTCGCTGTTCGTGATGGCAAGGGTGCCGTCCACAGTCAGAGTTCCCCCGTTGTCGATCGTGAGATTATGAAGAGAGACGTCTCTGGACAGCGTTTGACGCGCTCCGCTCACGGTCAGGTTCAAATGACTATCGGAAATGTCATCTCCCAAGGAGCTGGCAGTGCCCAGATTTCCGTCGAAGGTGTATGTGCCGGTTCCATTAAGCACCAGCTCGGCGTAGCCCTCTCCCTCTCCCCCGGCAATGATGTAGCCACCGGCAGTGGAGTTCAAGCCGTACACCGTGAGGGTCTGCTTCTCTGCCGCGGCTGCGCCTCTTCCCAGAACCAAGTAAGGGGCATGTCCGCCACCTTGATTGCTGAAGCCCAAAGTCCCTTCCAGAGTACCGCCGCCCAAAAACTCCACGTGTGCGTCGCCCATGGGATCACTTGTCGAATCATAGGAACCAATCAGCAGATTATGCGAGTCGTAGAAAGCTCCGGTGGTCACCTCCTCGATCACCTTGAACACGGAACCGATCTGTACCGAAATGAGCGTATCTTCCTCGATCACAAGCGAACCATTTAACGTCACGGTGCAGGGACTGCCGCTGTTCTGTGAATTAACTCGCAGAGTTCCCGTCCACGCGTTCCCACCGTAGTTTCCACCCAAATGCAGATTCGTGTCAAGGTTCGTATCCGTCTTGAGGAAGAGTGTAGCGTCCTTCACGTAGATATCGTCGATGGTGGCGTCATTAATTGACCATCCCCCCTCGTACCGGAAGTGACCGGTTGTGAAGAACAGCCTCCCGATATGACCTCTCAAAGAAAGTGTGCCGGCGTTGATCTTCGAACCCGTCCCCTCTATCTTGACATTGATGGCGTTATCGTTATCTCCGCCTTGCAAGGTCACCGTTCCATTGATGAGGTCCCCCCCATACGTGACTGTACCACTTTGCCTCACTTCCAGCCCGGGGGACGCTGTGTACGTCTCAGTCCCGAACTCGAAGTCACGAGGCCAACCACCAGGAGAAGGAAGAGGGTCCGCTCCCGTAACAACCAAGCGTCCATAGGAATCCAATTCCCATTTCGAATCCCCGGAAAAATGAATGTGTTCTGCCCATTCGTCATACCATGCATCGGCCGCAAACAAGGCATACCCGTTTTGTACCACTTCATCCGTGAAGCCGGTCAGGGTGAGGTACAGATCTCCCCCGCTCCATTCTGAGCCCTGGGACAGGTGCAACAGCGTGCCTTCGTCCGCGTTGTAGGTGATTTCCAGACGATGATTCTCATCGGTATTGAGCTGCCCCTGAATGGTCAACTTGCCACTCGTGAGCGTCACCTGCCCGCCGGACGTCAAGTCGAGACTTCCCACGGAAAAATTACCACCTTTGAAAGTTAAAAGGGAGGTGTTTGCAAGCGTAAGTGCGGTGATCGTGGCAGTGTTGTTCGAGCCGACGCTCAGGGACAGACTCGAGTTGGCGCCCAAGGTAAGGCTTGCCAATGTTGAGTTTGGTGCTACTTGGTGCAGGTTAACCGAGGCGCCCTCTCCCAGCGTCAGCGATGCATTTGCGCCAAAACTGGTCGTCCCCGTCACTTCCACCGTCCCCGTATTGATTACCGTGTTGCCGTTGATGTCCAAGTTTCCGACACTGGCGGACGAACTCTGCAATGTTGCATTTTCAAGAATAAGTTTTTCGTTGCTGCCGGTCAACTCGATCGCTCCGGTGTTGGAAAGCCCCTTAATGGTCACGCTAAAAAGTGACCCTTGACTGCTTCTTTCACTCCTGATGTCGCCCTGCATTCCTTGCAACACGTCCGTGTTGAAGACCCAGTTCTGCGCATTGACCCACACCATCACGAGATCTGCCTCCGCTGCTCCCGTGATGGCGCCATTGTACGTGATGGTATGATTGCTGCTTCCATTACCAATCTTCAACGTTTGCCTCAACTGGATCGATGCGTTCAAGTTATCCTGAGCCCAGTATACTTCACCCACGTTGCCGGAACAGTCGATATCTATGATCCATTCATCATCAGCAGTATTGTGTGAATTGACGACACTAGGCAAGGATCCAGCATTATTTCTGCTCGTAGAATCATCGGCCGTATATGTCTCCGCCAAAGCCACCTGCGCTTGAAGGGCAGCAAAAGCGGCGGCAATGCCGGAAGCGGAGGCGATGGTCGTGGCAACGCCGGAGGCAGGCAAAGAAAGGGCTGCAAGGCAAGCCAAGAGAGCCTTGCGGAGACCGGAAGGAAGGTGGAGTTTCATAGTGGGGTAGTGTGGATAAACCGTACAGACGGGAACGGACGCGCGCGCGGCGCGCTTCCCTAACCAGAGACACCAGTTTACCTCTTTCCAAAAGCGATACGCAGCTCAGGGTTGCACCGGGATTTCATATTGAGTCAATTAACGGCTCCTGCGGCTCG
>CANQJI010000080.1 GCA_947624205.1 uncultured Akkermansia sp. | reverse complement strand
ACCGCTCAGCGTAACTGCCCCGCTCACATCCATGTACCCCCCTACGGAGAAGTCGCCGCCGTTGCTGACGGTGGTCGTAAACTTGCGAAATTCTGTATCGAAGTTCTCTACATTACCATTGGATCCCAGATTCCCTTCGATCCTCACGCTTCCCCCCGCAACGTTAATCGTGACGAAATCCCTGCCATCCACCTGCATGTCATGTGCAATTATCAGCTCACCATCTTTGTGAACCGTCAGAGATTCCTTCGCCTTGAAGAGGTCTATGTTGTCCCCGATACTCAGCTGAGCCGTCGGCGTCTTCTCCTGCGCACTCTCATTCCCCACGGTGATCCCGTGCCCGGTGCCCGCATACATCGTGGCATTTTCCACATTCGTATCGAACGTGAGAGTCCCCTCAAGAACAGAAACGCCGCCAATGTCTACCGCATCCCTTGGGTCGGTGTTGCTGCTCTTCAGTACCTGGCTGCCCGCACCCCTCTTTTCAAAGTTCAACTTTTCGGTACCTTTCAGATTTCCCGTGAAGGAGTAATCCCCTCCCTGAGCTACGTTGATGACCAGGGTTCCTGCAGTTTCTCCTTCTCCAGGTGCGGTTGACTGCAAGGCCCCGTTACCCCAATTCCCCACGACGCCCGTCACTTCATACACCCCTCCTGCCTGCACTGCCAGTGTAATCCCAGCCTCAACATCCTTGAAAGTCAGCAAGCCGAGTTTTGCGGGGCTCTCTGCCGTGGAGCCGTACACATTCAGCGTGCCACCGCCGAGAGTCGTACCGCCGGTGACCTCCACACTGCCGGCAGCGTCGGCAGAGCCGATGTTGAGCGTGCCGGAGGTGACGGTCAGGTTCGCCCCGCTGAAGGAGCTGATGGTGTAGCTGCCGCTTCCTCCCGCGTACTCCATGTCACTGCTGATCGTCCCGCCAAAACTCCCCGATGCCGCCGTGAGTTTCAACGTGCCGTCGCCGGTGATAGATGAAGAGCTCCCGCCGGACAGACCACCCAGCTCAAGCACGCCATTCGTGAATCCATCTGTCCCCTGCCGCGAATCCCATTGGGCATCCTCATTGATAGTCAGCGTCGCGCCGTTCCCCATCGTGAGAAGATGCGCCCTCCCCGCCACAACGGTCATCGTCGTGTCGCTTGTCGTTAGTCCGAATAGCGTAGTCACGCCTCTGTCCACATTATCGGTATCAACGGTGACAAGTGCAGTATCCGGATCGCCGGAAGAATACCACGTGAGCGCTGTTGCGGCTGCCCCGTTCATTGACCCGTTTCTCACGAGCTTGGCAAAGTTCACCCCGTCGTACAGATTCAGCGTGGCTACGTTATTCACGGTCACCGTGCCGCTCACTGTTGTATTGCGGAACGTTGAAATGTTATTCCCGTCGCTTATGGTCAGCCCACCGCCAACTTCCAGAGATCCGCTTCCCTCAACCGTCACCTTCGCTCCGGCGTAATCGTTTGTCACCTTGATCTTACCGCCCTCCACCTGCAGCGTACCCAAACTAGTCACTGAGCCTACAATTTGCGTGCCCGTTCCCTGCTTGACGAGGGTGCCGGTCATGTTAATCGCCCCGGAGAAGGTCCGTCCATCGGCATGAGCCTCCTCCGTATCGTAGTTCAGGGTGAGCGTCTGCGCGCCCGTTATCCGGGCAACGTTCCCGCTGTCCTCTGAGTTTGCCGCATCTTCCAAATAGTGGAAGGTGGCGTCTTTCACCACATTAAGCGTCGAGCCCCTGGAAAGAACCATGTTGTACCTGGCGAAGCTGGCGCCGCTACTCGTTTCAAGGTTCAGTGTCACGCCGGAGTTCAACAAAATGGTTCCGTCGGATCCTTCTTTTGCCCCAAAGGATGAGGAACCACCGAGATTCTCACCAAACCAGAAGTTCTTGCCATTCCCATCCAACGTCAGCGTATGTCCCTTCGCATCGATAGTTCCGGAACCGGTGAGATAAAAGTTTCCACTGCCGCTATTGCGTGCGATTGCATCATCTTCCAACTCCCAACTCCACTTCACCCATACTTGTCCACCTGTCTTGTCCAGAACAGCGGCATCCCCCGTCCCCCCACCGGAGAGCACCAAGGTTCCAACGTTTGTATAGTTGCCTTGACCTCCGGAGTTATCAAACACATTAGCGCTAAGCTGCAAAGTCGCCCCCTTCTGCACGGCAAGCTTCTGAATGAGGCTCAGCCCTTTACCAATGTCATTGCTACCCAGCGCCAGCGTCGTACCACTCGCCACCTCGAACCGCCCAATGCCCGGGTGGGTAGCATCACGCTGCACGTCGGCAACTCCCTCAGCAAAGAGTGCGGCAAAAAGGTTGTTGTTTCCATTGACAGTCACAGATCCACCAGTACTCAGCACCACGGTGCCGTCGCCGGAGAGCGTGGTCTCAGTCCAGTTGCTTGCCGTGCCGTCGGTGATAGTGATGCTGCCGGTGCCCTCCACCATCATGCCACCCAGGCTCTTTTCAGTCACCGTGTCCCCAAGCGTGAGATTGCCCGCCACCGTGCCGCCGCCCGCACGGAACGAGGTCAACCCACCGAAGGTGGCCGACGAACCACCGTCCACGTACAAGTTCCCGACAGCGACTATCGAATCGTCTCCCTCCTGCCCGGTGAAGGTGTACGCGGTTCTGTCCGTCACGCGGATATCCCCGGGCGTCAACTCTCCGGAAACGGTGATATTGGTGTGCCCTGCTCCGGCGGCACCGAATGTGACGGAATCTTTATTTCTGAAAGTCCGTCCCGTTTCATCCCCCTCCTGCCAGTTGGTTGCAGCAGCATCCCACACATCGCCGTCCCCGCCGAGCCACGTGAGGTCTTTGCCCAGGGCATAATGCACGATACCTTCATCATCTACCGTCAGGCTGGCTCCTTCCTCCAGATTTAAAAATCTCTGCAGGAAAGACTGCGCAGTACTCGCTGTCCACATACCCTCCAGACCGGTCAGGTCAAAGAGCTGATAATTCCACTTGGAGCCGATATACGCACCCGTGATGCTGAGGTTGAACTTATCTCCCAGACCCAACAGCGCACTCATGACAGTGTCTGTAAGCCGCAGTTTGCCGCCTTCCATAGCACTTGCCACGTCGATATCCAACGTCAGTCGCTTGCTCTCAGCTACGGTCAGCCCCTCCTTCATCTCAAGGACTGCACTGCCGCTCAGTGAGATCACCAGACTCTCCGCCACACTCGCCGTCGTGCCCAGCTTCAGCGTGCCACCGCTCGCTGTCACCCCATTCGCTACGTTCAAATTCCCACCCAGCGTCAGGCTCCCCTGCTGCATCGTAATAACCGATGCCGTCAGGCTAGTAGCACTCGCCGCATCCACCGTACCATCACTCACAGTGAAGTTACCGCTCACATTCACCACGCCACCCAGCGTCAGACTCCCCTGCGACATCGTAATAGCCGATGCCGTCAGGCTAGTAGCACTCGCCGCGTCCGCGGTACCATCACTCACAGTGAAGTTACCGCTCACATTCACCGCACCGCCCAGCGTCAGACTCCCCTGCGACATCGTAACGGACGATGCCGTTACTCCTCCGTTCAGGCTGACCGTACCATTGTTGACGCCCAGAGTCTTCCCGCTCATATTCATCAGCCCTCCCACTGTCAAATGGCCTTCGTTCTCAACCAACACATTGCCCCCAGTGATCGTCACTCCCTCCCCAATGCTTACGGCCCCAGCGTCCACACGCAAGGAATTCGTGCCATCCTTGCATTGCTGATAGAAGTTTGCCCCTCCCGACACTGTCACTGATGATCCGCTCCCCTGCACCAAAAGCCCTTTACTCATCAGGGCGTTGGCCCCGGTTCCGGTCACTGTCAAGGAACCAGTTGAGTAAACCCCGTCTTCGCTCTTGGTACCCACCGTGATACGACCGGCATGACCGTCTCCCGTTCCTCTAACTTGCTGCGCTGTCACAGATCCGCCGCCGGAGATGACTAATTTTTCATCATTTAGGTAATCATTAAGACCCAATTTGCCGCCTATGTTGGCACTGCCGCCGGTCATCGTGTAAACCCCTGTGTTCGCCGTAACATTGAGACCACCCGCCACGTTAATGCTTCCGGCAGACTGCGTCAAGGTACTCGCAGAAACCGTCCCGGCCCCGCTGGTTGTAATACTACCGCCGGTCATTGTCAGCGCAGAACCCACGCTCAGATTGCCAGCGGTCACTTCCACCGTGCCGCCGTTCACAGTAAGCGAGCTGCCATTAAATGTCCACCCATTCGCAAAGATGGCTGCTCCGCCGGATTGAACCGTGAAAGTGGACCACGTAGTCCCAGCATTTGCGAACTTCAGCGTGCCCGCCTCCACCGTGGTGGATTTCGTATCGAAATGACCTGTTGTGAAGGTCTGGGTACCCGTCCCTTGCTTCACAAAATCAAACTTACAATGTCCCCCCGCAATATTATCCCGGAATTCTCCGGAAAAGGAGACTTCATCCGATCCATTATAGTTAACAATGAGTTTTGCGTTGCCACTCGCTTGGGACGTTTGCACTCTATAACTGTTTGAATCACCACTGCCTAGAGCACCGCTCAAACCTCCCACCGTGTAAGTAGCGTTATCGACATCATCAGCCGTTGCCAGAAGCAACCTACCATTCACCTGCAGCACCGTGTTGGACCAGTAACTGGTACTTGCCGAACTCGTGTAGCCGAGGACGAGGGTCGCACCGTTATCCACCACAATCTGCGGCGTAGCAGCTTCGGCGACGCTGAAGCCATCCCCCAGGGTGAAAGTGCCGCCACTCACCTGCAGTGTGCCGGAGCCGGAGAGCGTGCCCGTGAATGATTGACCGGCGCTGCCATTCGAAAGCGTGAGCGTCTTCTCCTCCGCAATCGTCACAGTGCCGCTGCCGTACAGCGCGCCCACAGTGACGCTTTCGTTCACATCCAGCGAGCCGGAAACGGGAGTTCCATCCACGTTGGAGCCGCAGAGATTAATGGCGATATTCTGCAGGGCAGTAGCGTTCTCCGTGTAGGCCAGGGTGATCTTCCCATTTTCCACGTTAATAACGCCGCTCTCTCCGCTGGCAGAGAACGCGCCATTCAAAAGCAAATTCCCATAGCCCACCTTCGCGAGCGTATGCCTTGCAAAGTTGATGCTGCCCTGCATCTCGACGTAAATCGCGGACGTACCGGAGGCGTTGTTCCCCACGCCCAGACTCGCATCATCATCCAGAACGACGTTGAGGCTGCAGATGGCAGATCCGTGACCGTTCGCATTACTCCAAGAGGAGTGATTGTACAAGCCCAGGGCGGCATAGGAAGCCGTCGTAGATGGATGATCCGTACCCGCCTCGCTCGCAAGTTTGCTTCTTCCATTGCCTGCTATATGCACGGTAACAGTGGTGCCGGAGGGATTCATCACATCGGCTCCAAAGGCCAAAGCAGCGCCGGCCTCGACAACGTATTCCCTTGCACGTGTATATTTATCGCCGTCCGCGCTTGCCCCTATTACCAGGGCAGTTCCGTCACACAGAACCAAATGCGCCAAATTCCCGTTTCCTCCACTAATGAGTTTGAAATTCGAACCTCCCAGTCCATCCAGGGCAGTTCCGACAGCTAATTTCAGCGTTCCGTCCCCGTGGACCCAGATATTCGTCTGACTGGCGAAATTTCTAAGTTCTACCACGCCGCCTTCGTCAATCTGAATACCGTTTGTGCCGAAGTTTTTGGTGCCCGAGTTTGCCACAATCAAGGTAGCGCCGGAGCGAACGGTCGTGCCAGCCTGCTGTTGGAATCCGTAGTTTCCCTCAGCATATGTCAACACGGTGCCCTCCCCCTCGATCACGACAGTTCCGCTCACAAGGGAGCTAAACCCGGTCGTCTCTCCGCCCAGAGTGACCTTGGCGCCGCCCGACAGCGTCATCCCGGAGGTCAATTGGAAGGCGCCACCATTCGCGATCATGACCTCACTGCCGTTCCCCACAACGAGGCTTCCCAACGTCAGAGCGCCTGCCCCGCTGTACCGGAAAACCGTCTTGTCTGTTCCATTCCCGATCGTCAATCCAAGGACTGCATTCGGGGCAGAACTCAGGCTCGCAGAATTGGCAAATTCAACCGTACCGGCTCCGGTCACGGAGAGTGTCTCGTTCTCGAGCTTCACCTGCGTGCTGTCAAAGGTCACCTTTGACTCACCGCTGCCTTCTTCCCCATTCACAAAGGTTATCTCCCCGAGCGTCACTGTCAGGTTCTCACCGAAGCTGACCTGCGTGCCAAGCTGAGTAAGATGCAGCCCGCCGGGAAGAAGCAGCGAGTCCGTGCTCGCATCGTCGCCATTGAAGCTCCACGTCGTCCCGCCGGAAACGCTCATTGAACCGGCACGAATGAAGCCATCGACGATGACAGCTCCCTCTCCTTGTTCTCCAACAAAGAGAACGTTGTCATGATCCGAGAATGAGACGTTTCCTCCATCCAACATCCAGGGTTTATTCTCCGAGGCGCCCGCCGCATTCGACCACGTGCCCCCGGCAACGCCGCCCCATGTGAGGTCCCGGGGATCGATATTGTAGTGTACCGTTCCATCAGGATCAATGGAGAGATCGGTGGGGACATAGTCTGCCCCCAGAAGGGCGGTCACCATGGAAAGCGCTTTCACCGAATCCCATCCGGCGACGCTGGTGTCAAAGAGCGCATACGCCCAGCGTTCCGCAGTCGAGCAATTACTCAGCGTCAATCTCACGAGGTCCGCTTGCGCCGTCAGGCCATCCATGGCGGCTGCCGAAAGGCGCAATTTCCCACCATTCTCATCAGTGTTCACCACGATCTCCAAGCGTCCCCCCTCCGCCACAGTCAACAGCGCTCCTTCCTCCGCCATCTCCAGCATGCTTCCTGCCCCAATCGTCCACGTCTGCGCACCATTCACTGTCGTTGCACTTTTGAGCTGCAAAATACCGCCATCCGTGACGCTGATACCATGCGCCGCAGTGATGCTCCCGCCCAACACAGCTTTATTGCCAGCCCCTCTGACCGAAAGTCCCCCGGTCAAATTAATTCCCTGAGCAACCTCCAGGCAACTCACCTCTTCGCCATATTCGACTCCATTTTTTGCCCCTTGCACGGTGATATCGCGCGCCTTGATGCCACCGCCCACCACGAGCTTGCCCGTCGTATTGCCTTCCCCCTCTGCTGCACCAATCACGATATCTCCTGTGTTTGAGGATCCTGCCCAATTTCGAGTTTCAGCGCTGGTGGCATTGTTATTGAACCCGTTATTTCCTCCAATAGCGTAGCCGATCGTAACGGAGGAACCGCCGGTGATGCTCAGAGCCGTACCACCGGGAGTGTTCAATGCTAAGCTGCCCTCGATATCCACCTGGCTCCCCTGTCCCTGAACAGTCAGCGACGTCACCCACGCGTCCACGTTGTTGCTGGCATTCGCATAGCTCTGATCCTCAGATGCTCCCACCGTCAAGGTTCCCTTACTTCCATCCGTACCTCCCACGATAACGACCCCTGCAAAACCAGTTCCATTGGATATGCGTCCGGCAATCTCTACCGTTCCCCCTTGCATCGTCACGCTACCGCAATGAAGATCTCCACGGAACGTCGCACTGCTTCTGCTTCCGTAAATGACCAGCGAACCGAGGTAAGCTGCACCTCCAACCTCCAGTTCACCGTAGTTCCCCTCCCCCTGCCCACCGAGGGTAACCACACCCGTTAAGGTTCTGTTTTGAAGTTCGCTCCTACGGATAATCCCGCCTACCGTGAGCGAACCTCCGTTTGAGATAGTGATGGCTTCCACGGTCGTGCTGTCCTCCGCATACACTCTTAATTCTCCGACTACATTTACTGAACTCTCGGCACCATCCACAATGAGACTCGCGAATGCTGAAACGGTGGCATTCCGCACGACTAACGAGCCGCCATTTGTCACGGTCACGGCATTCGTGTAACCGTGATTATTTCCATCCATGTTGCCCTCCACCGTGAGTGCGCTCCCAGAGCCGTCCACTCTCACTGCGCCAAATTTCCACGCTTTGTGGAAGATGGCCCGACCGCCGCTCGTGAGTGTCAATTGAGTGACAGCAGAGTTGGTAGAGGCATTCGCCACACTGCTTCCAAAATCGAGCATGGAATTTGCCCCATCCACGCTGAAAACATTCGTCCACAAGCCGGTACCCGTCAACTTCAGCATTCCGCCCTCAACTCGGATCTCGCGGGCATCCATATTATTGCCGGTGAGCGTCTGCGTGCCGCTCCCCTTCTTCACCAGTTTGATCTTGTTCCCTGCGGCGCCGGCACGGTCACTGAATTGGATGCCGGACACAAAATCGTCTTCGGCTTGCGTATCGAGTACGAGTGTCGCACTGTTCCCCTCTGTGTTGATTCTGATATCACCTCCGTCACCCTCCAATCCGCGCAGAGTGTAGGTAGCATCTTCAGTTCCTCCCTGCAAATAGATTTTGGTAGCGCCGCTCCCGCTGATCACCACATTCTTGAGCATATCGCCGGAGCCACCGCTCACCCCATCATAAGCAAAGGTGAGCGAACTGCTGCCGCTCAGCACAAGCTTGGCGGCTGCCGTATCGCCGCCAGTGATGACGCCCCCCGTAGCGTTCTCCCCACTCAGAGTAACGCTCGTGTTGGTGAAAGTGGTGGTGCTGCCGTCCGCGAGGCTCATAGAATGCGCATTCACCGTGCCGCCGGTAAAGCTGAATTGCCCGCTGCTCACCGTGACGCTCCCCGGTGCCACCGTGCCGGAAATAGCGATGGCATTCACATCCTCGTCGCTCGCGTCCGCGAAGGTGACATTATCGCCGTTCTCGAAAACGCCCTCTACACCCGGCGTTGCGCTATCATCCCATCCCTCTCCTCCTGCCTGCCATGTCGTGCCGTCCCTCCACGTCAGATCATGCGCCTCAGTCTGGGCACTGTACGTGAGCAGACCTCCCTCATCCACGCTGAGTCCACGCGCAGAATAGCCCTGTAACACCTTCCGCACAAAGCTTGTGAGGGCATCTGCCGATATGCCGTTCACATCCTTGAACAACTGGTACGACCAAGCTCCATCCTGTTCCTCCAGCCCGGTGAGAGTGAGACTCAACCCGCTCAGCTCCGAAAGTGCGGTCAATCCCGCCTGCGTCAGCTTCAACTGCCCGCCCGGAGCATTGTTTTCGCTCACCCGGATGTCCAGCGTCCATTCTCCCTCTCCTTCCGACAGCGCCAATGTCGCCCCATCCCCGACCTCTAACACGCCGCCCTTCTCGAGAGTCCAAGTCTGCCCGCGCGTGACGGTCATACTGCTCTGAGCTTTCACCGTGCCATTACTCACCGTCAGCGGCCCCGCCGATATCGCTCCACTCAGCTCCAATGTGCCTCCGGTCACGTTCACGGCAGCCGTCACCGTCAACCCGCCTTTCAGCGTGGCGGAGCCTCCCTCATCCACTGTGAGAGTGGCGGCTCCGGCCACGGAAAACAACCCCTCCACCACCAAATTGCCGCCATGAACGCTCACCGCACTAACGGTGCCTTCTAAGCTCAGGTCGCTCTTGGATTCCAGCGTTCCACCCTGGTTCACTGTGAGAGACAGTCCTGAACCAGCGTTCTTGATTCTGCTCGCCCCCTCAGTTCCCGAGAGCAGCAACGTGGCCGTCTTATACGTGCCCCCATCATCCGACTCAATGCCGCCGATAACGATAGTATTAGCCCACCCAGCTCCATCCCCTATGTGCCACCGACCTATCTCAACAGTCCCTTCCTCCACGGTCAAGTTGTATATAGACTCCGCAGCTTCAAACTTCTGCGTTCCCTCCCCTTTCTTGGTCAGATTCACGCCCCACTGCGCAGCACCACCGCTAGCATTCCTCTTTACTGTTCCTTCGAACGTGTACGTCTCCCCGGCCGTGTCAATCGTCCACGTGCCTTGCATATTGGCCGCCTCCGTTCCGGTGATTCCTGCAATAGTGACACGAGCGTTGGCGTCGCCATTTGAGGTGTTGATTCCAGCGCTTGTACCACCAAGGTTAATCACCACGCCGGAAGCGTCTATCCCCTTCGCCAAATCGAGCGTGCCGGCCTTCACATCAAACTGTGAAACCCCGCTGATCGTACCATCAATTATCAACTGGTCGGCGCCTGTTTTTGTGATTGTCACCCCGGCGCCATCGGCTCCCTGACCGACAATGCTCCCGGTGGAAGTAATGTGGATCTTCGCTTTGCTAGCTCCGGGGTTGAATGTAGCATTTTGGGATAGATGCACCGTATTTTGGAACTGAATGCTATCAGGATCACCATTACCTGGATTAACTCCATCGCCTACGTTAAATGTATAGTATCCGGTGACCTCACCTTTGAAATGCAGTCCCGTGGTCCAGGCAGCTTCCGACATTTGACCGCATGTCAGCTCATGTTGCGTCTCGCCTTTTAGCGCACCGTGTATCACAACCTGTCCACCCCCTTTCCCCTTGAAAGCATTTAAATCGACAAAGTTAGCGTAGACGTTCCCGCTAGAGGCAACGGACAATTCGTTACCGTTCATGTTAATCGTCCCGCCGAAGTTGTAACTCGTGACGGCGTTAAAGTACAGCTTGCCATGCATGTCCAGCGTTCCGGTAAACTGTGCCCCCTCTCCTTCCCCGTAGGTTGCGCCGTTAAGAGTCAGCTGTCCACCCCAGAACTCGACCGTACCGGCGCCGGTCATGTCATAGCCACTAGCGAGAGTGAGGTTGTACGATGTGCTTGCAGCAGTCCCCTCTTCGCTTCTCGCACCAAGGCGAAGCGTCCCTCCATCCTCAACATTGATCGAATGAGCATACGATGTGAGGCCGGTTACGGTAAGGATAGCGCTATCTCCCACCTTAATCCCGGCCAGATCCGGATTCCCTGAAAAACTCACTGACACATCCCCAGGGTGCGTAAAATATAGCGTATCCGTTGGATCAAAGGTCGTTGAATCTCCGCCTCCAGTCCCCGGAGTGACTTGGTTGCCTGCGATAGTGTAGCTTGCTTCATCCAGGGTGATAGTTTCTTCGGCAATCGGCATAATCCCCGAATTTTCGGCAGCAAGCATCCTGACGTCCTCCTCGCTGTCGGCGGTGAGTAGGTTCCGGTCTTCATCCTCATCGTCCACGTCTGCCAAAACAAGGGCATCAAGAGCAAACTCCTCAGTTCCTGAAGCCAGCCCCAGCGCGAGCTCATCACCCACAGGAGGTATCAGTGGGGATTCCTCATTTGCTTGGGAAGGGGGCGCCGCGCTCCACAGCACGGAAAAGGCGCCCAAAAGAGCCGTCCCGGATGCCACGGTGCGCCGCAGAGCGCGATGACCAGCCAAGGCGGCAAGGCAAACCAGTAAAGCTTTACGGAGACCGGAAGGAAGATGTAGCTTCATAGCGGAATGATGGGGTAAATCGTAAGAATCGACGCCGAAGCACGCGCGCTCAGCGCGCGCGAACTCTCCGACAGGAACGTTAGCCTACCACTTTTCGAACGTGATGTACAGCTTCTTTTTTCTCATTTTCATTTTTGGAGGCTGATAAACACCGAAATGGCGAACAATTACATTTATCAAATAACGCCTACATTCAACGTATTGCATTCTAATACGCCTCCCATTTTTCACAAAATAAGATTTTTCACCCACAAGAAAGCACAGCCCCCTCCCAAATCATACATAAGCTCCCCCACCCCGCCACACTCGCGCACAAGCGCGCGAATTCCCCAAATCGTACATCGAAAATCGTACATCGTACATAGGCAGGCCCCGCCTGCCCCAGCCCCATCGGCGGTTCGCCCCTATCGGGGCAACGCATCCGCGTTGTCCATCCGCACTTACCGCCCGCTGCGCGTGCGCCCTCATCGGGGCCGTCGTGCGTGTTGTACATCGTAAATCGTAAATCGTACATAGGCAGGCCCCGCCTGCCACCGGGCGGCACCAGCCGCCACCGTCGCCGCTTTCTAACTACGCCCGCGCACGGCTTTCAAAATTCCACTTCGCATCCGCTCCGCCAAATTCGCGCGCAAGCGCGGGAACTCCCCAAATCGTACATCGTACACGGTTAATTAGGGGTGTTAAAATACGCGGGACTGAGGTAGAATAACCGCAGTTGCGGAAGGAGGGATAGAGGCCATCTAGAACCTCTATCCCCGGTACATGGGAGGCTCGTTTTTCGTACAAGGGCTGAAAAAGGCCCCGTTACGACGTTAGAGCGCCATGCGCCCCGCCTAGGTGGCGGCTTCGCAATTGACTCGCATGGTTGAAAGGGCAAGAAGAAATTCCTAGGCCCGTAACCGCGTGAGAAAAAAACAAACGCAGGTAATATCATATGCCAAACGAAATAAAAATCAAGCTCGAGAAAGAGCAGGAAAACAGCGACGCCGCAATCGTAGGCGTTGACTTAGCAAAGGCAAGCTTCAAAGCATCGCTCAACGGCAGCGTAAGAAGCTTTGCAAATAATGAAAAGGGCATAGAACAAATGCTCAGCTGGGCAAAGGTGACGAGCAAGCAAGAAAATCTGCTCGTAGCATATGAGTCCACGGGAACGGTGAGTCGACCATTTACCATGCAGCTCATCCAGAGGAATACAGCATGGGTGTGTCTGTTTCCGCCGGCGCTCAAGGCATTTGCACGAAGCATAGGCAAACAAGTAAAAACAGACAAGC
>CANQJI010000079.1 GCA_947624205.1 uncultured Akkermansia sp. | reverse complement strand
CATTGCAGAGCGTTGTCTGCAAAGGTTAGGAAACCGCCGTATGCCATAAAAGGCACGTACGGTGGTGTGAGAGGGGGGCGAAAGCCCCCCTACTCGATTCTGTGCGCCTTGCCTGGAATTCGGAAATTCACTGTTGCATCCACTCGAGGATGCGTGCAGATCCGGCAACAACGCGTAGGGGAAGTCCCGTCGTGTCCAGTTGCTCTGTCGTAGCAGAAATGGGGGAAGCGGAGGGATCAAGCAGATCCGTGAAGAGGAAATGGGGAGCGTTTTTCCTCGCCCAATCGCAGGCATTGCGGGGGATGTGGATGGATGTTTCGGCGTCTTGTTGCGGAGAAAAGTTGCACACGATGAGCAGGGTGCGATGTGCCTGTAAACTGTGACGCAGAAAGGCATAGAGATAGTGACCGGAAGTGCCCTCTCCATTTTCTCGTCCGTAACCGGGAGTGGAGTGATTTGCCCAGTTAAGTCCGTAGAATGAGCCATTGGAAAGAGCTGGGTGCTGCAGGAGCCTCAGGAGCGTCGCACAAAATTGGCGCAGTTCGATCTCTTCTGCTGAGAGCTCTTCTCCGTTGTACCTGCCGTTGCAGGTCCAGCGCTGCAGTCGAGGCAGCGAGGTATAATCGAAAATACTGGTGCGTCCGTTGTCGCCTCCGAAGCCGGTTGGCCCTTCCGCACGTTCCGATACTTCCTGTCCGTTGTAAAAGAGAACGGGGCCGCAGGAGGAGGCGTACTGTGCAGTCATCACCGAACGCGCTACGGTAGCGCCGTAACCGCCCCAGAAGAGGGGAGATGCGAGGCGAGGCTCGTCATGGTTTTCGACGTAGCGTACCCCTCCCGTAAAGAGCATGTTTTCCGGGCGGTGCAAAGCATCCAGGTCGTTTGCCCACCTGCCACCTTCGTAGAGATCACGCAGGGCGCGGTAAGCAGGCGCATCGTACACGCCGTCAAATCCGGCGGAGAGAAGATCCTGCAATGGGTTGCCGGGGGTGAGTTTCATGGGGTCATCGTATGCTTCTGCCATGAAGAAGGCGGTTTCATCCCTGAGTCGAGCCCGTGCGATTTCCCAACGCCAGAAAGGGAGGGGAATCATATGCGCCATGTCGCAGCGGAAACCACCCACGCCCAAATTCTGCCACCACGCCAGAACACGATCAAGGATGCGCCAGGTACGAGGAACAGCGTTGGTTGCGGTGAGGATACCCGGCAGGGATTCTGCTTCTGCAGAGCCGTGGCGGTAGTCACAGCCGTAGTTGAGTTTCACCGTCTCATACCAGTCAAAGACCGAGGGACGCCACGTGGCAGAGTTGTTACCCGTAACGCGTCCACAGCCTCTTTCAGCCTCGAATTCGCCCCCCGGCAGAATGACTCTTCGGTCTCCATCCTGAGGGGCATCGAGGTAGTAAAATGAATTATCGCGGGCAAAAAAGACGTCTTTTTTGTCCCACATGCCGGGTTCGAGTTCGGAGTGTCCCGGAGATGCGTAACAGCGCGATACATGGTTCGGCACAAAGTCCAGCATCGGTACCATTCCACAGCGGCGTATGCGCGCCAGCAATGCACTGAATTCTTCAATACGTTTTTCCGGCTCCTGCGCTAAATCCGGATCTACATCAAAGTAATCCACCACGGCGTATGGGCTGCCGGCAATACCTTTTACCACGCAGGATGGATGCGCCGGAAGACCGGGGTGCGCTGTCTGTGTGGCGTGCCGTAGTATGCCTGTGAGCCACAGGTGCGTGATGCCCATTTGGGAGATGGATTCCAGAGCTGCATCATTCACGTCTGCAAAGGTTCCGCAGCCGTTTTGCTCTCGTGTTCCGTTCGGTACTCCGTCGCGTTTGAAGTTGGAAAAATGACGGACGAAGAGCTGGTAGATAACTGTGCGCATAAAGAAAGGGGTATATGGGCTATTGGAGATTATTCATGGGGTAGATCTGAGGCAATGCTGCAACATGGTTCCTGTACATAGTTTGAGCGTTTTGCTTCACTTTATAAAAAATTCTTCCGACTTTTTTCCAATGCTCTTGTCCCGATGAGTTCCTCTTGCGTTCGGATAATTTCCTGAAGTCGTCTCTTCAGACGCATCCCTGGTGTGGTAATCTTATGGTGAAACATAATTACGATAGCGTCGTTCATTCTGCGTGGCGTGTTTTCCATCAGCGTTATGTGGTGGTAGTATTTCATGTTTACATTGAAATAATGCAGAATAAAGACTTGGTGGACTGTAAATCGCTCGGCGGGTTCATTTTAACCTCTTCATCGCATGAACTCAACTCCTTTCTCATTGTCGCATCACATATTCATCTCAAACAAAATGGCTCTGAAATGTGTGGCGAAGGGAACAGGGCAGACGCATTTCCTAATGCGTTTGCCTTGGCGGAAGGAACAGGGCAAACGCATTTGACGAGAAGTTAACCAACAAGGGGATGCCCTTATTGACTGAAATTACCGCCTATACGCATCAAAAATCATGACAACAAGAGGTCATCATGATGATACCTCTAAAGGGATCTCAGTATACATTAATGATCCGAAAAAATCTGCGCAACGCGCACATTATTAATAAATCGTACATCCAACATCGTACGTCGTACATAGGCAAACGCATTTTCTAATGCGTTTGCCCCGGCGGAAGGAACGGAAAACTTGCAAGCAGAGCTTATCGAGACAGGCACCACATCCGTCCCAAGAAAAAGCGATCCCAACACGCAGTTATCGGTGCGCAATTTAGCATAAAAACGTTCATAATTTACAAATTACGATGTACGATTTGAGGAATTCGGGCGCGTTGCGCGGGAGGGACTCCGAAGTGATGCCATGCCGGCTTCACTGCCTTGCTGAATCGTCAATGGTTTGCTGGTTTACCTCCTTCCTCCATAGGAAACGCATGGGAAATGGGTTAAACGAGCCCGGGGGAAATTTATTGAGACAAGTGTGGGCAGTGATAGGTCAAAATATGCTTCGAGACACGCGAAACTTCTCGGAAATTTCACACTGCCGGGTAATCTTTTTTTGAGGCATCAGGATTTAGCGACTTCTCCTTTTGCGGAAAATTGTCTTTTCCGTCTTTTTTTCTTATCCTTGACTTGAGTCGGGGGAGATGTTAAATTTCGCGCCGTTGCGTGCAGGAGTGGAGGAGAAGAGTATACCATCCCGGCGCTACGCTATTTCGATCATGAACTCACCATACATATTTTCTTCAGAATCAGTGGGCGAGGGGCATCCCGACAAGGTGGCAGATCTTATATCGGATACTGTGTTGGATGCTTGTTTAGAACAAGATGCTGCCAGCAGAGTAGCGTGCGAGACTCTTGTGAAGGATGAACATGTCGTGCTGGCCGGAGAGATCAGTACGACGGCAAGGTTAGATTTTGATCAAATCGTCCGCAGAACAATTCGAGAAATTGGCTATAGAGACTCAAATGACGACCCGGTTTTCAATGCAGAAAGTGCGCGAATCCTTAATTTCCTCACGGCGCAAAGTCCGGACATTGCCCGAGGAGTAGATGCACGTGCAGCGGAAGGCAAGGATGGCGCAGAGCAGGGGGCAGGAGATCAGGGCATCATGTTTGGTTATGCAACAAATGAGACCCCTGAATTGATGCCGGCGCCGGTCATGTTCGCCCACCGAATCATGCGAGAACTTGCGCGTGTTCGCCACGCCGGGGAGGTCGAATGGTTGCGACCGGATAGCAAGAGTCAGGTGGCGGTAGAGTATGATACAGATGGGCGTCCGGCGCGCATTATCAATGTCGTACTCAGTACGCAGCATGCCCCGGGCGTTTCGTTGCAGGAGCTGCGCAGTTACTGCAGGGGGCTCGTGCAGCGCGTGCTGCCCTCCGATCTTCTGCGAGCTGATACTGAGTTTTTCATCAACCCAACCGGGCGTTTTGTCGTGGGAGGGCCACACGGGGATTCCGGGCTGACCGGACGCAAAATTATTGTGGACACATACGGAGGAATGGGACGCCACGGCGGAGGCGCTTTTTCCGGAAAAGATTGCAGCAAGGTGGATCGTTCCGGAGCGTACATGTGCCGCTGGGTGGCCAAACATATTGTGGCGGCCGGGTTGGCAGATCGCTGCGAACTTCAGGTGGCTTATGCGATTGGCAAGGCAGACCCGCTCTCTGTGATGGTCGATACATTTGGCACTGCTGCGGGAGTGGACGAGGGAGAGATCACGAGGCGAGTGCGCGAAATCTTTTCTTTCAAGCCGGCGGATATGGAGAGTGTCCTGGGACTGCGGCGTCCTATTTTTCGACGTTCCACCAATTATGGGCACTTCACAAAACATGATTTGCCCTGGGAGCAGCTGAATGCCTCTATTATCAGCGACCTGCGTGGCTGATTTTTCCCGGCGGGACCACAGATTCGTCTCCTCTGCGGGGTTTGTCTTCTCCCCGGTTCAAACGCGTTTGAGAGAATTTGATCAACAGAGAAAATGATCTTATTGACTGATATCATCGTTTATACGCATCAGATATAACGACAACAAGCGCCCCGCGTCGCACGGCGCGCGAACTCCTTAAATCGTACATCCTACATCGTAAATGAGCAGCTGCCTCACTACTGCTTGGGGCCGTCGTGCGTGTTGTACATTGTAAATCGTACATAGGCGCCGTTAGGCGCCAAACTCGCGCGCAAGCGCGGGAACTCCTCAAATTGACTCACCGCCGCCCCATCGGCGGTTCGCCCCTCTCGGGGCAACGCATGCGCGTTGTCTATCCGCACTTACCGCCGTCGTGCGTGTTGTACATCCAACCTCGTACATCGCACATAGGCAAACGCATTTCCTAATGCGTTTGCCCTGGTTTCCTTCCTTGTGGCCGACGGTTTGTGTTGCGTCCTCGGCGGACAGGGTCGCGATTGCTACGTGCCGGTGAATTTTGACTCGATGGTTGTTTTGCCGGTTTAGTTGAAGGAGGGCGCGGGGGAATGACTTCTAATTTTCCCTGGGGGGAAACGTACCGGACGTAGGTGGTTACTGCTTCTGCGAGAGTCTCTGCCAATTTCTGGTGATACGTGGGCGCAGCCAATTGGGCTGCGTCCTGCGTGTTGGTGGCGTACCCAAGCTCTATCCACACAGATGGCATGTTTAACGAAGTGAGCAGGCTGAAATGCACGCTCTGACATCCACCACCCAAGACCCCTGACAAAGTGCTTAGCGCACATTGTACAGTGTATGCCAGCGCTGCACTGCGTGGAGTATTGACCATAGTCGTTTGTTTTGCTTCACTCAAAGGCTGCAAGGGCGAAAGAATGTACACCTCCGATCCTTTCCTTTCCGACGCCCCGGAATTTATATGCAGACTCAGGAAAATTGCATTTGAATGCACATTGGCGGCGTCAACACGTTGCTGATCGGACAGAAAATAGTCTCCTGACCTCGTGAGTACTGCACGAATGCCGATTTTCTGCAACTCGTTCTGTAGCCTCTCCGCTATCCGGAGAGTAATCCTGGCTTCACTCTCTCCGGCTATCTGAACCCCCTTGTCATGTCCACCGTGACCAGCATCAATGATCACCGTCTGCACATCTTCCCGTCCTGCAATATACGTTGGACGCATGATCGGGTCAATCCACTGAACCCAATCTTCGCGCGACACCATGAGTTTTCCCTGGGTATTGCGCACCAAAGGTCGTGACAGACTGATGTGTACGCCATTGATGCTCATATTGTTCGATTCGGGGCCAAATTCCAGGTTCACATCAGTGTTTGACACCGCAAAGGCCCCTTTTCGGTGAGCCTTTACTCCACTTTCCAACTTGTAGAAACTGCGCAATTCCTCTACTGACTGGTAAGGGACACCCCCAACGGATGCCTCCGATTTCCAGCTCACATCATCTTGCGCGGAGGGATTCTCATCCTGTGCCCAAACTGTTGCAGATGTGATGAAAAGAGCCATTGCAATTATGAAATCTGCAAACCTTCTGTTTTTTTCTATACTCATGGCATCCAATTTAGAAGGTAAGAGTCAACGATGTTTTCCATAAGAATTTTTCGCTGTGCTACCTCGACTATTTCCGGAGCCGCTGTACATTGTACGCGTGCTTCCTCCGCCCGTTCGGGGACGCTCTGCAGAACCAGTTTTCGTGTTGCAGATGTAGCGCACAATTCCATCACAGATACACTTCGCAAGCGTGTCCTGGTAAGAAGGAGAAGATATCTTGCTTCCCTCCTGCGGATTTGTCACAAATCCGCCCTCAAAAAGAATTGCCGGGCGGCGTATCGTGCAGAGCACGGAGAAGCGTGCGCGTTGAATCCCGCGGTCGATAGCTGACGTTGTGTGGATGCTGTGACTGTGTACCGCTGTTGCGAGGGCAATGTTTTCACTATCCTGATTATTTCCTGCCAAATCTTCCGTGCGCCGCGTACGAGCAAAAGGAGAGGTAGTTCCATGCGGCGCTAGTGTGAAAGTCTCAATGCCGGAAGCACTGGAGCGACCAGAATTATGATGGATACTGACAAAGAGGGAATTCGGCGTCCTGTTGGCGATGGCCACTCGTTCTCCGAGTGTGAGGAAGAAGTCACGATCCCTGGTCATCACTACCTTAAATCCGGCTGCTTTCAACTTGTCTCGCAACTTCAACCCTACCGCCAGGTTGCAATCCTTCTCCCGGGCGTATGCGCTCACAGCGCCGGCATCATGACCCCCGTGCCCGGGATCAATTACTACTGTGGTGATTTTCCCATGTCGTGCTAAATTCGGACGCAACACCGGATCCACCAACTTGCTCATATCCGTCGCCGAAATGTACATCTCTCCATCCCGCTCCAATACCGGATAAGAGAGGATGTAGCGGTAGTTGTTCATATAAAAATCCTGCTTTCTTTCTTTGAGCGAGACTACGCGATTTCCGGCTCCAAAGGAGGTGTACCCCGGCTTTCCTTGCTTACGATTGAATCCGTAGAAACGCCACACATCTGTAAGCCGCACATATTCAATTCCATCAAAATTACTTGTTATCCATTTTCCCACAGCTCCCGCCTGCTCCGCTATTCCCAGCAGAACACACAGCATGGTTACGAGCAAATTTCGTCTTCTATACAGCGTCATCCCTCCCTCGTATGTTATTCTACCATGTAGCCTCCACTTTCCTCAAGGAAAATCCAAGGCAAAAGCATTTGAGGAGAAATTGATCAACGGAAAAAATGCTCTTATTGACTGATATTGCGTTTATACGCGTCAAAAATCATGACGACAAGAGGTCATCGTGATGATGGCTCTAAAGGGACCTCAGCATACATTAATGATCCGAAAAAATCTGCGCAACGCGCACATTATGAATAAATCGTACATCGTACCTCGTAAATCGTACATAGGCAAACGCATTTTCTAATGCGTTTGCCCTGAGGTATTGACAAAGATGGACATGAGGAGTAAATTGTGGGGGCTATGCAAAGGGAACCACATGTGCTTGGAACGTATGGGCGTGCTCCGATCGATATTGTACGCGGCGAAGGATCGTATCTGTTTGACGCAGAGGGTCGGCGTTACATTGATTTCTGTGCGGGCATAGCGACTTGTTGTCTGGGGCATGCGTACCCTAAACTCGTAGCGGCTATTCGTGAACAGGCGGGACAATTGATGCACTGCTCCAATCTCTACGGCATCCCTCAACAGGAAGAACTTGCTCAACTTATCGTGCGCGATGTGGTGGGGTTGGATGGTCAGATATTTTTCTGCAACTCCGGGGCAGAGGCAAATGACGGCATCATCAAAGTAGCGCGGCGTTTCGGACACCGACACCCGGCGGCAGATGGTTCGCCGCGTTACGAGGTCATCACATTTCTGAAAGGCTTTCACGGACGTACCCTCGGTTCCATGGCTGCTACGGGGCAGGCGAAGATTCAGGTGGAGTTTGATCCCCTGCTCATTGGCTTCAAATACGTGGAATTCAACAACGTCGAGGCTCTGCGTGCAGCCATTGGAGAGCACACCTGCGGCATTTTACTTGAGGCGGTGCAGGGGGAAGGCGGGGTAAATCCTGCCACACCGGAATTTATGCGTGCGGTGGCGGAAATTTGCCGCGAAAAGGATCTTCTGTTCATGATGGATGAAGTGCAGTGCGGCTTCGCCCGTTGTGGACGGATGATGGGTTGGCAGGCGATTTGTCCGGAGCTTAAGCCGGATCTCATTTCCTGCGCCAAGGGGCTCGGAGGCGGTTTTCCGATGGGGTGTTTCTGGGTGAGCAAGCGTACGATTGATAAAGAGGGAACTCCTCTTTGCAGTATCATGAATCCCGGTTCGCATGGTTCCACATTCGGCGGAACTCCGCTTGCCTGCGCGGCGTCTCTGGCGGTAGTGCGTGAGCTAGTGGAGAAGAATCTCGCCGAGCGTGCAGTACGATTGGGGGAGGAAATTAAAGAGACCGTCATGGGATGGAAGCTTCCCTGCGTGGAGACGGTGCGTGGAATTGGTCTTTTGCGTGGCGTTGCATTGCGATCAGATGCCATGAGCGTACCGGTCGGCAGTACACCTGCTGCACACCTCAATAACCTCTGCCGTGAAAACGGTCTACTGGCGTGTCCGGCGGGCCCGAACACCCTGCGACTCATTCCCGCGCTGAATATTCCGGATGAGGTGCTGGCGGAGGGATTAGTTCGACTTCAGACTGCGTTGCAGGAAAGCATGGCGTGATGGGAAGCTCGATTTATTTTTTCTTCCCGGAGCGCTGAGCTCGGATGATGTGCAGCCGTTCTTCCATACGCGGGCGAAGCTCGGAGTCGATCCACGCGTAGGCACCGGTGATTCCACCTTGGCGGTAGGCGTTGCCGATTTGCGCTTCCACGCCGGTAGCATTGCCGATGAGCCTCAAAAATTGATTGGAAGTAAGAGCGGTGAAAATTTCGCCGTCCATGCGATCGTGGTTGAAGGAAAGAATCCACTCGCGCACGTAAAGCGCTAACACCGCATCGCCGATCCACGCGACAGCGCGGACGGCTGGATCTAGATCCGGCGGGAGAGGATTCATAGTTGGCCTGGCAAAAAAGGACGAATCAGCCGCGAGAGCGTGGTTCGCGTTCGGCTGCTGTGCGCCCGCCCGGTGCTGTGGTGAAGGGAGCTCCGCTGGTAGGAGCCTTTTCGGTAAAGATTCCATTTCCTTTTTCCAGCGGCACTCCGGCTACGGGAAAATCCTTACGCAAGGGATGATAAGGGTACTCTTCCCACATCATGATGCGACGCAAATCCGGGTGCCCTTCAAAGCGGATGCCCATGAGATCATATTGCTCACGTTCCAGCCAGTTGGCAGAGCGCCAAAGCCCTACCAAGGAAGGCACGATAGGTTCGTTGTCGTTTTTCGCCTCACAACGTACCAGCAGTATCGCACCTGTCTCCGACTGGGTGACGGTGTAATGCACTTCGAAACGCGGACTTTCCGGCATGTGATCCACTGCGCTTACGCATAGCAACATGTCAAATCCGCAGGCCTCTTTCACATAACGCATCACCGCCAAAAGTTGATCCGTCGATACAGTGAGGGTAGTGTCGCCGCGGAATTCGTGGAAGCCGAGCGCCGGAAAGCGGTTGCGTATCTTGTCGAGCGCTTCAGCAGTGCTGATATGGGCTGCTGTTGTCGTTTCTGTGGGCATAGTCAAAGGAGGGAAAGAGGGGTTAGTCATCGAAGATACCGGCAGGGATGGTGTCACCGCGCTGTGCCTTGCGGAGATCGTGCGTGCGGAAGAAATCTTTGAGAGGGTGATCCGTCGCCATGATCTTGTCCTGCAGGGTGATGAGCCCTTGCAGCAGTGCTTCCGGACGGGGAGGACAGCCGGAAACATAAACATCCACCGGAACAATCTTGTCAACCCCCTGCAGTACTGAGTATGAACGGAACATTCCACCGGAGCAGGCGCACGCTCCGCAGGCGATGCACCATTTCGGCTCCGGCATCTGATCCCAGATACGGCGCACAAGCCCCGCCATCTTGTAAGTGATCGTGCCGCAGATAAACATGAAATCTGCCTGACGCGGCGCATAGCGGTTCACCTCTGACCCGAAACGCGAGATGTCATAGCGTGAACAGGAAGCCGCCATGTATTCAATTGCGCAGCAAGAAGTTCCCATGGGCATGGGCCAGAGCGAGTACTTGTGCATCCAGTTGATTGCTGCTTCCAGTGTAGTGTACACGAAGCCGCCGTCGGCATCCGGGTCGCACATGTAATTATTTTCAACGAGCTGTTGATCTTGCGTAGCCATCTGCGCCCCAGCATACCCTTGCCAAACGGAAAAGTCAAGGAATGTTCCATATGCAGGGCAGACGCATTGGGAAATGCGTCTGCCCTGCATATAGGGATAAGTGCTTTTTTTCGGACTTGACAATGGGAGGAGCCAGTGGTAGCCTCACTCCCGTATCCACAAACGGGTACGACAACTCGTCAAATAATTTCTTTCACGCTATGGATATTCTTCATGACAAGGACGCTGATGTGAGCGTACTCAACGGCAAGACAGTGGCTGTTATCGGTTACGGTGCGCAGGGACGCGCTCAGGCACTCTGCATGCGCGATAGCGGCGTACAGGTTATCATCGGACTTCGCCCCGGAAAGAGCTGGGATGCAGCAGTGCAGGATGGCTTCGAGGTGGTGTCGGTTGATGAAGCGGCACAACGCGGCGATATCATCCACCTGCTGCTGCCGGACGAAAAGCATGGCGAAGTGTACGCCAACCAGATTGCTCCCGCGATGAAGGCGGGCAAGACGCTCTGCTGCTCGCACGGGTTTGCGTATGTGTTCAAGACAATTGTACCACCGGCGGATGTGGATGTGATCATGGTTGCACCGAAGGGACCGGGCACGGAGGTGCGGCGCGTGTTTGAGGAGGGATTCGGCTGCCCCGGTTTGGTGGCGGTGTTCCAGAATCCGAGCGGCAAGGCACGCGACGTGGCTTTGGCGATTGCGAAGGCTGAGGGTTTGACCCGGGGTGGCGTTTTGGAATGCACTATGGCACAGGAAACTTACGAAGACCTCTTTGGTGAACAGAATGTGCTCTGCGGCGGTCTGGTGGATCTCATGAAATACGGTTTTGAGACGCTGATCGAGGCTGGTTATCCGCCGGAGATGGCCTACTTCGAGTGCGTGCATGAGGCAAAACTCATCGTGGATCTCATTTATACCGGTGGCATCCAGCGCATGAATGCCGTGATTTCAAACACGGCTGAGTTCGGTGAGTATTATAACGGTCCTCAGATTCTCGGACCGGAGGTGAAAGCGAAAATGAAGGAGTCGCTTAAACGCATTGAATCCGGCGAATTTGCCAAAGTTTGGCTTGAGGAAGCGGCTCAGGGAGCCCCGAACCTGCAGGCTAAGCGGGCGGCTCTTGCTGATCACCCGGTGGAAATTGTTGGCAAGAAGATCCGTGCTCTTTTCGAGCGTAGTTGATTTCTCCTGTTTCTGTTTTCTCCAAGTGCGCCTGGGGTATGTGTGGTTTGGTGCCTCACTGCTTTCAGGCGCGCTTCTTTTTCTGAAATTTCTTATGAATGAGAAGAATGCTATCTGTGTGGAGGGTGCTCGCGTGTACTTGGGCGGGCGCGAGGTGCTGCACGGTATCAATTGGGTCGTGGAACGTGGCGAGAGGTGCTTCATCCTCGGGGCAAATGGAGCAGGGAAGACGACTCTTGTGCGCATGTTACTAGGCTACGCATGGCCACTTTTCGGAGCGAAGGTGGAGGTTCTGGGGTGTCGCTTTGGCGGCGTGAATCTGCAGCATTTGCGCCGACGTATCGCGTGGATCAGCCCGCTCATGCACCGCTGGCTTGGAGATCGGGAATGGACAGGGCTGGAAGTCACCCTCTCGGGACTTGATGGTACGATTGGTCTCTTTCGGCAACCGGAGGAGCAGGAAAAACAAAAAGCTGAAAGATTACTCACTGCTTTGCGTGCGGAATATCTCTCTGACCGCAGTGTCGTTACCATGAGTTCCGGTGAGCAGGTAAAGGTGCTTATCGCTCGCGCACTCATGACTAATCCCGAGCTTATGATACTTGATGAGCCGAGTGTGTTTCTGGATATTGCCGGGCGAGAATTCCTGCTGCGCACGATAGAAGAACTTGCCACACAGCGTCCGGATCTCACGCTCATTTTTATCACGCAGCGCATCGAGGACATTCTACCTGTTTTCAATCGAGGACTTATCCTGCGAGAAGGAGATATCCTCGCCGGCGGAACGAGGGACGAAGTTCTCACCGAAGGCAACCTGAGGCGTGCTTTCGACATGCCTATTCGCCTGCTGAGGGGTGAAAACGGACGACTTTGGGCTGTAATGTAAACGAATCCATCATTGCTTCTCATGGTGGCGTGGATCATTCTCCTTGCTCCAGGGGAACTGTTTGCCAGGGCAACCGCATTTGAGGGAAGTCAATCAACAGAGGAATACCCTTATTGACTAATATTATCGTTTATACGTATCAAAAATCATGACAACAAGTGCTCTTCGCCAAACTCGCGCGTAAGCGCGGGAGTTCTTCAAATTGACTCACCGGCACCACCCTGCCGGTTCGCCCCTGTGGGGCAAAGGCTACGCCTTTGTCCATCTGCACTTACCGCCCGCTAACGCGTGCGCCCTCATCGGGGCCGTCGTTCGTGTTGTACATCGAAAATCGTACATCGTACATGGGCAGACTCTGTCTGCCACCGCCCCGCGCAATGCGAGCTATAATCCAAATCGTACATCGTCCATCGTACACGGTTAATTAGGGGTGTTAAAATACGCGGGACTGAGGTAGAATAACCGCAGTTGCGGAAGGAGGGATA
>CANQJI010000078.1 GCA_947624205.1 uncultured Akkermansia sp. | reverse complement strand
GCCGCTGTACCTGCTGCTGTCGCTCCTGCCGCTGTAGCTCCTGCCGCCGCTGTACCTGCTGCTGTCGCTCCTGCCGCTGTAGCTCCTGCCGCCGCTGTACCTGCTGCTGTCGCTCCTGCCGCCGTACTCCCTGCTGCCGCTGAGCTACCAACGGCGGCGGGTGCTGTAAATGCTCCCGCAGCTCCGGCTGTCAGAACAGTAGCCGTGATAGCTGCCATAATCGCAAGATTATCCGGCCGCCTTACAGTATCCCACGCGTCCTCTGCCGCGCCTGAGATAGTATCCCATGCGTCGCTTGTTGCCCCCCTTGTTGTGTTCCATGCGTCGCTTATCGTTCCGGATATCGTATCGCGTGCATCCTGCGCCGCGCCTTTCACGGTGTCAATAGTGTCATGGAGAAAATCCTTCCCCCGTCCGAAAGGATTTTTGTCAAAAGGATCCCAGCTATTCCCCATGATATTTTCCTTTCTTTACTTCAACGCTTCAAATGCCTCCCGCGCCTCCGCAACCTTGCTGTACTTTTTAAGCTGCACGTGCGGGTAATCCTTGAAGCCGCTCCATGCCCCGCCCCAGTCCAGCCCGGGTATCGTCCGCGCCAATTGACCAAGCATCTTGTACGGCTCGTCTTCCTGCACGTATGTGTTCCCACGAAACACGCCGAAGTCTACAGCCAGTCCAAAATTGTGCCAGCTCGCTCCCCCGCGGGCATTAGTCACCTTCGCCCCCTTCGCCGTCCGACCTTGCGCATACAGAGAATTCTGCCGCGCGTAGCTCCGCGTCCCTTCAATAAGCTTAATTTCGTATCCCGTCGCGCTCGCCGCCAGCCGCGCCTTGTTCAACCATCGCCGCAGAAGCCCCTGCGCTTTCGGGCACACAGTTGCGAGGTTGCTCTCTGTTCGCCCATCGAACAACCCGTACACCATCTCCCTCTGCGCGTCCTCCAGCCATAACTCCTCCGCGTGCTGCGTCTTCTTCCCGCGTATACCGTCTATCTCACCACATGGGTAGCCGTGGAAGCGCAATAGCCTTTGCCAGTACGTCACGTCCTCCCTCAGCTCATCAAATGTCATAACATTGCTCATTCTTTATGCATTCTGTTTTGGTGTTCCAATTCCATCACTCGTATGTTAAGTTCGCGCAACTCCGTCGCAATCTGCCTGCTTGTATCTGTCTGTGCTTGCATCAAGTCGTGCAAATCTGTGTACAAATAACACGTCATCGCCAGACCTCCAAATGTCACTATTTCCCTGGTGTATTCTCGTACCAGCATCATGTATTCTTTGAATGGTCTGCACATAGCGCGTCTACTACTTACTTCGTCACCGTTTGCACCTTCTGTGGCAATACTACTCCGCCGTGTGCCTGCACTGTCCCATCAGGCATTCTCGTGTACGTCATACTGCATGATGTCGCAAACATTCCTACCGCCACCGCAAGTGCCGCGATAATCACGCTTGCCGTCAACTTCGCCCAAAAACCGTTAAACCCGTGCTTCTCCAGCTCGCTCTCAATCCGCTTCTCTGCTTCTTTCGCTTTTTGGATTTTCTCGTCTGTGGTCTCTGACATAGCCTTGGTAAAGTTTGCTTTTTGAATGAACCCCGCCTCCAACTCCATGCCGGGGACGGGGCCCAACACATCTCTTCTCTATTGGCAAGCTCATTTTCCGCCACGCTCATCCGACTTTCAACTTGCTCTCCGTACCTTTGAATTTTTCACCACCAACTCGGTCTCCCGCTGGTCTTGTTCCTCCACTCTCGGCTTCGCATATCGCCCGTTACGTCTCTCCACCACGGCACACCACTTGCGCGCTCCTTCTGGTCGTTCTCCGTCCGTCTCTCTTGCAATATAGGATTTCCGGCTTCCCGCCGCCGCACATCTTCCCTGCCTACCATCCCACTCGCCACAGCCTGCGCAAAGTACCGGAAAGCATCCGCGCCGTGGCTGCACGCGTCATGCAACGGCGCGCTCCGCTCCACTCCTCCCGCCGTTGTCCCGCCGGTCTTGTAGCCCTCCAACGCGTCAACGCCGCTCATGTATTCATTGGTATCGATGACAATGGAGTTGCTGCACCTCTGGTGGAAAATGCACCGAGGCAACAAATCCCGCACGGCGTATATCCCATGCCATATATCTGCCGGTCTCGGTACGACGCAGTAAGGCATCTGCGCTTGCGCGAAATACTGCGCCGCCGTCACTGTGCTTACTCGGCTGGTGCTCGCCTCCGCGTCAAACGGTAAAAAGTGGCGCGTGATAAGCTGGTACCTGCGCTCCCACTCGCGAATCTTATTAAAGTAAAAGTCCAGCCCCGCCTTGTTCGCGCAATAATAGTCCAGCACGTAGTACCTTCCATCTCCGCCCGGCTGAATGAGCCATATCGCCGTGTAGTCTCCCATGCCCAAGTCCCACGCCGTATAAAGCGGGTGCATTGAGTCCACCTCAAACTCGCACGACAATTTACCCTCCGCCCGCAGCCGCTCAATCTGCGCTCCGTAAATCGCCCCGCTAATTTGGTTCGCCAGCGCTTCTTCCGGCGTGCTCGGGTACTCCCGCTTCATCGCTGACCCCATGGTCTTCCACATGGAATAATACCACCGCTTCTGCGCGTCGGTTACCACGATTCCCTTTTCCTCCAGCTCCAGCCAGTACTCCGCCAGCTCGCTTGTATCTGTCTTGCTCTCCGGTAGCGCGTACTCGGCCTGCCTCCACCATGGGAAAAAGTAGAATGCAAAATCCAGCTTGTCCAGCGTCCTCCCCTGATTCTCCATCGCACCTTTAATAATGCGATAATGCTCCCCGTACTTTCCACCTTCGTGCGTGCTTTCGCTTATGACAATACAATCCTTCCCGACTGCATTGATCCCGCCGCTGATAATTTCCTCCGCTCGCCGCGGAAAGTTGTGCGCCACGCTCGCTAGCTCGCTCACGTGAAGTAGCTGCAATGTCCCGCCCCGCAAGCTCACTCCGATTCGCACGCTGGAGCCGTTCTCGAAAGTAGCCGTCTCCTGCTTGAACTTCCCCGCCCTGTCTTCCGGGTTCTCGTTCCCTCTCGCTATTGCCGCCGCCAGCTTCGCAATTTGCTCCCTGTCTGCCGGGTCTTCGACGTGATCCTCTACGACTCGACTCGGCGGGTACAGCATCCATTCAAAAGCCTGTTTCATTTTGAGGAGCTTGCTCTTCGCATCCGTCATCGTCTTGTCAATAATGCCCATCTGGAATCCCCTGTTAAATAAACAGCAGTCCAGCCCCAGCAACTCTACAAACGTCGATATCCCCAGCTGCCTCACTTTCAATATCGCGTTGCGCGTCCACACGCGCTCAAACAATTCCCTCTGTGCCCAATTCATGCAAAACCTCTGTATTCCGCCGTCCTTGTTTTGTATATAGTACAAGTGATTCAACCGCCACTCGCGATCCTCCATGCACCCATCATACCAGTCTTTTCCCATAATTAGCCCTGTATAGCAAGTATGACGCACGCCCTGTCCCCCGTTACCTTCACCCCTATCTTCGGCTCCTTGTCCCAGTGCTGCAGTGCCACCAGCTTATGCCACCCCTTTTTCAGCACCGGCGCTCTCCGGTCTATGTTCACCCACGTCTCCCCATCACGGCTCACCTGCATCGCCCCTGCCTCATTCGCAAAATCCTCACCCAGCCTCAGTTCAAACGGCACACTCTCTTGCTTACGCACCACTTGCTCCACCAAATTATTCAGCGGTGTCGTCACCATCACGCTCGCGTAATCCCCTCCCTCGTCCACATACCCATTCTCCGCGCTCACCACTTCTATATTGACCGCCCCGCCTCTCTTCACAAGCAAGTACACCAAATCATCACCATTCCCATTCGTCATCGTGCACACGTCCATTATCCGTCCCGCCGTCGTCCACCTCCCCCATGCCTTCACCACCTGCTCCTCATTATAATTGCACACCGCCAGCTGCCCATCCCCCAGAACAAAATACAGCTCGCACCTCGGCACATTCGCCATCGCCCCGCGCACTATCCCTCCATGCTCCGTCATAATGTGCTGGCTCATTATACTTATCTCTTGGCTTCGGTACCCGTCCGCGCTCAAATCGTACCCAAAATCCTGCACACTCCTCCCTCCTCTCTGCACGTACACAATCTTATTCCGCGTTCCTATTGCACTCACATAATTCGCACTACCGTTAAAAGAATGCGTCATCGCCGCATTATTCGTGCTGCTCAACCCTCCCCCGCCCGTCGCCGCGCCAAACTCCCACTCCCCACTGCTCGTCCCAAGCAATATCGCCCCCCTCTTCTCCATCAACCAGCATATCGGGTTCAAACTCCCGGTCGTCAAGCTCACTGTAAACGCCCCACTCTCCGTCCCACTCGCAAAAAAATTCGTCAAATCATCCGTTGCGCTCAAAAACATTGTCTGAGGCTGCCGGCTCGTGCTCGCAAATATCAGCCGTTTGTTAAACGTGCAACTGTGCATCGGGTATCCGTACCTCCTGCTGAACGCCGCCCAACTCCAATTGCTCACCACTCTCCTGCGCGCCATCGCCACCTTCACCTTATTCATCCTCTCCCAGCTCGTCTTCCCCTCGCTCTGCCTGCACTTCAGCAACTCATCATGCCGGTACCCCTCCACAATAAGCTTGTTCCCATTCCCCTCAGGCGGAAACCCCGCGCTCAAATCCCCCTCCTTCATGTACCGGCTGCTCGTCACATACAGCCGAAGATAACATTCCTCCTCACTCTCGTCCCCGCTTATTTCAGTGTTCTTATTATTCCCCACCAGTGAAAAACTACTCCCCATGCTCTCCCACGCCGTGCTCACCACATCCGCCGTCTCATAATTCCTCCGCACCTCGTAGCTCCCGTACCATAACCCAGCGCAGTAAAAACTCCACCTCCCCCGGCTCACCAGCGCTTCCCCCACGGGTACCCCTGCAGAAAAATACTCTGGCCACTCATCCATGTCCAAATCCGCCGGCAAGTCCACGTCCACATCTCGTATGCACAAATAATACTTCCAGTATCCCACTCGTACCCCGAATTTCGTGTTCTTCTCAATATCTTTCCCGCCATTCACATCATTAACACTCGTCACTATTTTCGCATCCTTGAAATCTGCCGTATTCTCCGCCTTCTCAAAATTATTCTTGTAATTCGCCGGGTCATCCAGTCCAGGCGTGTACAAATTGGCTTGCACCCACTTCTTCTTGCACACCCAGTACTGCACATAATCCTCCCGGTGCACTGCAAACTTCATCCCAGCCATCAACAACGGCTTATCCGGACGCCCTTTCACAACCACAACATTCTTCAATATGTCATCCGTCTTTGCCCACGCCTCCGTCTGCTCAGTCCACCAGCTCAGCCTTATCACATCCCCGTCCTCCGCTCGCTTCTCCTCCTCTTCTTCTTCTGCCGAAAACTCCACACTCAGTCCCCCGCTCCCATCCATGAGCAACTTCACACTCTGCTCCCTCTCCTCATTATTCCTCCACGGCGGCACAACGAACTCGTACCTCTCCAGCTCCCACTTCGTCGCCCCGTCCCACTTCAGCACAAACGGTGCATGCTGCAAGCTCGTAAACAGCAACAATCCGTATAACTGCCGCGCGCTCAGCCCTGCCGGGTCCGCCTCGTACCCCAGCTTCTCCACAGTCCCAAACTCACTCACCACCTCCCCGCTCATCCGCCGCACTTTCACTCGCCCTGCCGTCACCTCAATCAGCCACCTCAATCCCTCCCTATCCGCCTGACTATATTCATAACCAAACAACCTCGCTCCCTCCTCACTCTCCCCTATCTTTTTCATCCCCCTGCGCCTCTCCAGTGCACCGCTCGCAGTTATATGCCAATTCTCCACCACAAGGCAACTCCGCTGATTTGCCTCCATATCCTGTCGCTGCGCCACTGCTTCATCAACCTCGCCGCTATTAAATGATATTCTCGTCTGCATACTAATAATTTTTCCACGCGCTCGGTACTGTGCCATAGTTGCTTGCATTCGAACAACCCACGTAAAATCCCGTGTGCTTCGTACTCCCGTGCGTATTCCACACCTCAGGCAACTTCGTTGTTATGCCAATGCAACTATCAAAAAAATAGGTGATATCCACCTTACTATCATTCGCTATCCCGGACAATATATTCGTCGGTACACTCTTCAGCCCGGTACAATTCCTGAATGCTGCATTAAATAAACGGTTGCTGACGCCATACCAGCTCCCGCCTATTGTTGGTACCTTCGAAAATAGTGCATCACTTATCGACGTTATGCCCGTGCAGTAAGCAAACACATAACCAAAATTTACACTTTGAGCTTTTGTCGGCAAGTTGTCAAAAATCCGTCCCACTTTCGTCAGACTATTACACCTCGAAAATGTACTATCCATAGAAAACTCCCCCTCCTCATTATTAGCCCAAGTAAGACTGGGCAATCCGCTAAACAACGCTTCCGGTATCGACGTTATACCTGATTGGTAAAAAGTCTGATAAAAACTTATGTTTTTCATGGATTTCGACTTCGCCCCTGACGCCACATTCGTTATTAATTTCTCCGGGATGCTCTTCAATTTGCTGCATCCAGTAAAAAAATTATCCATTATCCAATAATTAACCCCGAAACACACGCCCATGTTCTCCCCGTCGTCATAGGGCACTACACCATTAAACAGTCCATCGTCTATCGTCTGCAGCGCCGTACACCCATTAAATGCACTTATGGGCCACACACGTATCGGGCACATCCCATTCACCGCCACACTCACCAACCCACTCCTGAGACTAGTCGGAGTAGTGTAGTAGCTCCCATTAATTTTTTTCGTCCACTTCGCCGCTCCGCTCACCGTCACACGGTGATTCCCAGTCGCCCCGTCTGTATAACTATGCTTCGTCCCTCCCGTCTCCTTCGTCCCATCTCCCCAATTAACCTCCCACTTTACATCCATGTACTGCTCGAGGGGTAGCTCCAATTCCTTAATCGACTTGTCAATCTCCAACACCATGCTGTTCGGCACCACCTTCTCCCAGATAATCTCGCTTCCAAACGATATCTGCCCCAACTGCACCGTCCCAAACGACGCATCCCCAAGATTTATGTTCCCAAACGAAAAGCTCATAGCTGTGCTTAACTCTCACTAACTAAATACAAAACACCGCTCACCCGCGAACTCAGCGTAGGCTCGCTCCCCTTCTTGTAATAACGTATATCCGTCACCTTCCCCACCGTGCTGCTCACCTTCCCATTCCACTTACTCTTCTCCCCAGCCGTCACGTGTATCGTCGTATCCCCCGTATGACTACTCAGCGTATCCGCATCCGCTTTCCCATTCCATGTCTCCTTCTCCCCCGCCGTCACGTGTATCGTCTTATCCCCCGTATGACTACTCAGCGTATCCGCGTCCGCTTTCCCATTCCACGCCGCCTTCTCACTCGCCGTCACATGCCGCGTCGTATCCCCCGTGTGATTATTCAGCGTATCCGTACTCACCTTCCCATTCCACGTTGCCTTCTCCCCAGCCGTCACGTGCACCGTCGTATCCCCCGTGTGACTGCTCAGCGTACCCGCATCCGCTTTCCCATTCCATGTCTCCTTCTCCCCAGCCGTCACATGCACCGTTGTATTCGTCGCATGCGCATTAAACGTCTCCGTACTCACCTTCCCATTCCACGTCGCCTTCTCACTCGCCGTAACATGCCGCGTCGTATCCCCCGTGTGATTATTCAGCGTCTCCGTGCTCACCTTTCCATTCCACGTCGCCTTCTCACTCGCCGTCACATGCACCGTCGTATCCCCCGCATGCTCCGCCGCCTTGTCCCACTTCGCCCTCTCCGTGCTCGTCACATGCGCCGTCTTATCCCCAACATGCCCGTCAACCACACCCTGCAACGCCTCCCCGGCATACTTGCTCTTCAGCTTATAATACTTCAGCTCAACAATCGGGCAATACGTATTCTCAAACCCGCCGCTCAACCCTCCAACTCCTGTCCACTGCCCGCTCTGCCCGGTCTTCCCCGCCATGCGCACGCCTATCTGCACACCCTCCCCATCCGCCGGCCACGGATCATCCCGCTCAGCAAACAATATAAACCGCAAATTCCTCCGGTGAATAACCGTCCGCTCAAAATGCCACGTACTATCCTCACCAAGCTGCTGCTGCACCTTATCCTTCGATGTCCCAACCCACTTAAAATCCCCCTCGCTCCCCCCCTCAACCCGCTCATACACCCCCAAATAATACGCCGCGTCGCCCACATTACCTATCGCCGTATCCCTGCACCGTATCGTCAAACTCGCCAACTCCCACGCCTCGCACTCCCCCTGAAACACCAAATCTGCCTGACCAATCCCCACATACCTCCCGAACGCATCAGCCACCTCAGCCCCATCATTCGCCATATGCGGCTTACTGCTCAGCTCCGCCCCCTCCCGCGTGTACACATCCGCCTCCTCCAGCTTATTATCCCAGCCCGCCTGCCTCGTCTTCGTCGGGTGCAATAGCCTATCCTCCGCATGCTCCTCAATCGCTCGCTCCCGCGCCGCCGCCTCATCAGCAAACTGCTGATTCACATTCACAATCTGCGCATAAACCTCATCCATCTCCTCCCTCGTATTCAGTCCATCCTTCCCCTTCAAACTCTTCAAAAAGTCATCCTCCGTCCCCACATTCCCCTGCGCAAGCCAAATCTCATACGCACTCTTCCCACGCAAATCCTCCAAATACTCCTGTACAGTCCCTCCCGGGTGCCCATTCTCTTGCCACAACTCAAAACTCGCCTTGCCCTCAGCCTCCTGCGCCCTCTCTGCGCTCCCAGCTGCCGCCTCCTCGCTCTTCGCCGCCGCTGCCGCACTCGCCGCTGCTGCCTCCGCCTTCCCCTCCACGCTCCCTGCCGCCGCCTCTGCTCTTTTCGCCGCCTCTGCTGCCGCCTCCGCCTTCCCCTCCACGCTCCCTGCCGCCGCCTCTGCCCTAGATGCACTCCCTGCCGCGCTCGTAGCACTCCCCGCTGCCCGCCCCGCCGCCATGCTCGCCGCTTGCTCGCTCCCTGCCGCCTCCTCGCTCTTCGCTGCTGCCGCCTCCTCGCTCTTCGCTGCTGCCGCCGCACTCCCCGCTGCCGCCTCCTCGCTCTTCGCCGCCGCTGCCGCACTCCCCGCCGCAGATACTTCGCTCTTCGCCGCCGCCGTAGCGCTATCCCGCGCATCCGTCGCGCTCCCTCCCGCACTAGTCGCGCTATCGCTCGCCCACTGCGCACTTGCCGCCGCACTCCCCGCGCTCCTCTCAGCCGCGCTATCGCTCGCCGCCGCTGCCTGCGCACTCTTCGCCGCCGCTGCCGCACTCGCCCTCGCATTCTCCTCGCTCCCCAGCGCACTCCCCGCGCTCCCTGCCGCACTCGTCGCGCTCCCCCTCGCCGCCGCCTCTGCTGCACTTGCGCTCTGTTCAAGCTTCTTCACCTCCGCCTGCGCCTCTTCAACGATCCCGCGGCACTTCTCCGCCACAGCCTCCGCAGCCTTCGCCACCAGCTCACTCGCTGCCGCCTCTGCTGCACTCACATCCGCACTCGCTGCTGCTGCCTCCGCCCGCAGCGCCATCGCCCCCACAAATCCATCACTCAGCACCACCGCCCGGATGCTCCCCTCTTGCCCAGCGCTCACCCGCACCTGCACCACTCGCTTCCCCACTGGCGGCTTCGCCAGCTCCTCCCAGCGCATCGCGCTCGCCTCCATCGTCACCGCACCCTCGATAAGCCTGTTCCTGTTCCCGTCCGCCCATGCCACCCACACCTCGTATACATATCTCCCAGGCTCCAGCTCCGGGAATGTCATCAGTTTCATAGTGCTCTTCGGCACATCTTCCATCGTAATCTCCTGCTCTTCCTCCTCACCCCTTACCCCCTGCACGATCCCGTACACTCTCCCCGTCCCAAGATCTATCGACTCATCTCCAGCCCAGTCGGTCAAGTCAAACAAATAATCAAGCGGCTCTCCCTTCACAAAATGAAAATTCAGTCCGGCGGCATGTGCGTTTAAGTCCATACCGCCATTCTCACGCCCTGCCGCCTCTTTCTCAACTTTCCCTCCGTACCACCGCAAATCGTACTTCGTACATAGGGCGCCGTCAGCCGCCCCCTCCCCGCTGACGCACCAGTGGCTGCGCGCTCGCCCTGTCCATAAGCCCCTGCACAAACTGCCTCACGCTATCGTCCTTCACTTCAATCTTCTGTGCCTCGTTGTAGCCAGCCAGTTTGCTCAGCGCATCAATACCTCGTATCGCCAGCCTCTTGTCCCCCTCATCCAGACTGCTCCGCACCAGCTCAGTCAAAAGCCGCATGCAATCCACTTTGCTATAAATCACCCCCTCTTCTTGCGCCGCCGCCCGCCGCGCCACTCTTTCCGCTATTTCCGCCGTTTTTTTCCAACTTTCCGCCTTTTTCAGTGCCTCGCTCGCCCTTTTGCTCGCCGTCACATCGTCCATGTCTGCCCTCCCAAAAGCCTCACGGTAAGCGTCCTTTCGTGCCATGCCTCCCGCCACCAGCCGTGCCAGCGTCTCATGCATAGCTTTCCGCTCTTCCGTCATCTTTCCGCCTTTTTCCGTCTATTTTTCCGTCTTCGCTACTTCTTCTCAACATACCCCTTCGCCACCTGATCCGGCACATTGCTCAACCCAGCCACCAGCAGCAACAACTCCGTCAAACTCGAGATCGGCCGCATCCCGGTAAACGCAGATAACACCCCGCTGTCTCCCGCTACCCGTAGCATCGCGCAATAATCCCTCACCTTCTGCGCCGGCTTCCGCTTCCGCCACTTCTTCTCGTCAAAAAAGCGCGCCCCAAGTCCAACTGCCTCCGATACGTAATCCCTCGCGGCGTAGGCTTTCTTCCCAAACGCCATGCGCACGCCGCTCGCCGCCCCCTCGCCGATAAAGGGCACGCTCGCCGCCGTCTCACCCACAAACTGCGCTGCCCACTCCGTCAAAAACTCCAGCGTATCCTCCGCCAGCTCCTCTGGCTCCTCACCCGTCAGCGGGTACGCCGCCCACGCCAGCGCATACGATACCACCATCGCCACCAGCGACCCGCTCGCCCCGGTCAAAAGCATACCGCTCAACGCCCACGTCGCCTCCCCCACATCCCCGCTCAATATCGCGCTCATGGTAACTCCCACCTTGGCATTTTGCTCCGACTTGAAAAGGTACAGTAACGCATCAGCAAACACCCCGCCGTAGCTCATATTATTCGATACGCTCACTTTCTGGCTCTTAATAAACGGCTGCGCCACCATGTCCAGCGTCTTCTGCGCGTAGAGTAGCGCAACCCGCCGCTTCTCTGCCTTCGATAAATGCCTCGCCTTTTCGTCCGCCTTAAGGCTCTTATACACCGCGTTCGCAACGCACATAGCCGTCACCACATTCCCCCCCACGTCGGCATACATAATCCCGCCCAAACCTATCTCCTGCCCCTTCACCAGCGCGCCCTCCACCGCGCTCAGCTTGTGGCGCACCTTCGTTCCCACACCTGCTTTCGTACTGCCTTCCCCGGCGGCTCCGATAACCCGCCCCTTGCTGTCATTCATCCTCACCTTTATAAAATCCTGCCCGGCAATATCGCTCAGCGAAAACTCCCCGCTCAACCCCGCAAAAAACTCAAACACCCCTATATGCCTGCTCCCCAAAATCCGCGCCGTCTCGCTGTCCCGCAACTCCGCTACCGGCACGCGTCCGCCCACCAGCCCGTTGAGCAAACTCACCGCGTTTTTAGCTATCGTTGTCAGCTTATACGCCAGCGCCGCCACCGCCTGCACCCGGCATATCGCCCGCGTCACTCGCATCAACGCCTGCATGTTCACGGCGTCCTGCAAGCCAGCATTGGCCAGTGTCCTCAAGTCCTGCTTCACGCCATCCACCCACTTCTTGCCCAAGTTGCCAATCATCTCCGCCGCAAATTCCCTGTCGTTGAACATATCCGCCCATTCGGCAATAAAGTCCCCCGTCGTCAGCCACTCATTCTGCTGCTGCACCCCCAGGATAAAGCTATTCAGCGCGCTCGCTCCCCAATCAATCCTCCGGTTGTGCAACGTGCGCAAGCGCAAGTTGCCCGGCCGCGTCGGTAAGTCATTCCGCCCGGCCTGTATGCTCCCGTCCGCTTTCGCAGGGTTCGTATTCTCATTCAAAAACTTCCCGGGGAAGTAATTATCGTGCGCCGGGAAGGGCACCCCATACATCCGCTCGTGCATCTCCGCCAGCTCCGGACGCATCTCCTCCAGCCTCTCCCGCATCGCATACCCCAATTTCAGCATATCCGCCCCCACATACTCCCGCATCTGCAGCAGCACCTCCTCGTTAATGCCGTTATCCTCCAGCAAATGCTCATAAAAATCCTGCTCCGCCGTCAGTATCGCCTGCAGCACGCCCCACTTGCTCGCCACCAGCGGCACATTCCCCACACTCTCCCACACGTACACATAATTTTTCCTCACGGCGTCCGCCAGCTCGTCATTGATATAGTCCACCTCCAACTCCCTCAGCACATCCTCGCTCGGTATTCTATCCTCCACTTCCTCCCGTTCCTCCGCCCCATTGCGCATCTGCTCCCTCTTCGCCTCCCGTTCCTCCGCCGTCAGGGCAAGCCACTCCTTCAAATCATCCGCCGCCATTGTAAACGTATGCCGCGTCCGTATCGCCAGCTTAATCCCCGTGTCCGTCATCTCGTCGTTCGCCCTTATCCAGTCGCATATCCCCTCCACGGTATGCCTCCCGCTAGCCTCCGCCAACTGCCGGAACAGCCAGTCCGTATTCTCCTCCTGCTTGCGTTTCAGCGTCACGTGCATCTC
>CANQJI010000077.1 GCA_947624205.1 uncultured Akkermansia sp. | reverse complement strand
CATTTACCTTCCTGAGAACCGATTCCGATGGAAATATTCTTGATTGCTCCACCGAAGCCAGCCATAGCGTGGCCTTTGAAGTGTGAGAGTACAAGGAAGCCGTCAAAGTCGCCAAAATGGGTGCCGACATAGTTCTCGGAAAGCTGCTGGCCGCCCTCTACAGGAAGAATCATGGACTGCCCATCCTCATCCATGATTACAAAGCCACGGCCGAGATCGGTAAAACCGTGATCCTCCGCCACCTGATAGTGCATCGCCGTTTCGGAGCGGGAACCGCCGTAAGCGGTGTTGCACTCCACGATGGTGCCGTTTACGGCTTCCACCACGTCGCGGATGAGGTCGGGGTCGAGGTAGTTGGACGCGGGCGGTTCGCCGGTCGAGAGCTTGACGGCAATGTTGTCGCCTGTCAGCTTCACACCGAGTGCCTCATAGACTTTCATTAGCCCTTCAGGGGAGATGTCCGTCGTCATGTAAACCACCGGAGCGTCAGCGTTTGCACTATCGCCCGACGTTTGAGAATTCTCGCCGCTTTCATCCCCGCCGCCTGCGCTTTGTTCGGAATCGGAGGGAGATTCCGCAACATTGTGGCTCATCCGGTCTGATTCGGAGCTTCCGCCCGTACCGGAGCTGCTGTTCCCGCAGGCTGCGAGGGAAAGCAGCACGAGTAAACTGAATAGCAACGCGACTATTTTCTTCATGTCGTATGCTCCTTTCAATCTGCTTATTGTTGTTTATATTATAGCGGGGTCGGAAATGGCACGGAAGTCTCTATCCGTTCACCAGTTCATACCGGAAGTTATAACTGCGTTGCAAATTAAAACTCTCCATCCCACTCTCTCGGCGGGGTTGTAAACATTCCGCCCATCATATCGTAATTCAGATTGAAATACCGCCCCGATTCTCCCTGATCCATCGCTCTGATCCGTTCCATTTCCTCATCGGTCAGCTCAAAATCGAAGATTTCAATATTCTCTTGAATATGATCGGGGTTCGTGGAGCCGGGGATTACAGAGAACCCCTCTTGAATATGCCAGCGAATGATGATCTGCACCACGCTCTTATCGTGTGCTGCCGCAATCGCTTCCAGCGTTTCAGCGTTCAGAAGCCGCTGATCTCCATGCCCCAGCGGATACCAACATTCCACCTGAATGTTATACTGTTCGGCAAGCTCGCGGGTTTCCTGCCGCTGTGCAAACGGGTGACATTCAATCTGCATGATCTGCGGCTTGATTTCCTGCTCCATAATGGCATTAAAGGCGTCCATACGGTTGTCGAAATTGCTGATTCCGAGGGCGCGGATTTTTCCCTCGCGGTATGCCCGCTCCATATCCTGCCAAGCCGAAACAATCGTGTCTATATCGCCCGCAGGGTGATGCAGGTAAACCAAATCGAGGTATTCAACGCCGAGGCGATCCAGCATTTGATCGATGGCGTTATAAGCGTCGCCGTACTCGCTGGGCCACAACTTGTCCGTGATCCAGATTTCTTCACGCGGCACACCGCTATCTATGATCCCCTGACCGACGCCGCGCTCTTGAAGATAGCCGTGTGCGTCGTCAAGGTGGCGGTACCCTGACCGGAGCGCCGCGGCGACCGATTCACGGGAAGTCTGATTAAGAACGCCTAAGTCACCATTTTCAAGACTTTGAATCTGTGTGCCCAGCCCAAGCTGCGGCATCTGTACGCCGTTGTTGAGGGTAATCAGAGGGACGCCCTCAACGGAGGTGATGTTAGAAGCATCTGCCGGGCCGCTGCCGGGCGCTTCCACGGTATTTCCCTCTGCCGACGTGTTCGGTTCATCGGATTCAGGTGGATTCGTTGTTTCCGCAGAACCGGGGTTTTCTGTTTCAGAGTTTGCGGAAGCAGAATCCGCAGGCGTTTCGCCCGTTCCCGTACCGCAGGCGGCAAGGGAGAGAATCAGCACAAAACTTAAAATGAGCGCAATCCATTTTTTCATCATCGTTTCTCCTTTCATGGACTACTTTTGTTCCTTGGCTGCCCATTCTTTGACTTCTTTCTCGGAATCTGCTACGGAGGAACCGGGGATAGAAAGCGCTTCGTCGGTCAGAACCGTCGCGCCTTTTGCAAGTTCGCTCAACCGATTCAAACTGTTTGCCCCGCTGGAGCTTCCGTTGTGAGAGAAGAACGGAATAATCGTCTTGCCGGAAAGATCGTATTCTTCGAGGAAAGTCCATACCGGCGTCGGCAAATCGTACCACCAAATGGGGAAACCGAGATAGATCGTGTCGTACTGTGCCATGATGTCAGCGTCAATGTGGGAGGAAAGCGCAGGTCGGATTTCATTGTCCAGCTCGTTCTTCGCACGGTCGGCGCAGGCACCGTAATCCTCGCCGTAGGATTCCTCCGGGACGATGCGGAACAGTTCACCGCCCGTTTCCTCTGCGATCCATCGCGCCATCTGCTGCCCGTTGCCCGACCACGAGAAGTAGGCAACGAGAATTTTACTTTCCCCGGCGACGTTTGCCTCCGGTTCGTTGTCGATTCCTCTGTGGGAGCCGCCAAACAGCCGTGGGAGAATCAGCACCGCTGCTGCCACGACAACGACGACAATTCCGATAATAATCCAAACTTTCTTTTTCATAGGGTACCTCCGTAGATTTGAAAATGTCTATTTCATTTGTTCTTTCCAAAACGCCACCGCGTCGTTTATCCAGCCCTCGGCAACCGTTCCCGTACCAAGCCCGAAGCCGTGGGAAAGTCCCTCGTAGGCGTGAAACTCTGTCGGGATGCCTGCTGCGGACATGGCATTGATTCTGCTTTGCATCGTGCGCCAGTTCGCAATACCGTCGCTGGTCCCGACGCAGACGTAGGTGGGCGGGTCGGTTTTCTGCCACTCGCTGTGGCCCGTGTACTGCATGACGACGCAGCCGGCCTGGGGCAGATCGTCTCCGCCGAAAGCTGCCGTACCGTAGGAGCCGACGTCCGCCGCCATCCGTGCGCCCGCCGAGCCGCCCCACAGGGAATAGCAGTCGGTGTCCACTTCCAGTTCCTCGGCGTGTTCAAAAATAAAGCTGATCGCCCGCGCCAAATCCTCCATGGCCGTGTCCCAGCCGGGACGGTAAATCAGCGCAAAGGCGTTGTAGCCCATTTTGGAAAGCTCCAGCGCGTGCGGGAAGCTGTCGTGCATCGCGCCAACGTAGGCAAAACCGCCTCCGGCATTGCATACAGCAAACTTTTCTCCGGGATCGCCCTTGAAAAAGAACAGTCCCGTATCGGCTTTGTCGGGGTCTGCCGCTTTTTCCTCATCGGTATAAATATCGTAAAAAATCGTCTCGCCCGCCTCGGCGTGCGCTTTCATGTAGTTGCAAATCTCCACCGTCTTGTCCGGGTCGATATTGGAATACCACGTCAGGCGAAGATCCTGGAGTGTATTGCCGCTGTAATACCCGGTGTCCACGGGGAAGATCAGCCGCCCGTAGTCTCCGAAGGCGGGGTCGTTTATCACGTCCGAAATGGCGGTGTCGATTGTGTAGGGCTGACTTACCCCGTTTTCCTGCTTTTCGTTCCTGCCCCAAAAGAACCGCAGGCCGTTATAGGTATATTCCATAGAGGCGATTCCTCCGTGATCGTAACCGTCCTTGACAGAAAAGGCAAAATTGCCGTCCGCTTCGCTGTCTCCCTCGGTAAAGCCCGGAAGCTGCCGCATATTTTCCACGCGGCTGGTGTCGTAGGAATAGGCGAAATCCTCCGTGCCGGTAATGACCCATACGAAGAAATCCTGCCGTTTCTCTGCGGCGGCATAGATGTCAGGGTCGGTCAGCCCCGTGCCGCAGCTCATGGGGAGAAAATAGCGGAAATAATCGAGACAGTTTTGAAAGGTTCTCCAGGTTGCCACGCTGCCCATGGAAAAGCCGCCGAAGCCCCTGTGATCGCGGGAAGCGATCAGGTCGTCGGTGGAGGTGCTGGCCGCGTAAGTGGAGTACCGGCTTTCCACTGCCGGGATCAGGTCGTTTATCAGTTCGTTGTGATAGTTTTGATTAAGCTGCAACGCAAGACTGAAGCTGGCGCTGTCCTCCGGGCTTGTGTTGTTGTAGGTCGGGCAGGCAATGATGATGGGACGAATTTCCCCGGCGTCGATCATGTGGTCGATCACATTCTTGAATCCGGATGGGTTCTCCGGCGTTCCCAGCGTCCCGTTTTCGTTGCCCCATCCGCCGTGCATCAGGTAAAATATATCGTATTGACGGCTCTCATCGTAACCGCTCGGCAGATAAACGACCGCGTGTTTTTGCAGCGGCTGTGACTTCTGCTCATAGGAAAAGGATTCGTAAGTATCGTAGTTCAAATCTACCAGCGTACCCGGATTCTCTGCCGGAGAAAAGTATGCTTCCGGGATTTCGGAAAGTTCTTCGGGGATGGTAGCCTCGCGCACATTTTCCGTATTCTCTGCGGATGAACCGGGTGTTTGCTGACTGCCGTTATCGGTTAGCGCCTGATTTGTGCAGGCACAGAGCGATCCCGCAAGGAGAACAAGAAAAAGCGTTATCGGGGTTTGCCTGATACAGATCCATATACTTGTTTACAAGGTGCAGAAGATTGTTGCCGTTGCTTCGCGTCGGATTTCGCAGGTCGATCACGGACACATGGTATCCATAGTCCTTGGCGATCTGCCCGTAGTTTCTCATGATGTCGCCCTTTGTATCGGTGGAGAGCCAGCTCATGCCGGAGGCGCAGGCATACTCGATGCACGGATACAGCCAGTATGCCGTTTTACCGACGCCCGCCGCGCCGATCATCAGCGCATGGACGTCGCCGGTATCCACCATCGCCGTGGTATTTCCTGTACAGCCCACGATAATGCCCTGCGGCAATTCTTCGCCTTCGGCGGTCGTGGGCTTCTCGCCGCGCTTGGCCTGTTCCCGCCACCGCTCCGGGGTAAACGGGATGTGACGGTAAGTTTTTCGGATTTCGCGCTTGGTCGCCCATCTCGCCGTACCGTGCTGTCCGTCGCCAACCGTCCGACTCTTGATATTATTCAGACTGTAGATGTGGGCAAGCAAAGTCACGCCGCCGAGAACGGCAAACATAATCGCACCCACCAACACTATGGTTGTAATGCCTGACATTCTGTTTCACCTTCTTCCTCTGATTCGTTTTCGGTTGGATATAGCAAATCCTCGTTCCAGTCCTTATGGATCGGCACGAGGATTTCGTGTGGAATGCCCTTTGTGAAGAGCTTATCGCTGATTCTTTTTGCCGCCGTCTGTCCCGCCTCGTCGTTGTCAAGGCACAGATACACCTTTTGAATTTTCGGGTTATCCTTCATCATCTGCCACAGCACATGATCGGATACGCCGCAGGCCGCCGCATAGCTGTGCATTTTCCAATGCTCCGTATGCAGGGAGATAAAACTCAGCATATCGATGGGCGCCTCAAACAGATAAAGCCTGTCGCTCGTTCCTTTCCAGTGAAAGCTGTACTCCGGCAGGCTGCTATCCACATTCCCTTTATAGGTACTTGTCTGTCCGCTGCCCCGTTTGTGAGCATGACGAGGAACGCCGTTTGCATCGTAGCCTACGAACACCGCGTTGTGGTAATCGGCAGACTCATAGATCATGCCCCTATGCGCAAAGGCATAGACCACATCCTTGCTGATTCCTCTATGGTTTATAAGGTAAGCGCAGACGCGCCGCATATTCTCGTTCTTCGGCGGCAGTTCAAAGATTTTTTGCGGTTCCTTCCGTATCGGCGGCGAGACGATCAGCGTCCCTCCACAGCCGCCCAGCAGATATTCCATCGCTTCGGGGTAGGTCTTGTTATAGAACCTTCGGACAAAGTCGATGGCGTCGCCGCCCTCCCGATCATATTGGTGAAACCACAGATTCCCGCGGATCGTCACCTTTGCGGAGCCGTCGCGCCATTCGAACTCCTTACCGGAGCGTTTCAGCGTCTCGCCCTGACTGCGGAGCAGCTCGGCAAGATCGGTTCTGCGCGCCTGCTCCTTTTGCTCGTCTGTAAAATGAATATACCCTGTGGGCATAAGGATTCCCTTCTTTCTTGTTTGAAAATTTTTTGTGAAATGGGTTGATAAATGCTTTTGTTTCGGCTATAATAATATCAGATATTAAATCAGCCGAAAGGAGTGCTGCGCTGTGTATATCAATCGACACGCTGAAAAAACCGTACAGGAGCTGTCGCGGATGTTTGGGGCGGTGCTTGTTGCCGGGCCGAGACAGGTCGGCAAGACCACCATGCTTGAAAAATTGACAGACGGCATGAATTATGCCACGCTGGATGACCCGATCCTTCGGGCAAGCGCCGAGGAGCAAAGCGGAACCTTTTTTAAGGATAATCCGCCGCCTGTATTTGTGGATGAAATTCAAAAAGCGCCTGCTTTATTCGAACAGATCAAACTGTTTCTTGACCGGGAGAGGAAAAAAGGGCAGTTCTTTATGTGCGGCTCCCAGCAATTCAAAATGATGAAGGGCGTCAGTGAATCTCTTGCCGGACGCATCGGCCTTGTCACACTGCTCGGATTTTCTCTGCGTGAGTCCCATGGAATTTCGTTCGATATTCCGTTCCTGCCTACAGAGGAATATTTTTCACAGCGAAAGCTGCATACGGCAAACATTTCTTACGATGAGGTTTGGAATACGATCCACCGCGGTTCATTGCCGGAGCTGCAAGACAATCCCGATTTCAACTGGCAGATGTTTTACGGCGCGTATGTGCGCACATACATCGACCGCGATGTGCGAGAATTGTCGGAGATCGGGGATACCGTAAAATTTACAAGGTTCATGGTAGCGGCCGCCGCTTCTACGGGGCAGCTCCTGAATTTATCGTCTTTGGCAAGGGACGTCGGCATCAGTCAGCCCACTGCAGAACGCTGGCTCTCGATCCTCGTGGCGTCGAATCTCGTGTATCTGCTTCAGCCTTATTCCAATAACATTACCAAAAGAGCAATCAAAACGCCGAAGCTGTATTTCCTTGATACGGGACTCGCCGCATATTTGACCAGATGGAACACACCGGATGTTCTGAAAAACGGCGCCATGGCGGGAGCGTTCTTTGAGAGCTTTGTGGTGTCCGAGATCGTGAAGAGCTATTACAATCGGGGCATTTTGGAGCTTCCGCTGTACTTTTACCGCGACAAGGATATGAACGAGATCGATCTTCTGATAGAGGAAAACGGGATTCTGTATCCGATTGAAATCAAAAAACACGCCGATCCTCAGAAAAAAGATATGGACGCTTTTGATCTGCTTCATAAAATTCCGGGTGTAAAACGCGGTCCGGGAGGCGTGGTTTGCCTGTACGATAAGCTCATAACCCTTCGTGGAGAGGACAAAGTGATACCGGTAAATTTTCTGTAATACCAATGCCTGCGGAAGAAAATCCGCAGGCATTTCTTATCCTTGTTTGATTCCCAGCGCCTCGTTTTTGTCCCGAATCCTGCGCCGTAATTTCCTGTCGATGTGTGCGCCGTCCTTTCCTCGGCGCTCGTCCTCCAAGCGGTTCTGTATGATCCGGCTGATATGATGCAGGAGCCGGAACGCGCCCATCGCCGCCGACCAATTCTGATTGTTCTGAAGGCTGTGCAGAAGCTGCGAGGCATAGGGGTTTCCATGTTCGGCAGAAGCGGTCAGCCAACGGATGGCTTCTGCATAGTCTCGCTCCGTATCCCTGCCGCACAGATACAGCAGACCGAGCCGGTATTCGGCATAATCGTTTCCCTGTGCGGCGGCCGCTTTCAGCAGGCGGATCGCTTTCGGAACATTTTTCACCGCGTCTTCCGTCAGATAAATTTTGCCGGCGAGATACGCAGCATAGGCATTTCCTTTCTCGACCGCCCGTTCCAGACAGGCAATTGCTTTCGGAATGTCCTGCGGTATCGCTTCGCCTTTGTATAACAGCTTGCCGAGCAGGTACTCGGCAGGCGCGAAGCCCTTGTCGGCGGACAGAGTAAGCAGTCGGATCGCTTCGGGGATATTCTGCAATAAAGCAGTGCCGTCCAGATACGCTTTGCCGAGAGTATAGGCGGCATATCGATTACTCTGTTCGACAGAACGCCGCAGCAGATCCTCCGCCCGTGACAGATCCTGATTTGCATCTTCGCCTTTCAGCAAGGTCTTGCCGAGCAGATATTCCGCGTATGGATTGTGTTCCGCCGCCGATTCTTCCAGCCACCGTAGAGCGTAGTCCACATTCTTTGTCACCTCATCGCCGCGCAGAAACATCTTGCCGAGACGGTATTTTGCAACGCCGCAGCCCATATTCGCAGCGTCGATCAGCAGAGCGACCGCCTGATTCGGATCGTAGCTTTCGCCGTCCCGGTCGAGCAGTGCCTTTGCCTGTAGGTACAGTTTCCACATGGCGGAGATTTTTTCTTTGGGAGAGGCTTCGCGCTCTGCGTCGTGGAGTTCCTCCGTCACGGGATCGTCCTCTGCCGCTTCCGGCTCATCGGGAAGATCATCCTGTTCCTTTTGCAGAAGAATGTTCATCGCTTCGGCAATCACCATGTTCCGTATAGACTTGAATTCTGTGTTCTGCGAGAGAGGCACACGCTCCGGCAGCTCCTTCGTATAGGTCTGTACCACGGCCTTCCGCTGCCCATACCACAGGTCATAGAGCGCGGCGATGCGTTCGTCCTTTGCCAGCTCATCCACGATGAAATCGACGAGGTCTTTGACATCCGCCTTGAGATACCCGTACACCTTTTTCCCGCCGGTCTTGGAGAGCCTGTCCGCCAGCTTCACGAGCATGGCTTCCACAGCCGGATTGTCATAGGCGCCGGTATTGATTTTTTCGATCATCTCCGACATTAGTTTCCGGCTCTCCGCCTTCAGCGCGTCCCGATGCTCCGTCTGCTTTTCATAAACGCAGAGCAGGTCTTGGGAAAAGATATCCGTTGCGAAGGAGGAACGCAGACGGTTCACGCCCTGTTTCGTGAGATAGCCCTCGTTCGGATCGACGGAATAGGCGATCAGATGCACATGGGGATGATGGCTTTCGTCATGGAACGCCGCAAACCATCGGAGGTTTTCCAGTGGAATTTTCAGGTTTTCACTCAGCGCTGTTGTCTGTGTCCGCAGCATATCCCGCCAGCGGCAGCCGTCGTCAAAGCCAAGCCTTTCCGCGTCCTCCCGACGCAGGGAGAGGATCGCCGTCCACACATTTCCCGCATGAAGATTCAATTCCTCCGATACTTTTGAGAGCTTGATCTCCACGCCGTCGTCGGTGAACAGGCCGTGGGAGCCGAAGCGCTGCACCCTCGGGCGGGTGGCGATGTAGTCCGCGTATGTTTTTCCTTCCATTGCCTCCTGCGCATTGTCCTCCAGCGCGCGGGTGATAAACTCGGAGGCGTCGCCCACCGTCATAGTGCGCAGGTAGTCGTCGTACTCATGCATATCCTCTGTATCGGGAAAGTCACGAAGGATTTGAGCGATCAAGTCCTTCTGCTTTTTCGACGCAGAAAGGTTCTTCTTGCTGTCGTCGATTTTATCCACGCCCTCGCGGGTGGCGATATATTTGAGATATCCTCCGGCCTTTTTTCCCGGTTTTATGAATTTGAATTTGGTTATGAGCTTCGCCATGCGCTATCCTTTCTGCCAGTCGACCGCGTCATCGAAGGAGAGAGAGCCGTTCAGCCGCTTGACTTCCTTCACGCATTCTCCCCGCAGACGGTTCAGCGTCACCTCGTCGATCTCGTTGGTAGCCGCCACCACATTCTGCAGCACGGCAAGCTCCACGGCAATTTTGAACAGTATCCGACTCGTCCGGTTATCGCTTTCCGCAACGATTGCCTTGAGCGTAGAGGTCACCACTCTGTAATTCTTCCTGAAGCAATCTGAATTGTGTTGGCAAGCACCCAATTTACACGGTCGAAGCCGTATCGGTCGATGATCCCTTGCGTGCTGTCCTCCAAACGGTTGTCGTGATAGTTTTCTTCAATCGCCCGTTCGATTGCTCTGGCGCAGTCGCAGTTTTCCCGATAGCTTTCCCTCCACTCGTCGCGCTCGTTATGCCGAACCGCATCTTCCAGCGACCACAGGTACAGCGCCTTATGTTTCGGCATAAAGTTTTCCTCCTTGCTTTTCTGCCCATTTGACGGACAAATGAATCAGGGCGGCTCGCTGTTCTGCCTCCGAAAGCCCGTTCAAAAATTCAAGGAGCGTCACCTCGTCGTCACGCTTGACCGAAGGCGTCGTTCCTTTGCAGTTGTCGCAGATTTTTTCCCGCTTTACAATTACGCTTTTTCCATCCGGCGCTTCGGTGAAAGACAGCACGTCGTTGTAGGAAAAACCTACCCGCTGCCGCATTTCAAAGGGGATCGTAATGCGGCCGCGTTTGCCTAAAACTCGGTACATGGTATTCATCTGTCTGCCTCCGCATCGTCGCAATCAGCATTACACGGACATTCGTTACAGTCGCCTGTGCAGTCCGTTTCGCTCATAGGGCAGCTTTCACAGTCGCCGTCGCAAACAAAATCGTCGGTTTCGACCGCATTCTGAATGATAAGCCGATTTCCGTCCGCGTACATTTCCAAAATGCCGTCTGCCTGAATACCCGCTTCAGCCAGCGCTTCCAGCGGTACGGACAGCAGCGCCATTTCCGTTCCTATTTTCTTATTTTGCATTGAATGATACACTCCTTTAAGATTTTTTCGGTTTCTTCAGGACTCAGTAGATGTTAAGGGAACCTTCATCATTTATGATCTCATTGATCTTGTCGTAAAATTTCTTTCATGAGTACCGTGCCGCCATGATTGACGCCGACCTTCGGCTCAATGGAAACAAAACCGTCGCCGTCGTCACTTTCCCGAAGATCATAAGCGTACAGCCCTTCGGGGATTTCCTCCGGCAAAAGCCTGCCGTTTGAAAACAATGCCTTTGCGCCGAGTACCTCGATGACATCCAGCTTTTCACTCGTTAATGCCTGTGACGCCAATTCTTTTGTTTCCGGCTCGTTATAGGGCACAAGCTCATACAGCGAGCGCCCGCGTGCCGAGATCACGCCGTATGGCGTTTCCGCCGCGCCCAGCCGTTTCAGCAGGCGTTCTCCCTCGTTCTGCGTGAGCAGCGTATCCAGCCAACCACTGTCAAAACGGCTGTCCATAAAATGGTGAAGGTAGTCCTTGAAAAACGATGCGGCGGAATCCGAATAATAGGACAGTTCATAGTCGTTAAGGTGCATGGCAATATCCACGGCGCCTCTGATATTTTGCGGCTGTTCTGCGGACAGCGCCGCCTTGAAGGTTACCTGCTCGGCAGGGGACATCTCCGCCATACGCTTGGCGAGGGTGTTGAGGATATCAAAATCCTGCATATCGTCGAACATTTCCGCTGTAATCTGCGGGACGGAGGATTCAAACCCGTAATAGACACAGTCCTCTATGAGAAACTGATCCATCTCCCGGTCATCGAAGCTGTCCAAACGCTTGGCAAGGTAATTCATCTCATCCAAATTGACCTGACAGCCTTCCAGAACAGAAAATTCTTCCGGCCAGTAAATGCCCGTTACGGTGACCGGCTGCTGTTTGTCCGAACTGTCTATTGCATGAATTTCTGCCAGCTTTTTGTACAGATCGCTTTCGCTGATGGGGAAACGGATATCCGTTTCACGATCGCCGTTTCCGATTTTGATTTTAATCATTTCTGAATGTTCCTTTCTTCAAATTGGATTGCCCCAAGACCAAAGCGGCGGATCGCCATGGCGTTGCAGATCAAGGAAAAAGTTTTCGGTGAAATCAGCTCGGCGTCGGCAAGATCGCTGACCGTCAGATGCTTTGTGCCGAGATACAAGTCTTTTGCCGCGCAGAACAGCGGATAGCTGTTCGTATTTGTCCCGCGCAGGCGTACTTGCTCGAAGCAAATGACACTGTTGACGACAGCGTGCCTGACACATTTCCACAGTGCGAAGTCTGCCGTCAGCAGATATACAGCGGCAAGAAGCGCATAGTTTTTCTTGTTTTCTTTCCTGACTGCAGCTTCAAACGCCGTCCGGTGCTTATCGTTCTTATACATCATCGAAATCATCTCGCTTTCCGTCAGATATTGATTCATCCGCCGCAAGAAGGCGGGGCAATTTACAGTCGATACGGTCGCGGTCATCATATCTATATAACCGGGCGGAGGGGATTCCGTCACCTCCATAACGATCACGCCTTGACCTCTCGGTCTGAAATTGGGAACGCACTGCATGAGCTTTTCCAGCTCCCGCAGATGCTTGTCCTGCGTAAAATACATTTTGAATTCCTTTCTCGGAAATAGAAAAAGCCCCGGCTTTTGTTTTGTCGCAAAAGCCGGGGCATGGATAATATGGTTACATATTTAATTGCGGCGTATCGCCCTGCGTAAAAGAGGGCGGCGATTCTTCAAGCTGCGGATATCCGTATTGCAGTTTGGTCATAAGCTCGTCAAGCTGCTTTTCCTGTTCATAAGTCAGGGATTCACAATTTCCCTTGGCGAAATCAAGGCAGCGGTAAAGGTTGGCGGCTTCATCTGCGGTAAAAATGCGTTGCGCGTCCATTAGCCCTGAACGGGTCACAAAAGACTCCTTTGCATATTCAAAGTCAGGCGAATAGTCCCCGTGCGAGACGCTTCTGCGATCTGCGCTTTGCTTCCATGTGGTGAACATAAAGCCGTGCTGTTCGCTGTACATCCCGGCAAGCACCGTATCGCCGTATTCGGCAAACCGGTGATATTCATCCACATCACGAATTCCCATGCGGGGAGAAGTCTCATACAGGTCGGTATATTCCCGAACAGCTTTTGCCTGCTCCTGTATGGCATAAAAAGTATCGCACATTTTGTCGGTAAGATCATTCAGCGCGGCACCGTAAAC
>CANQJI010000076.1 GCA_947624205.1 uncultured Akkermansia sp. | reverse complement strand
TAGAAATCCCCCCGCCAAACCCCGTTATTATGCGCATGACGTCGTCCTATTGACCACGTTATGGGATGCTAATGATCGTACTTCGTAAATCGTACATAGGCAGGCCCCGCCTGCCACCGCCACCGTCGCTTTGTAACTATGTCCGTACGTTGTCCTTAATTCCGCCATCGTATTTGCTTTGCCAAACTCGCGGCGCAGCCGCCGAACTCCCCAAATCGTACATCGTACATCGAAAATCGTACATAGGCAAACGCATTTCCTAATGCGTTTGCCCCGATCCGTTCCAATTTAGGCGTGACAAACAGGTGGAAAACTGCTAGACTCCCCGCTGTTCAATCCTAATCCACTATGCAATATACAACAGAAGTCGAGCACATGTGCTGTGTGAAGAAGGGATGCAACCACGGACCGGCTCCCATCCCGCAGGAGGGAGCATGGACGGCATCCAGGAAGATTGAGGACATCTCCGGTTTGACCCACGGCGTGGGTTGGTGCGCCCCGCAGCAGGGAACTTGCAAACTCACTCTTAACGTGAAGCAGGGGGTCATTCAAGAGGCTCTTGTGGAAACGATCGGCTGCTCCGGCATGACGCATTCTGCAGCTATGGCATCGGAGATTCTGCCCGGGAAGACGATTTTGGAGGCGTTGAACACCGATCTTGTGTGCGATGCCATTAACACCGCCATGCGGGAGCTCTTCCTGCAGATCGTGTACGGGCGCACACAGAGCGCGTATTCCGAGGGTGGTCTGCCCATCGGAGCAGGGTTGGAGGATCTTGGCAAAGGTCTTCGTTCGCAGGTGGGTACCCTGTACGGCACGCTCAAGAAGGGCTCTCGTTACTTGGAGCTGGCAGAGGGATACATCACCAAGCTGGCGCTGGATGCTAATGATGAAATCTGCGGCTACCAGTACGTGAAAATCGGCCCCATGATGGAAGAGATCAAAAAGGGTACAGATGCCAACGAAGCGTACAAGAAATACACCGGAACGTACGGTCAGTTTGAGGGCGCTGCTAAGTACATTGACCCCCGCCACGAGTAATTAACCCCTAACTCATTTTCAGATTATGCCATTATTTGAATCATACGATCGCCGCATCAATCAGATTCTCCCCGTGCTGAAGAAGTACGGTATCTCCTCCTGTGAGGAGGCTGAGAAGGTGTGCTTGGAAAAGGGTGTCGATGTGCGCGCTATCGTGCGCAGCATCCAGAACATCGCGTTTGAGAATGCCGGTTGGGCCTACACCGTGGGCGCTGCCATTGCCATCAAGAAAGGCTGCACAAAGGCTGCCGACGCCGCTGAGGCTATCGGCGAGGGGCTGCAGAGCTTCTGCATTCCCGGCTCTGTTGCAGACGATCGCAAGGTAGGTCTGGGACACGGCAATCTGGCGGCCATGCTTCTGCGCGAAGAGACGGATTGCTTCTGCTTCCTGGCCGGGCATGAGTCTTTCGCCGCAGCAGAGGGCGCCATCGGCATTGCCAAATCTGCCAATAAGGTGCGCAAAAAGCCCCTGCGCGTGATCCTCAACGGTTTGGGCAAGGATGCCGCCTACATCATTTCCCGCATCAATGGCTTCACATACTGCCAAACTAAGTTTGATTACGCCACCGGCAAAGTGGAGGTGGTGAAGAAGACCCCGTTCTCCACCGGCGAGCGTGCGAAGGTAAACTGCTACGGCGCAGACGATGTGCGCGAAGGTGTGGCCATCATGTGGCTGGAGGGCGTGGATGTGTCCATCACCGGCAACTCCACAAATCCCACCCGTTTCCAGCATCCCGTGGCGGGCACCTACAAGAAGGAGTGCGTGCTCGCGGGCAAGAAGTATTTCTCCGTAGCTTCCGGCGGCGGCACGGGTCGTACCCTGCACCCGGACAACATGGCTGCTGGTCCCGCGTCTTACGGTTTTACCGATACCTTGGGTCGCATGCACAGTGATGCCCAGTTCGCCGGCTCCTCCTCCGTGCCTGCGCACGTGGAGATGATGGGGCTCATCGGCATGGGCAATAATCCCATGGTCGGCGCCACCGTTTCCGTGGCTGTTGCTGTGGAAGAAGCCATGGCAAAGTAACCATCATTTTTCATCCTTTTTCAGGCGGCTCGGTGATTTTTGCCGAGCCGCTTTCTGTCTATTTGAGTGATAAGGCGAACTCCTTTCATCGCCCGCATAGCAGAGCAAGCTCGTCCTTGCGACAGGACAAACGCATTTGAGAAGAAGTTAATCGCCGGAAAAAATGCTCTGTTGATTGATATTATCGCTTATATGCATCGTAAATCATGACGATAAGCAGTCATCATGTTGATGGTCCCAGAGGGATTTCAGCATACATTAATGATCCGGAAAAATCTGCGCAACGCGCACATTATTAATAAATCGTACGTCCAACATCGTACGTCGTACATAGGCAGATCTTGTCCGCCACCGTCGTACATCGAAAATTGTACATAGGCAAACGCATTTCCTAATGCGTTTGCCTTGGTTCTTGCGAAGAGCACATTCAATGTTCCAACAGATGAGGCGGATTATGCGGAGTGTGAAATCGCCTTCACGGTTGCTCAGCGGGGTGGCCCAGATAATTTCCGCAGCAGCATCGAGAGAGCACAGCGTACGACTTCACGGCGGAAATCAGTGCGGGAAAGATCGGAGAAAAAGAAAGTTTCAGCGTGCTCTCCTGTCGGTGTGGCGAGGGCGATGCACACGGTACCAACGGGAGGTTCCCCATCTGCGGCAGTAGGACCGGCATTGCCGGAGACAGCTATGGCATAATCGGCGCCGGAACGCTTGCGTGCCCCACTCGCCATAGAGAGTACGACCGGCTCACTCACCACTGTGTGCTTCTCCACGAGATCCATCGGCACGCCGAGGAGACGCTCTTTTGCTTCGTTGCAGTAGGTCACCCATCCGTAGCGGAATACCCTTGAAGCTCCCGGAATTTCCGTAATGACGGCGGCAATGAGTCCGCCTGTGCAACTCTCCGCCGTGGTGAGGGTGCGCCCCATGTGCGTGAGAGAAGTGACAGTTTGTTCTGCTGCCTTGAGGAGCTGTGCGTCCATCATTCTGAAGGGGAACTTGAGTCAGGAAGGAGGAGAGAAACCGTGGCGAAGGCTGCCATGCCTTCCGAGCGTCCCAGCGCGCCGAGCTGCTCATTCGTGGTGGCCTTGATGCCGACGCGGCGGAGAGAAATGCAAAGGATAGAGGCGAGTGTTTCTTTCATTTGTGGGACATAGGGGAGGATGCGCGGCGCTTCGGCAATAAGTACGCAGTCCGCATTCACGAGACGCCCTCCCTGCGCCTGCAGTAATTTCACGGCTTTCTCCACAATGCGGAGCGAACAAATGCCGGCGCAGGCAGGATCGCTCGGTGGGAACCAGTGGCCGATATCCGGTTCGCCGATGGCGCCCAGAATGGCATCTGCCAGCGCATGGCAGAGGACATCGGCATCGCTGTGCCCGTCCAACCCGCGGGAAGGGTGCACCTGCACGCCTCCGAGGACGAGCGGACGCGGGGATGCGGAAAAGCGGTGGATGTCGTAACCGAGTCCTACAAGCGTGATCATAGGGGCATCGTGGTAAGTGAGGGTTTTAGTGAGCGTCCAGCCAGTTATCCGCGAAGCGTGCATCGACGTCCAGGGGAACCCCGCTCGGTAGGGGAAGGGCGGAACGCATGGCGGCAACGATGGCCGGGGTGATTTCCTCGGCGTCCTCATGCCACAGGTCGAAGAGAAGTTCGTCGTGAACCTGCATGATCATGCGCGTGCGCCGCCCTTGCAGTAGCTCAGCCACGCGTACCATGGCGAGTTTGATCATATCCGCCGCGCTGCCCTGGATGGGAGTGTTGATGGCTGTACGTTCCGCTGCGGATCGCAGGTTGAAGTTTGCGCTGTTGAGATCCGGCAGAGCTCGTCGGCGACCGCAGAGGGTTTCAGCATATCCGCAGGAGCGGGCGCGGGTGATAAGGTCATCCATGCATGCCTTAACACGCGGGAAACGGCTGAAATAGTTGTCGATAAGGGCGGCGGCTTCGGTGCGCGAGCAGTTGAGACGCTGGGAGAGACCGAAGGAGGAAATGCCGTAGATAATACCAAAGTTCACGGTTTTGGCACTGCGTCGCATGTCCGGCGTGACCTCATGAATCGGCACGTCGTAAATGCGCGCAGCCGTTTCGGTGTGGATGTCACGTCCGTGGACAAAGGCATCGACCATGGCAGGGTCGCCGGAGAGGGCAGCCATGATACGCAGCTCCACCTGGGAATAATCGGCCGAGAGGATGCTCCATCCTTCTCCGCGTGAGATGAAGGCGCGGCGGATGAGTTTGCCGGCAGCAGAACGCACGGGGATGTTCTGCAAGTTGGGGTTTTGAGAGGCGAGGCGTCCCGTGGCAGTCACCATCTGCAGGAGGGTGGAGTGGATGCGTCCGTCCACCGGAGAAATGAAACGCGGCAGGGCATCCAGGTACGTTCCCTTCAGTTTGGAGAGCTCGCGGTACTCCAGGATGTCTGCCACGATTGGGGCGTGACCCACGAGTTTGCGAAGGGTTTCCTCGTCCGTGACGAATTGTCCGCTTCGGGTCTTTTTTGGTTTGGCGAGTAGTTTCATCTCGCCGAAGAGGAGCTCTCCGATCTGTTGCGGTGAGTTGAGGTTGACCGGGTGACCGGCTATGCTGATGATGCGTTCGCGCAGGGCATCGATGTGCCCGCCGAGTTCAGCAGAGCTTTCTTCCAGCAGGGATGGCTCCACCCGCATGCCTGCCAGTTCAATATCCGCCAGCACGGGCAAGAGCGGGAATTCCACGCGACGCATAAGTTCAGCTTGCCCCTCGCGTTCCAATTCCGGCATAAGCGCATCTGCCAGTTGCAAGGTGACATCCGCGTCCTCCGCTGCGTAGTCGCTCATCCTTTCCGGCGGCACAGAGGCAGTGTCGCATTCTTCTCCCGCCACTTCTTCCAGCCGCACAGTGCGGTAGGATAGCAGCGTTTCCGCCAATTCATCCATACCGTGCCGCAACTGCGGATGAAGTGCCGCGTGCGCCAGCATCACGTCGAAAAAGGGACCCGCCACGTTCACTCCGGCGCACTTTAGCATTTGGAGGTCGAACTTCAGATTGAGCCCAACCTTCTGTGCATCACCTGCAAGAGGCTCACGAAAGGGATCCAGGTCAGTATCGTCGCCGATGGGTACGTAGAAAGCCTCGTGGGGGCGCAGACAGAAGGAGATGCCCAGCAGTCGATCCTCGCCGGGGGCGAGGCCGGTTGTTTCCGTATCAAAAGCCCAGCGGGGCGACTCAATCAGGCGTTGGGCGAGTTCACGACGTTGCTCATCGGTGGTGATAAGTTGGTAGTCATGCTCCGTTGTGTAGATATCCTTGAGGACTGGTGCGGCAAAGAGATCTCCCTGCACAGGCTCGACTCCCTCGTGTCCTTCCTCCTTTCTTTCAGCGAAGAGGGGCCCTACGGATTCCTCCGTTGGCGTGGCAATATTTGGTCCGAGACGCTGCAAGCGTTTTTCCAGACCACGGAATTCGAAGTGAGCAAAGAGTTTTTGCAGGGCAGCTATGTCGAAGGGACGGCGTGTGAGATCCTCGATTCTGAGGGGGAGAGGGACATCCCTTCGTATGGTGGCGAGTTCGTAGGAAAGACGCGCACTTCCCATATTGGCCTCCACTTTTTCACGCATCTTGCCCTTCAGCTCTTCCGTGTGCGCCAGCAGATTCTCCACACTGCCGAATTGTGCAACAAGCTTGCGGGCAGTAACAGCGCCCACGCCGGGTACGCCCGGTATGTTGTCCGAGCTGTCCCCCATGAGCGCAAGGATATCGATGATCTGCTTCGGAGAGGAGATGCCCCATTCCTCGCAAAATTGAGCGCAATCGACCACCTCAAATTCCGTGCCCTTTTTGCCGGGCTTGTACAGCGAACAGTAAGGGGAGAGCAGTTGCCCCAGATCTTTGTCAGCCGATACCATGAAGGCCTGCATCGCTCCGCCTGTCTCGTCCACCTGCCGTGTGAGCGTGCCGATGAGGTCATCTGCCTCCACTCCTGCCTCGCGTAGAACGGGGATGCGCATGGCGCCCAGGATATCCAGAACCGGTTGTACAGAATCCCGAAGTTCCTGAGGCATGGCCTGCCGGGTTGCTTTGTATTCGGCATAGCGCTCGTGGCGGAAGGTAGGACCGGAAGCATCAAAGCACGCCACGATGTGCGTGGGAGTTTCCTTCTCGAGGATGGAGAGCAGGGTGTTTGTGAACCCGAAGATGGCAGAAGTATTCACCCCGGATGCCGTGCGCATGGGGGCGTTGATAAAGGCGTAAAAGGCGCGGTACAGAAGTGCCATGCCATCCAGGATGTAGAGAGTCTCCATCGCGGCTCATCATAGCATGCCGCCCTTCTGTCTGCAAGTCCCGAAAAAAGAGACCACCCGAATCCGCGGACGGAATTCGGATGGTCATTCCAAAAGCTGTTAGCCGGGTATCAGAAGAGCGCGCCTACGCCGATCACGACGCTGTGCTGCCCATAGTTCAGGTTGCACTGGTCATCGATGGCTCTTCCGTAGAACGTACGGCTGAATTCGTAGCCGAGCTTGGCGTAGATGGATTCGGAAAATTGAATCTTGAAACCGGCGCTCAGGCTGAATGTAAATCCGCCGATGCTTTCCCTTTCCTTTACGTTGACCTCGTATCTGCTATCGTAACTGTTGCGTTCAACCTCGCCAAACGCGTAGCCGGCTTTGGCGCCGAGGTCGAGCATGACGTGTTCTGTGAGGACGATGTTGGCATCGTAGCCGAGGGTGACAGGAATGCGGTTGAGGTCGATTTCGAAGCGATCGAATCCGTCGTCGAATGTGTCATTGCCTTGTTCGTAGCCGGCACTGATGGAAAATTGGTGGCGTACGGTGCTCACTGCATTGTTGTAAAGACTGAAGTTGAGTCTCGCGCCGTAGGTGTCCGGCACATAGTCTCCGTCCACAAAGTTATAGATGCCCTCAATGGAATAGACGGGCTGCCAGTCGTAAGGCGTCAGAGCGCCGCCGGCAGGCTGTGGAAGGTAATAGGGCGCCGCGGAAGCTGTGCCGACTATCATGCCCAACAGGGCTACCAGAGAAAGAATTTTTTTCATAGCGCCTCTTTTTAGCATATCTTACACCCTCTGGCAAGTATCTTTTTCGCCCTCGTGTGCATAAAAATTACTTCCTGGTTTTTTCTTGCCTCATTCGACCCCAGGGCTAGGGCAAACGCATTAGGAAATGCGTTTGCCTATGTACGATTTACGAGGTACGATGTACGATTTATTAATAATGTGCACGTTGCGCAAATTTCTCGGATCATTAATGGATGCTGAGATCCCTCTAGTGCCATCATCATGATGACCCGCGCCCTCGCCACTCCCGCGCCGCACGGCGCGCGAACACCCCAAATCACACATCGAAAATCGTCCATCGTACATAGGCGGCACCAGACGCCACCCTCGCGCGCAAGTGCGGGAACTTTCCAGATCGTACATCGTACATCGTACCTCGTACATAGGCGCCTCTGGGCACCACCGTCGTCCATCGTACATAGGCGGCATCAGCCGCCACCCTCGCGCGCAAGCGCGGGAATTTTTCAAATCGTACATCGTACATCGTACATCGTACATCGTACTTCGTACCTCGTACCTCGTACATAGGCAGACCCCTGTCTGCCACCGCGCTGCCGGGATGACGTACGTCCCCAAAAAAGCCGCCGCAGAAAACTTCTGCGGCGGCTTGTGAGAAGCTTCGTTGTACTTGGCGGCAGGATTACTTCTTCTCGCTGTCCCCGGAGGGGCTCCACTCTTCGGCCTGCAGAGAGGCCAGGTTGAATGCCTGCTCCAGACCCACCATGTCGCCGGCGCGTACGGTCTCGAAGGCCATGGTCTCGCGGCGCAGCTGCTCGGCGTTGTAGTTCACGGCCTTGACGGAAAGCCCGATGCGGCGCTCCACCTTGTCCACCTTGATCACGCGAGCCTGCACCTCGTCGCCCACTTTGATGACATCCTTGACGCGTTCCACGTGTTCTTCCGAAAGCTGGGAGATGTGGATGAGACCATCAATATCCCCATCCAGGTTGACGAAGGCGCCGAAAGATGCGATCTTGGCAACCTGACCGGTGACGAGGTCACCCACCTTGAAACGGCTGTCGATGGTCTCCCAGGGATCTTCCTCAAGCTGCTTGATGCCGAGAGAGACGCGCTGGTTTTCCTTGTCGATGTTCAGCACGCGCGCCTCGACAACGTCCCCCTTCTTGAGCACCTCCGAAGGATGGTTGATCTTGCGCGTCCAGCTCATATCCGATACGTGAATCATGCCGTCAATGCCCTCCTCCAGAGCCACAAAGGCGCCGTAAGGCGTAAGGTTGCGCACCGCCCCGGAGATAACCGTGCCCACAGGGAAACGCGCCTCGATGGCGTCCCAGGGATTTTCCTCCAGCTGGCGGACACCTAGAGAAATCTTCTGTTCGTCCACGGAGATGTTGAGTACGACGGCCTCAATCTCCTGGTCCAGCGAGAGCACATCGCTGGGACGCGTGATTCTCTTGACCCAGGAGAGCTCGGAGACGTGCACCAGACCCTCCACGCCGCGCTCCAGCTCCACAAAGGCGCCGTAAGCCAGCAGTTTCGTGACGCGTCCCTTGACGCGGGAGCCGATGGGATATTTCTTCTCAATGTCAGCCCAGGGGTTGTCCGAAAGCTGCTTGAGACCAAGAGAGACGCGCTCTTTCTCGCGGTCGACGTCCAAAATCAGCACCGTGAGCTCCTGCCCAATGTGCAGCAGTTCCGAGGGGTGGTTCACGCGTCCCCAGCTCATGTCCGTGATATGCAGCAGACCGTCCATGCCGGAGAGATCGACGAAAGCGCCGAAATCAGTAAGGTTCTTCACGAAGCCGCGCACCTGGTCCCCCGCCTTGACAGTTTCCAGGAAGTGCTGGCGCTGCTCGCTGCGCTCGGCCTCGATAACCTCGCGACGCGAGAGGACGATGTTTTTCCGCTCGTCGTTCACCTTGACAATCTTGAATTCGTAGGTGTTGCCGACATATTCGTTGAGATCCTTCGGCGGGATGATGTCCACTTGGGAGCCGGGCAGGAAAGCTTCCACACCCACATTCACCATGAGACCGCCCTTCACGACGCTCTTGACTTTTCCTCTGACCAGTCCTCCCTCCTTGAAGACGGCGACGATTTTCTCCCAATTCTGCTTGTAGGCAGCTTTCTCCTTGGAGAGGACGACGTGTCCGTCTTCATTTTCGAGAGTCTCGATGAGAACCTCGATCTGGTCTCCTACTTCGATGTCTTCGTCCTCGAATTCAGAGATGGGAATAACGCCTTCGGACTTGTAGCCGATATCGACGAGGACGACTTGGGGGCGGATTTCAACGATAGTGCCATTCACGATGTCCCCCTTGCGGAATGACGGGAGCTTGGAGGCGATGAGCGCCTCAAGTTCTGGATTACTCATGGATTGTTTGGGTTAGAATGAGGTGTTTGCTTCTTTTCTCTGAGGCCCATCCTGCGGTAGTTAAGCGGGCTCCTGTGAGCTACCGAGCGAAAAGAAGGCGAAGCATTCTAGCGCGTATATCGTCTGATGGCAAGCCAATTCGCTCGTCTTTTCCCTCCTTTTCGCGTCATGTTCATTCGCTTTTTCTGACGCGCTTTTTTTTGTTGCAAAATTCATCCGCGGAGGATAAGATGCAACGTCGATGGGCAGGGTGCTCGTTGCGTTCTGCTCCATCGCTTCGGACAACCGTAGAACCTATATTGAGACGATGCCAACAAAAAACGAGACCAACATTGTAGTGACCGGCAGGCACATTGAAGTGACGGATGCCATCCGCGAATTTGCCGAAAAAAAGATTCAGGCGATCCACATTGACTACCCGCGCATCGTGGAAGCGCGTGTGATTGTGGACGTGCAGAAAGATCGTCACGTGGCGGAGATAGTTTTATTCTGTGCAGATCATATTACCATCCAGGCGTCAACGACGGGAGCGGATCTTTACGCGGCTATCGATGAGACCGTTACCAAGATCATGCGGCGTATGCGCAAGCACAAGACGCGCCTCATGAAACACTTCCGCCCGCACCGCTCTCAGAGCATTCGCAAGCTCGAGGAAAAGGTGTACGAGGAAGATGTGCTGGATTACGACGTGGATATTGAAGCTCCCGAAGATCCCAAACCGGTGCGCATCACCCGCGAGGGATATGAGCTCAAGACGATGTACAAGGAAGACGCTATCATGGAGCTGGAGATTTCCGGACGTCCGTTCGTCCTCTATCGCAACGCACGCCGCAATGTGCTGCAGATCGTTTACCGCCTGCACGAAGGAGAATACTCCATCATCGAGCTGGGCAGTGAGCTCAAGGCCTGATCTGCTCTTGGCCTTGGGCGTTCTATGAAACGCTGCGTGGGCGAGAGGCTCTCTCCATCGGTCGTCAGGACCTCCTCCTCTTCTCCGCAGCTAAAAAAAGCAGGACTCCCGCCATCAGTGCGGGGAGTCCTGCTTTTAAGTTGTTATCCGAGTCGACCAATCAGAGGGTAACCCCTTCCTTGCCGGAGAGAGCTTTCTTGGCGAGATCCACCACGGCCTTGAAGGCCTCCGGATTGGCAATAGCCAGCTCGGAGAGTGATTTGCGATCCAGCTCAATACCGGCCGCCTTCACCCCCTCCGTAAAGCGCGAGTAGGTGATTCCCTGTTGACGTACGGCTGCAGAGATTCGCGAAGTCCAGAGACGGCGGAATTGTCCCTTCCTTCTCTTGCGGTCGCGGTACTCGTACTGCCATGCCTTGTACACAGCATCCTTGGCGTAGCGGAAGAGTTTACTGCGAAAACCGCGGAATCCCTTAGCGCGCTGCAGGATGCGCTTTCTGCGGGCTCGTGAAGCCGGCCCATTTGTAGCACGTGCCATAATTTAACGAATTGTTTTCTGGAGAATAACGAGCTGTTCTTCCTCACCTCCTTGCAGTCTCGCTCGTCGCTCCTCCCGCCATGGAGAGGAAGGCTGCACGAAGGCTACCCGAGAAACGGGTAGGTGTTTCGGCTGAAGCGCGGCATTTCGTCGGCTTAGGCGAAGGGCATGTTCTGCTTCACAGCCCACACCTGCGTGTCATCCACGAGAGCGGGTTTGCCCAGAGCGCGTTTGCGCTTGCTGGATTTCTTCTGCAAGATGTGGCGTTTGCCCTGCTTGCGGCGCAGAACCTTGCCCGAGCCGGTGACCTTGAAACGCTTGGCTACAGCCTTACGTGTTTTGTTGATACCACCTTTGCGGGTCATGGTGCGCCGATTATATACCCCTTTCGCCGTTTGGCAAGAAAAAATTCATCGCCCCTTCAGGTTAAATGCACTTGAGGAGAGGTTAATCAACAGAAGAAATGCCCTTATTGACTGATATCCACGTTTATACGCATCAAAAATCATGACAACCAGCGTTCTTCGCTAGACTCGCGCGCAAGCGCGGGAACTCTTCAAATCGTACATCGTACGTCGTAAATCGTACATAGGCAAACGCATTTCCAATGCGTTTGCCCCGCGTTTAATTGCGTAAAATGTCTTGACTGCGCGGAGGCAGGGGGGTAGACTTGCGCCGCATTCAGTCACAAAACAAATTAAGCTATGTCACGCACACCGATTATCGCTGCCAACTGGAAGATGAACATGGGGCCGCAAGAGGCCAGGGCATTTTTGAGCGCGTTCAAGGAGGAAAAACTCTGCGAGTGCAAGGGGGTGGAGAAAGTGATTGTCCCCCCGTTTGTGACCATTCCCGCCGTGGTGGAGACCCTGAATGGGTGCCAGTGTCTCGGCGTGGGAGCGCAGGATGTGAGTGACCGCGACAACGGAGCCTTTACCGGTGAGATTTCCACGGCCATGCTGCTGGAGATCGGTTGCAAGTACGTGGTGGTGGGGCACAGCGAGCGCCGTCAGTACCACGGTGAGACAAATGCTTACATCAACAAAAAGATCAAGAAGGCCCTGGCGGCGGGTCTGGTTCCCATCTATTGCATCGGGGAGACGCTTGAGCAGCGCGAAGCCGGCAAGCTGGAGGAAATCCTGCGCTCTCAGGTGGAGGAGGGTCTCGAAGGACTCACCGCAGAGCAGGTGTCCGGTCTTGTGATTGCTTACGAGCCCGTCTGGGCTATTGGCACCGGCAAGACCGCTTCGGCGGCGGATGCCCAGGCTGCCCATGCTTTCATCCGCAGCGTGGTGGAGAAGGTATTCGGGGCGGAGGCCGCGGCAGCTGTGCGCATTCAGTACGGCGGTTCGGTGAAGCCCGGGAATGCGGCAGAGCTGATGGCTTGCCCGGATATTGATGGCGCGCTGGTTGGTGGGGCCGCGTTGAAGGCTGATTCCTTTGCAGCTATCATTCGCGCCGCTGCGCTGTAAGGCAGGGTAAACGCATTTGAGGAGAAGTTAGTCAACAGAGAAAATGCTCTGTTGGTTGGTGTCGCCGGCACCGCTCCGTCGGTTCGCTCCTACCGGGGCAACGCATGCACGTTGTCCATCCGCACTTGCTCTGCTAAATTCCCGCGCAACGCGCGCTATAATCAAATCGTACGTCGTCCATCGTAAATCGTACATGGGCAGACCCTGTCTGCCACCGCCGCCCGCTGCGCGTGCGCCCTCATCGGGGCCGTCGTGCGTGTTGTACATCGTCCATCGTACATAGGCAGGTCCCGCCTGCCACTGGGCGCCGCCAGGCGCCACACTCGCGCGCAAGCGCGGGAATTCTCCAAATCGTACATCGTACACGGTTAATTAGGGGTGTTAAAATACGCGGGACTGAGGTAGAATAACCGCAGTTGCGGA
>CANQJI010000075.1 GCA_947624205.1 uncultured Akkermansia sp. | reverse complement strand
TATCTCTTTCATAAAGAGATAATCAACCTCAAAGAAGGACTTTGATTTGCTCCTTACCACTACTCAGGCACCGCACATAAGCTTCCAAGTAATCCCCGTAAACTACTTGCTCTACATCATTTGTTTGTGAATTTATCTTCCGCCAAAATTCTTTCGAACTTTGTTCCGGGCAAAAGGTTACGGAGGATTGCTCGCCAGTTTCTCACGGACGGGAATTGGTCATTGTTGGGAGAAAAGGGAGGACCTCGTGTTTATTATTGGCGGGGCGAACAAAACTTCGGAGATCTTTTGAATGAAAAATTAGCAGGCTTCTTTTGCCGACAATTTCGTTATGCACCCCCGCATTTTGCGGATTATGTCTGCATTGGTTCCCTGTTGGATACTTTCTTATGTTCCCCACGCACACCATCGACAAAGCGACCGCTTCATGTGTTGGGCGCCGGGTTTATTTGTCGTCCCATCTCCGATGAAACACCAGAACAGTTTTGTCGCCCCATGGAATTTCACGTACTACGCGGAAAGCTGACGAGAGAGCGATGCGCTCGAGCCACGGGGCAAAATTTGCGCACTGTCCCACTCGGAGATCCTGCTCTGTTGGTGCCCCGTCTCTTCCCGAATATTCGCCCTAAACATGGTAAGAAAGTAGGCATTATTCCGCACTACGTGGACAAAGACAACCGACTTCTCAGAGAACGCATCCTCCCAACCAATATACCCTACGTATTCTTGGATGTATCTAATCCACCGGAGCGTTTTCTATCGGAACTTGTGGAATGTGGTCTTGTGTTGTCCACAGCTATGCACCCTCTCATTTGCGCAGATGCTTTAGGCATCCCGAACCGGCACATTGTAGCAGGTTCCAGAGTATTTGGACAGGATTACAAGTTTCGTGATTATTATTCGGCTTATGAGGCGAGAGAATACACATCTATTGATCTGGAAAAAAACTTCATCACAGATACCAATCTTGATGAATTGAGAGATACTTACATAGACAAGACCGAAGAGGCTGCCGCCATGGCCGGCCGTATCTTCAATACATATAAAAAGATTTTCTCCTCATTTGCGGCAGATCAAAACTTTTGACGATCCTGCGTAACCACAGAAATTTAATCTCATAAAAAACGTTTCTTGTATAGCCAGTAGAGAAAGCGATATCGAATGGGGAGAGCTGTGGGGACGAAGATGTGTTGCAGTTCCAACTCATAAAGTCTGCGAATATGACGGACAAGCCACCCCTTGGAATCATTGGAATCGTCTCGGCGAATCAACCTTATGATGACTCGAAAGAATCGAAGAGCAATCGTTTGCTCCAGCTTTTTCTGAGCTTTCCCGGTCAAAGGATATTCAAAAGAGAAGAGCGCCATCTGCACACAGCAGGCCACTTCGTGATCGATGCGATGAATGGTTAAGGGTCTATTCGAGAGGCTGCTTTCGTTTTTCCTGTACATATAGAGCGGAGACGGCACGTAAACCGCCGCCTCCATAGTGGAAAGAACACGGTATGTAAACAATATATCTTCAGCATAATCTATCCCCTCCGGAAAGCGGATATCACACAGCGTAGAACCCCGAAAAAAACGACTCCCTATCATGGCTGGAAGACGTGGTTTGCGATGCAGAATACAGTGTCCCAAAGGATTCGAGTAACATACAGAGGCAGCGGACTCCGTACAGATATTCTTTTCATCGTTCCTCCGAAACTCGCACCACGCCAAGCCCGCTTGAGGATATCGTTTCAAGCTTCCAAGCATGAGCTCCAAGTACCGTGGATCTACTTCGTCATCAGCATCTACAAAGGCAATATACTCTCCGCGCACCGCAAGCAATCCGTGATTCCTTGCGGATGAGGGACCTTCATTCTTTTGCCAGAATACGCGGATACGTCCATCCCGCGCGGCGTATGCTGTCAAAATATTTGCACTGCGGTCGGTACTACCGTCGTCTACACAAACGGCTTCCCAGTCTCGAAAAGTCTGCGCTAACAGACTACTAAGACAGGCGGACAACCATTTCTCGCTGTTGTACACAGGTATGATAACCGAAATCGCAGGCATTCCTTAACAATCAATCAAAAAGCTTTTGCAGAAGAACCAGACTACACAAAGGTGATTATCTCTTTTTGAAAGAGATAATCACCTTTTATTTTCTTATTTATTTGATAACAAATACTTAACAATAAATATCCAAAAGAAAAAACGAAATGGTTTCCTTGTTCCTTTTGACGGCATTACATCTCTTATCAATTTTATTTCAATTACTTACACTTTTAATCTTGACTATCTCTTTCAAAAAGAGAGAATCTGTGTGTCGTGACTAGTTGTTCTGTACATGGTATTGGATTTCACATCTTTACCTTATCTTGAAAGGATGCCTGAGGTTTCAATCATTGTTCCAGTATACAATGCCGAGCCATTTCTTCGGAAGTGCATGGATAGTCTGGTGTCACAGACTTTAAAGGAAATCGAAATCATTTGTGTTGATGATGGGAGCTTAGATCAAAGCGGAAAGATTCTGGATGAATATGCAAACAGAGATGCGAGAGTCCGCGTCTTCCATCAGCAAAATCAGGGTCCCAGCAGTGCGCGCAACAACGGCATGAAAGAAGCACACGCGCCCTACATCATGTTCTGCGACGGTGATGACTGGTGCGCCCCCTCTATGTGTGAGGAAATGCTTAAGGCTATCCATGGAGGAGCTGAAATGGCCATATGTGGTCTTGAGAAGGTGAGCATCGAGGGTTCTCCTCTCAAAAATACCGTGAAGGGTAGTCTTATCCCGTCAGAAGAGGGAGAGGTAGAAGTCAGCGATACTCTTCGTTTCTGTTTATCTCGCGATTCCTACCCAGTATCCAAAATTTTCAAGAGAGATATCATAAGCCAGAATCAAATCGAATTCCCGATGGGTCTCAGGTGGGAAGATATGTTCTTTTTCTCAATATATCTTCCCTTTGCACATCACGTCCATCTTGTTGCCAAAAGTCTCTACTATTATCGGCAGCATTCTCAAAGTTTCCTGAACAGACTTCAAAAAACACATGATTTATATTTTAATGAACAGGTAAAAATCGCCTTTTTGATTTGGGAATACTACCGGGATCACGGTCTTCTTCAACAGCACATGCTTTTCGTCTCAGCATACGTCGTCCGATTATTCTCCTTCTCGCTCATGCTAACCTCAGGCAACGCACAAATCGAACAGCTGGAGCAGATGATCTTCCCCTTCATCCGGAAGGAATTGCTTCATCAGTCCGGCCTGCACCCCCTGACACGTATACGACTAAAATGCATTTTACAGCATCAATGGGTAGGAACACGCTACAAATGGTGGGAAATTCTACGTATCAAAATACGCGATAGATGCCATTTGGATCAGTGCAAAATCACAACAACGTACTATTTGTTCGGCGCCCCATTCTGGAGACGAGTTCGCACATACAAGGCGCCGGACTCCCTCACCCAATCATGAAAAGGCTCCGGCTCTTGCCGCGAAAGGAGTCTTGCTTCACCGTGCTGTCATTGGATTCATGCCACCACTACGGCAGCTTCAGCTGCTCGTCGACCATCAAGAGCCGCAGAAACAATGCCACCTGCAAATCCTGCGCCCTCGCCGCATGGGATGAGGCCAACAAGTTGCGGATGCTGCAGAGTAGAAGGATCGCGCGGGATGCGAACGGGGGAGCTGGTACGCGTTTCGCAACCGATGAGTAAAGCTTCTTCTCCGGAAAAACCGGGCAACTTATGCTCAAAGAAGCGTAATCCCTCCGCAAGTCGCTCTGCAATACCGCGAGGGAGGAGTTCATGCATATCCCACGGAGAGATCCCCGGACGATACCCCGTGCGCGGGAGGGAAGCGGAAACACGATGAGCGAGGAAGTCTTGCACGCGCTGGGCAGGAGCTTTCATGGCTCCTCCACCAGCAAGGGAAGTAGCCTGTTCCAAAGCTTTCTGCCACGCAATGCCGGAGAGCACACCGTGCTCGGCAATAAACGCATCCGTATCCTCCGGAGTAACCGTGACCACAAAGCCCGAATTGGCGAGTGGGGAATTGCGCCGGGAGAGGGACATCCCATTCACAACAACCTCGTCATTCTCAGTGGCAGCAGGGACAATGAATCCACCGGGACACATACAGAAAGAATGCACGCCGCGCGCGCGAATGGTAGTAGCGAGGGAATAAGCGGCAGCAGGGAGAAAGTCCGGACGAGTGGTTCCCGGACGAAGGTGATACAGAGCGGCATCAATGAGCGCCTGCGGATGTTCAATGCGCACACCGGCGGCAAAACTCTTACGCTCCAGAGCAAGTCCCTCGTCATGCAGCATGCGGTAGATATCCCGCGCACTGTGTCCTGTGGCGAGTATCACAGCGTTTGCCTCCCATTCTCGACCATCCGAGGTGCGCACGCCGCGTATACGCGAAGCATCCGCGCTACGCAGCAGGGCACACACTCGCGCGCCGAAATGCACCTCCCCACCGGCGGCAAGAATACTGCGCCGCAAAGATTGGATGATGCGAGGCAGTTTGTCAGACCCAATATGGGGATGGGAGGCAGTCAGAATGGACTCCGCCGCACCATGAGCTACAAAAATACGGTACACCTCTGCGATCGAACCACGCTTGGTAGCACGTGTGTAAAGCTTTCCATCAGAAAAAGCCCCTGCTCCGCCCTCACCGAAGCAATAGTTGGAATCCTCCACCACATAGCCACGGCAATTGATTGGCTGCAGGTCAAACCGTCGGGCAGAAACATCCTTCCCACGTTCCAACAAAATGGGACGCAACCCCAGCTCCAAACAACGCAACGCCGCAAAAAGCCCACCCGGACCACTGCCCACAATGACAACCCGTCTTGCATCGGCAGAGACGAGTGCAGGAGCGACAGGCAAGGGTTCCTTCGGAGGCAATGGCTCATCTACCGCCACAAGACACTCCAGTTGTTTGCAAATCGTACGCTGTCGGGCATCCAGACTCTCTTTTAGTAAACGCACTCCCCGGACTCGTTGGACTGGAACATGCAGCGAGAGCGCGGCGGCACGAACGCGCTCCTCGACACAATCCGCCTGCGGCACAGGTATACGCAAGCTGAGTCTGGTGAGCATAAGGAGAGAGGTGAGGTGGAAGGAAAACTCAGCGAAGCGCCTGCTGCATGCAAAAAGCGGGATCGTCCTGTTCTGAAGGCGTTCCCACTTCCACAGCAGGCACACCCGCAACAGTGGTATGAGGGCGTACATCCTCCAGTACAACCGATGAGGCGGCAATCTTTGCGCCCTCTCCAATTTCCACGCGTCCAAGCACCTTGGCGCCTGCCCCGATCATCACACCGCTGCGCACAACAGGATGGCGGTCGCAAAACTCCTTACCGGTGCCACCGAGAGTTACTTCGTGTAACATGGAGACATTATTCTCCACAATGGCGGTCTCCCCAATGACAATGCCGGTGCCGTGATCCAACATGATACCACACCCGATGCGGGCGGCAGGGTGGATATCAATCCCGAACACTTCGCTGGAAAGACTTTGCAAAAGCAAGGCAGGCAAGCGGCGCTCAGATTCCCAAAGAGCATGGGCAATGCGGTAGGAGCAGAGGGCATGGAAGCCCTTGAAAAAGAGCAAAGGAATGAGCGGATTGTGGCTGGCCGGATCACGCTGCACGACGGCCTGCAGATCATCCGCCATGGCGGCAGTTATATCCGGATCCTCAGAAAGCACGTTCATGAGGAGATCCTCACAGTTCTCCCGAGGAAAATGCGCACCCCCCAAACGCTGAGAAAGACGAATCGCCATCGCCTTGTCCAAACCAGAACGGCTCAACACTATCTCCTCCAGCATGGGTGCCATCCGCGGTTCACGCCCCGCCTCCTCCCAGGCACAGCTCACCGTCGCCTCCCATAATTCCTCCATCTTCTCCTGCCCAAACGGGAGCATTTTTTCCGGACGCAAAGCGCAATGTTCTGTCGTACTCATAAATCGAATTGATTGGGGTTGCAACACGCGCGCAGCATATCATCCAATCGGTATGTGGTCTCCCCCAGAGCCTCACGAGCAGGAGACTCCGGAAGCATACCGAGGACCTCTCGCGCCTCTTCGTCGCGCGCCAATGCCTCCGCGACAGAAAGCTCAATGGCCGCCCGAAAACCATCCGTGTGACGCAGTCGAGGCAAATCAATACTGCGATGTTGCTCTACCGACTCACGCACCTCAGCAGCAATGTCCTCGCGGTCGGACTCCATGAGGAAGAAAATCGGCAGAGTCAGCTTGCCCTTCTGCACGTCGGTGCCAAGAGTTTTGCCGGCAGCGGTATCGATGCCCAACAAGTCCAGACAATCATCATAAATCTGATAAGATACACCAAGCAGTGTTCCCATCCTATGCATATTCTCCACCATCTCTTCGTCAAGTCCCTGCAACATGGCCGCGCCACTCATCGACATAGCAAAAAGCGTTGCAGTTTTTTTGCGGATGATTTCATAATAATCTGCGCGCGTCATTTCTATGTCCCAGAGACGTGTGGATTGCTCCACCTCCCCCTGACACAAATCTCGCGTACACAGTGCCATGCGCCGGTTGAATCGAATGTCCCCTAAGCGCGTCCCCATCACCATGGCTTGCGCCAGGAGCGTGTCCCCGAGAAGAACAGCCAATTCATTTCCCCACAGCGCATTGGGCGTTGGAACATCACGACGCGTGTCGGCGCGATCCAATACATCATCGTGGATAAGCGTCGCCATATGCAACATCTCCACCAGAGCGGCAAAGGTGACATGCTCCTCGCGAATGCCACCGGTTGCTGCAGCGGTGAGTAGCACAAGCCCGGGACGGATCATTTTGCCGCGACCGCGGCATATCTCTGCCATGTAGCGACGCACGTGCGGAGAGAAGTCATTTGTCTGCTCCGAAATCGTAAGGCGAACATGCTGCAGCTGATCGCGAATAAGACGCAGATGCTGCTTTTTCTGACGCAGTTTGCTGAAAAAGGAAAAACTCATTGAAAAGTGATACCGACAGCGCCTGAGATGGGAAATCGCTGAACGGCAGTTGTAGCAAAGAATGGGAAATTTAGCAAGTCCTATTTCAGAGCAAACGCATTTGAGGAAAAATTAATCAAGAGAGAAAATGCTCTGTTAACTGATACTATCGTTGATACGCATCAAAAAAAATCATCCCAACAAGAGGTCATTACGATGATGGCTCTAGAGGGAGCTCAGCATACATTAATGATCCGAAAAAAATCTGCGCAACGCGCACATTATGAATAAATCGTACATCGTACATCGTACATAGGCGCCGCCAGGTGCCTCCCGCTTCGCCAAACTCGCGGCGTAGCCGCCGAACTCTCCCAAATCGTACATCGAAAAGCGTACCTCGTACATAGGCAGGCCCCGCCTGCCACCGCCCTGCCGGTTCGCCCCTGCGGGGCAACGCGTGCGTGTTGTAAATCGTACATGGGCAGACTCTGTCTGCCACCATCGTACATAAGCGCCGCTAGGCGTAACACGCACGTTATCAACAAATAGAATTTTCCCTTCGCAAATCGCAAATAGGGCAAACGCCTTTCCTAATGCGTTTGCCCTAGTCTTATTTCGGCGCTGTCTGCATGACGAGAGCAATCAGAAGCTCCAACGGGTAGCAGTGGAGAACGCCCATCCGTTGTAGCAATCAACTCCGCCGTCGCGTGCTGTGGTATACTCGATGCCCACCATCCACTTAGCGGCATTCTTCTCCTTGGCAGAAAGATAAAAATCCGCACCAATGTAGAAGGTATGCACAGAATCCACCCAGCTTGGAGCAGTCTCTGCATTGCATTGTGTGCAGATGTAACGATCCGCTGCCAGTTTGCAGGCATCGCGACCAGTCATCCCGGTGTAGCGAGCCACGAGATCCACGTGTGGTGTGAGGGAATAGACACCCTGGAGTTCGAGCCCGATGTTGTTGGCGCCGTTGCCTGTCTGCTGCTCAAATGCAGTCACCAGGTTACTCATGAGGAGGAACCGATCCTTCTTGAGCTCATAGCCCAGCGAAACGGCATCCATGAAACCCAGACCGTAGTAATTCTGCCCTTTGGAGCGCTTACCATGGTAGGCGTTGTCGAAGTCATGCAGATACTGAGCCGAGATTTCCTGATAACCGGACTCTGTCCTGGCGAACTTGTGTGAGGCCCCCAAAATGACAAAACAGCGATCCTCCCATCCAAACTCCCCCTTGATACCGCGTCCGTCACGATACACATCCCCATGCGTCAGGCTTTTTGAAGCGGATGCCCGATCATTGGCCATGAGCTGCACATACACCTTGTTTTCCTTGTCAGGAGCATACGTCACATCCACCCCCCAGTTTGAATCCTGTGCAAACTGGTTGGAAATGAGGGAACGTTCAATGCAGTAGATGGAAGAACTCGGCATGCTGTAATCCATCGTGAAGAGGGATTTGATCTTACCGACCTGGATGCTGAGCCCCTTCACGGGCTTGATATTCTGTTTGAGCCAAAGTTCGAACAGGCTTGTGTAAGTAAAATTGCGTTTCGTATGCCCACCTGCATACGTCTCTCGCTCCGGCAAGCCGCCTATGCGCACCCACGTGCGAAAAGTGGTACCACTGGCCATATCAGCAGTCAAACCGAGCCACGAACGACGGAACTCCTGATTCACAGGAGATGCACCCGGCTTGAGGTGCAATCCATTGCTGCCGTTGGGCTGCACAGCAGCCATCTGGAATTGCTCCAGCCAGGAGAATCGTACCTTTTGAACGAAAGTGTCCTTGTTTTCGTACACCACACAAGCGTCCCTGATGCGGCTTACCAGCGCATCCGCGCTTTCAGAGAAAGTAGTCGCAGAAGAAAGCGAAGCAGTGGCAGCAAACGCCAATGCAGCAAATCGATAGATTTTCATACTTTTGATAAGAAAAGTTTTATTGTCGTCAGATGTTCAGCGCAGCTTCGAAAACAATGTTGCGTTGTCGAGAATACTCATGTAGGGCTTGTAATCAATACCTGCCTCCATGATGTAGAGGGTGAGCAAACGCTTCACCATGTTCAACAGCTTTTCCGGTTCCCAGGGTTTTTCAACATAATTATCCAGGCGACCTTCATTGATGGCATTGATGGTGTCAGCATGAGTGGCCTGCCCGGTGAGCAGGATCTTGCGAGTGTGTGAGAACCGGGCATCGCCTGTCACTTTGGCCAACAGATCAGTTCCGGTGTTGCCGGGCATCACTTGGTCAGTGATGAGCACGGCCACATGTCCGCCATCCTCATCAATTTGCTCGAGCAAACGCAGACAATCTTCAGTACCGCTGGCCTCCTCCAGTCGAATGAGTGGAGAGAGCGGACGCAGATCGCGGAGTACAGAATCCAGCACTTCCGGCTGGTCGTCTACACAGATGATGTTAATCGTTTCCATGGATTTGAGTGGTAGGTAGGTTGATGGTGAATGAGGTGATAATGTCTGAGCTGTGAAGTTCAACGGTGGCGCCGTAGCTGTCCACAAGACGCCTCACAATAGAGAGACCGAGTCCCAGTCCGAAATCCATCCCCTTCTTTTTCGTGGTAAAACTCGGCTGAAATATCTTGTCGCGTATCTCCTCGGGGATGGAAGGTCCGTTGTTGGAGATAGTGACAGCCACGTATTCCGTGGGCAACAATTGCAGATTTTCTGCATGCAGAGTCGTGGTGGTGATGCAAACCATGGGCTGAGGCGTTTCCGCATGCTGCATGGCATCACAGGCATTGGAGATAATGTTGGTCCAGATTTGCAGCAGCTCAGTGGGGTCGGCAAAGACGCTCGGCAGTTCGCCCAACTGCGTCCGCACAGTGATATTTTTGAGCTTTGCAGAAAGCAGATTGAGCGCATCACGTACGGATTGATTCACGTCCACTCCCGCCTCACGTGAGCTGCTCCCGCCACCAAGCAATTTCACGGCACGAACAATGCCGGAGGCATGACGCGAAGCCATCCGCAGATCACGGAGGTCGTGTCCCAGTTCCCAAAAGCGAAAATGGCGGCGGATATGTTTGATAAATCGGGTATCCAGCCGCTTGAGAGTCGCATCATCCGGCGCGATGTGAGCAAGTACCCTGGAAGCCTCCTGCGACATATCCAAATCGCGTTCATAAGCTCTGGCACGGGTTCGCACCTCACCCGCAGACAAGAAGGACTCATCCTCATACCCGTACCGGAAAAGACGAGCGTTCTGAGGATCGTTCTCGCCGAGGAAGGAGGACAAATTCTCCGCGACAAAATCCGTGCGTCGAGAAATCACACCAACGGCGTTGTTCAGCTCATGCGCAATGCCGGCCGAGAGCTGTCCGAGCACGGACGCCATTTCCGCCCTCTGCAGCAGCCTTACCGCCTCCTCCTTCTCCGACACGTGAGTGAAAATGCGGAAATTGCGCGCCGCAAGCTCGTGCACCAGCACCGGAACGAACTGCTGTTCCAGGGTACCATAGTGTTCCTCGTCCACTGCAGGCGTTGTATCGTCGATGTACGCCACTTCAGCGTCCTCCACGGCAGCAATGTGATAACTGCTGTGGTAGGAGCGTGAAAAGAAAGCCTGCACACAGACGTACGAACGGGGTTCGGCACGAAAAACTTCCTGCCCACGCACCTGAGTCTCCGCCGGCAATTCACTGCCCTCAAAATTATCCGACCTGCGGTAAGCCACGAAAGTGCCGCGCAGGACAAGAAAGAGCCGGTGACACTCTTCATTCTGCCGCACGAGGGTGCCGCCTGCCGGAATCGCGAGGATGCGATCCGGATCCGTAAAATAGACCCGGTTAACCCGCTTGAGCGGGTGCATGATGGAGTCCGGCAGGGAGATCATAGTAACGCGTCAAACGGCGAAGAAGCCGATGGTTTGCAGGAAATACATCAGCACGAACGTAATGAACAAACCCAGCAGACAGAGTATTGTACCGGAAATTGCCATACCCTTCTGCTCCACAAGACCGGTAGCATATGCCAGGGCATTCGGCGGGGTGGAAATCGGCAGAGCCATGCCCAGCGAAGACGCAAACGCAATCGCGCAGAGCAGGCCGATAGCGCCGGCGTCGTCCATACTCCCGGTCTTCACCATAGCGCCCGCCACGCCAGCCAGGATCGGCATGAGCAGCGAAGCCGTGGCAGTGTGGCTCATGAAGGTCGCCATGAAGAGGCAGATGAAGCCGGCTCCAATCATGAGCACCGTGGGATTCCATGTCCCGAAGGGAATGGCATCTATCATGTCCTTGGCCAACCCGGTCTCCTGCAGCGCAACGCCGAGTGCAAAACCGCCGGCCACGAGCCAGAGCACGTCCCAGCTCATGGACTTAAGATCTTCCTTAGTGATCACCTGCGTGATGGCAAACACGGCAATGGGGATGATGGCGATGGTGTTCGAGTCAAGTCCCAGCGAAAGCATATCGCTGAAGCACCACAGAGCGATGGTCACCGCGAAGGTGGAATACACGATGATAGCCTTGGGAGTTTTGAGGAATTTTCCTCCCACCTCGAGCTTGAGCTCTTTCTGTTGCGTCGGGAACATCTTCACGAGGATGAACCAACCTACCAACAGCATCACAATCACAAACGGTACGCCAAACACCATCCACTTGCCGAAAGTGATGGTGAGTCCCATGTCCTGCATGGCCTTCAAAGCAATGGCATTCGGCGGGGTCCCGATGGGAGTCCCGATGCCGCCAATGTTCGCCGCAATCGGGATGCAAAGGGCAAATGCCGCACGTCCGCGATCCTCCGGTCCGAAGAGAGCCAGCACCGGGGTCAGGATGGCGAGCATCATGGCTGCCGTTGCCGTGTTGCTCATGAACATGGAGAAGAGAGCCGTTACTACCATGAGTCCGAGCATCACAAATTTCGGGTTCGTGCCAAAGGGTTTCAGCAGCACCTTGGCCAGATTGATGTCCAATCGGTATTTCGTGGCCGCAGCCGCCAGGAAGAACCCGCCCAGGAAGAGAATGATGATCGGGTCAGCAAAGGTCGCCATCGTCGTCTTTTGCTGCATCACGTTGACGAATTTGAGATTCTTGATTCGCGCCGAAAGAGCATCCTCATACAGTCTGTGATGCGCTTCTTTGAGAGTCTGCGCCGCTGCCGCATCCCCTTTTGTCTCAGCCTTCTCACTGTAATCCATGAGCTGGAAGCCAAGAGTCATACGCACCTCCTGCTCATTCACAGTCGCCTTTTTCTTGAGGCGAGCATTCACGGTATTTTGAATCTCCTTCAGAAGCTCCGGACTCACAGCGCCGCCGGAACCAATGGCTTCCTGAACGATCGCGTTCACTTCCACCTTGTCGTAGCGATCCGGTCGGAGGAATGTAAGCGCCTGGTTCGAAATACCCAACAAGCAAAGCGCAATCACCAGTGTCGATGTCGTCCAGATGGGAATGGGTTCCAAAATCCACATGAGAGCCGCCAGTACGAAGAGAGCCACCACACGCGCCTGCACCGGGTTAATCGGCACACCAAGCGATTCAAAGGGAATGAACAACATCGCCCCACTGAGGAGCAGCACAATAAGAATCTTGAGGAACTTCTTCTGATTCGTACTCATGACAAGGTAGTTTTTTGTTGGAGGAAGAAAGCGGCACTCCTCTTCTGGTTCTTCTGCATGACGCCATACGAACAGATCAGAACCCCGCTCGCGCCGAAGACTACACCATTTCACCTCTTTTTGCAAGTTTTACTTGCCCTGTCCTGCAATAAACATGTTAGAAAGAAGTCAAACAGCAGAGAAAAACGTTTGAATGAGTCGATATAACTCGGCATTGTCCATTGAAAATGGCCATAACAACGTACGTTCTCATGATGAGGATTACGTTGACACCTTTCCCGTTCCCACACACATTACCCCCTCGAAAGACATGCGCAACGCGCATGTTACCAAAATCGCACATCGCACATCGTACATAGGCAAACGCATTTGAGAAGAAGTTGATCAACAGAGGAATGCCCTTATTGACTGATATTACCGTTAATACGCATCAAAAGTTATGACACATGCTGATGGATCTAAAGAGATCTCAGCATACATTAATGATCCGAAAAAAATCTGCGCAACGCGCACATTATTAATAAATCGTACATCGTACCTCGTAAA